>CAZSOA010000060.1:0-17100 GCA_964608305.1 uncultured Desulfofustis sp. | reverse complement strand
TCAGAACAAGCGCAGAGCGCCCGGAAAAGATCGAAGCCTCCTGGAGCTCGCGCGGAGCCTTTTAACAGGTCAGCTCCAGTCGAGGGCCGGCAGCAGACCAGGGCCGGAACACCATACTGCTCGACCAACCGTGCCGCGGTTATGCCGAGGATTCCTTCATGAAACGGCCCTTCAATGATAATACATTTATCACGCTCTATCAGATATTTATCAACGCATGATAATGCGTTTTCAAGGTCACGTTTGGCCAATTCCTTGCGTCGTGTATTGAGCTTGATCAGTCGCTCAGCCAGATTACTCACCTCAACCTGGTCATCACTGATCAGCAAATGCAGCGAAACGTCCGGTTCTCCAAGCCGACCGGCGGCATTGAGCGCCGGTGCCAACTGAAATGATACCGACTCACCGCTTAACTGCTCCCCGTTTATCCCGAAGGCATGAAGCAACGCGTTGATTCCATGTTTCTTCTCTCCAGCTAAAACCTCGAATCCAGCCTTGGCCAGCAAACGATTGACGCCATGCAACGGCATCACATCGGCAATGGTCCCAATACTGACCAAATCGAGAAATGACTTCATGTTTATTCTTTTTTTATCTGAATAAACACTATTGTTATCAAGCAGTCGTGCTCTTACTGCCGCCGCCAGATAGAAGGCCACACCGACCCCGGCCAGCTCCTTTTCCGGAAAGCAGCACGCATCTTGTTTCGGATTGATAATAACATCGGCCGTCGGCACGGTTTCAGGAACCTGATGATGGTCCGTGACAATCACCTGAAAGCCGAGTTCTTGAGCAACCTGAATCTCTGTATGATTGCCGATCCCGCAGTCGACGGTTATCAACAGTTTCGCCGCCGACATCTCGCAAGCCAACCGCCGCAACACCCCTTCCTTTAAACCGTAGCCATCCGTTAACCGATTAGGGATATGATAACGAACGGTTATGCCCAGCTCGCGAAAGAACCTGATCAGCAACGCCGTGGCGGTAACACCATCGACATCGTAATCCCCCCAGATGAGGATATCGTTGCCGGCGGCCACCGCCTCCACAATCAACGCGACGGCCCGCTCCATCGATTGCATCAGAAATGGTGACGGCAACGCCGCCAGAGACGGCAGCAGAAACGACCGCAGCTCATCCTCCTCAGCGAGGCCAAGTTGCTTCAGGTGCAGGCGAATTGCCGGATGCACATCATTCATAATGATTTCCCTACCAATACTGCATTGCTCCCCTGAATAATTCCGCCAACTCTTTTGGGCCGACTGGGCGTGGGGAGAGCTTGGTCACCCGATGTTGGGGCAGCGTTCCTTCAACCAGTTTTGGGATATCGGCTTCGGTAAAGCCAACTGCTTTGAGCCCGTTCGGGACATTGAATCGCTTAAAGTAGCCGATCATTGTATCGGCCAACAACTCACCTGCCTCTTCCTCCTTGACACCCCGGGTATCGGCACCGAGGGCAACGGCTGCCTCCATGTGACGTTTCGGGTTTGACGGACCGGTAAATCTGAAAACCGATGGCGCATTGATGGCAACGGAGATGCCATGCGGAATAATTGGGTGGTCGGAGATATAATCAGGCGCGATGTAGTCACGAACCATTCCGGAAACAGGATAAGACATGCCGTGCGGCAGGGTTACGCCCGCATTGCCGAATCCGACACCGGCAAACGTGGCGGCCAAGGCCATCATCCCGCGAGCATCAAGGTTGGTCGGGTCTTCAACGGCGGTTACGAAGTTATCGGCCATGATCTCCATCGCCTTGATCGCCCACATATCGCTGATCGGATTTGACCCCTGATAGGCCGGCCTCAGCATCGGGCGCTCCGGTCTCGGTCGGTTGGTATAATGAATAGCGGTATAGGACTCGACCGCATGGGTCAGGATATCAAGCGCGGTCGAGGTGGTGATCATCGGCGGCATCGAGATCATATTCATCGGGTCGACGATACCAAGTGTCGGTTTCAACGCTCTATTGGCAATTCCGGTTTTGGCATGCATCTCCTCAAAATCGAAAATGGTGACACCGGTGGTTTCACTGCCGGTCCCCGCCGTCGTCGGAATTGCATAAAGCGGCTTCAACGGGCCCGGCACCGGTTTGCCTTTCCCGATCGGCGCATTGACATAGGCGAGAAAGTCATCGGTTGGATAGGTGGAGTAAAGATTAGCGGCTTTAGCGGTATCGATTACCGAGCCGCCGCCGAAAGCGATAAAGGCGTCGACGTCGTTGTCCACAGCGAAGGCTATCGCCTCCTTGAAGGAGGTGTCAGTCGGTTCGACCCGCACCCGGTCGTACAAGACATACGGAACGTCTTCGTTATCAAGAGACGTGATCAGGGTCTTGATCATCGGCAGCTTGGCGATGTTCGGATCGGTACAGACCATGACTTTTTTGGCCCCGAGATCCTTCATGTCCATGCCGATTTCGGCAGTTACTCCATAGCCGAACCTGATACTTGATGCAGCCATTTCAAAACCGATTTCTTTTTCCATATCACCCTCCTCAATAAAAAACCGAATCGACACCAGAACCTTTCTTTGACATTACTTCACCCCAATCGGAACCGCAGCACCTCTTACCGCGGAGTTGATAATGGGTGCTCCAAGAGGAACGATCGTTACCTCTCTTCATGCCGGTATTCTTGCATTTTATCGCAAGCCTCCAGGGCCTATCGGAGTATTTCTTTTTTCATAGATTCAAATTCATCCTGGCTGATTTCTCCTTTGGCATAGCGTTCTTTAAGAATGTCCATTGCCTGAGAACCTGTACCGACATTGGAACGGGGACGGTTTCTTCTGTCCGTGCTCTGAACCAGCCGGCGAATCAGAAATACGATCCCGACAACGACTACAACCATTAAAAATAGCATGAATATCATGCCGAACCAACCCATTCCCCACTCGCTCATCATCCAGGGCCCCATGTGTCCGTTCCGATATCCGCCGGACTGAGCGAATGAGGAACTCAAGAAGATGTTGTTCAAACCCCAAATCGTGACAAACCCTAACAAAAATCTGCTAAAAAGAATTCCCATGACGATATCTTTCACCTCAATTGTAACTCACGTTGAGACGGGTATATTCCATCACCACCTGTTATCCTCCTCGGTCTTTAATTGTTCCCCGCACCGTTTGAACGCTACCTGAAATTGCGACTTCAGGGCGCTGCATACACCGGAGAAACTTACCCCGTAACGGTAAACGACATCATCATGCCCGTATCCTCATGCTCCAGCAAATGGCAGTGGGCCATGAACGCATGCTCCTTGGGAGCCGGATGGTCGAAGCGGACAAGCACTTCACTTACGTTCCCTTCAACATGGGCCATATCCTTGAAACCGCTTCGATGGGCTTGCGGGGACGCTCCATTTTCGGACAAAATGCGGAACTGCGTGCCGTGGATATGGAACGGGTGCAGCATCATATCGCCGACACCGGAAATCACCCAGCGCTCATACTGGCCCTGTTTGACATCAAACATGGGCGTGCCCATCATAAACGCTTGGCCGTTGATAAAGTTTCCACGCCACAAATCAAATGGCTCGGAAGGTTGCTGGGGCGGGCCCTTATTCATGGAGCTATGGTCCATAGACTGTTGGGACGTGGGCATGACCATTGCGCCGTGCTCCCCAGACGAACCCGGAGCGGGCGCCGCAGAGCTGTGCGCGTCCATGCTGAATCCAGCCATGGCTTCATGTCCGTAGCGCTTCATCAGTTGCTCCATACCTTGCTCGTCAAGCCTGGGATCCATGGACAACTTCAGATTGCGGATGGGGAGTCCCTCAAGTCTCGGCAAGGGGGCGAGGGCAACAAGTTGGTCAGGCATCATCGCGTGCCCCTTGGCCGTAGTGGGTTGAATGCGCAGCACAGGCAGCGGTTTGTCAAAAGGAGGCAGCGACATACCCATTTGTCTGACAGGCAATGTCACCAGGTCAAACGGCTTTCCATCGCTCAGATCTACAAGCACCTCGAACCGCTCACCCATGAAGAGAGGAAGTTCAGTCAGCTTAACCGGCTCAGGGAGGAAACCGCCATCTCCCGCGATGACGTACATGGGGCGGCCGTCGCTGGTAGCGAGGCGCAAAGACCGCGCATTACATCCGTTGAGCAGCCGTAGCCGCAGCCAGCCACGCGGAGCGGCATGTTCGGGGTACAGGCTGCCGTTCGTACACATCAAGTCACCGAACCAACCCACGGCGGCGCTGACCACGTCCATGGTGTAGTCGATCTGCCCGGACGCATTTAAACGTTTATCCTGAAGGACGACAGGAATATCATTTATCCCCCAGTCTTTCGGCAGAGGCAGGCGCTGGCTGTCTTCATCATTGATCAGTATCAGGCCCGCGAGTCCCATCGCCACATGGCGTCCGGTTTTGGCATGAGGGTGCGGATGGAACCAGCAGGTCGCCGCTGGCTGGTCGATCATCAGTTCGGGCTCCCAAGTCGCTCCCGGAGCGATCGGAGATTGTGGCCCGCCGTCCACGGTTCCCGGAATTTTCAGGCCATGCCAGTGTACAGCCGTGTCTTCATTGAGCGTGTTTTCCACCTTCATGAACACTTTTTGCCCCCGCTGGAGCCATAAGGCCGGGCCGAGCAGCGCGCCGTTATACCCCCAGGTCTCCGTCGGCTGCTGCCGCCATTGGCTTTGCCCTTTCTGTATTGTTAATCGTATGCGCCCGTTTGCATCTGCCTTCAGCAGGCCGGGTATTGGCAAAGCAGGAAATGAAGCGGCAAAAGCCTGGTGCCCAACCGGGAACATACCGATGGCCGCCAGCAGGCTGAGGAGTTCAAGAAAGTCGCGTCGATTCATGATTAATCTCCTGGTTTGCGCGAGATATTTTTCCAAGGGATACGTGCATGATCGCTTCGACGATACGACGCGGTGGCATCCGCCCGTCCTTCTGATCAGGAGCGGATGCGCAGCTGTGGCAATGAAATTATTCCATTTTCATTTCCTGTTGCATCATCATGTTGTTCATCATTTCCTGCATCATTTTCATTTTTTTCTCCATCATACCCATGCGATCATCCATAGGCATGCCTTTCCCGCCCATCATGCCCTGACCTCCCATCATTTTCATGCAATCCTGCATCATCTGCATCTGCTCTTGCATGAGTGCTCTTCTTGCCGCCGGGTCTTTCTCCATCTCCATCTTGTTTCGTATCTCTTCCATTTTTTTAATCTGGGCGTCCATCTGGCCCATTTCGACTTGTTCCGCCTTCATCTCGGCCGCAGCAACTGGCGCATCCTTCTTTTCAGGGTGATGCTCTTCCACAGCAAACGCAGACCCGGCAAAAAACAGCATCGACATCAGGGAAGCGGTCAAAATCATTGTTTTCATTTTCGTTCTCCTTGTGCATTGGTTGTTGGATAAAAAGGGGATTGACCCCTTGGGCTAAACGATATTCCGCATCAGATAATCTTGATTCGCGGTTTCTTGCTTGACGCCACACCATTGGAAGAAAAGAATCGAGCGTCCCAACCGACCTCTCGAGTCTGACAGGTGCAGACGATAGATGGAGGAGGGGTATGATGCAGACCTGGACCGTTCGCAGATGATGCATCATGTCACGCTCCTTGAAAATGTGACCTTTTTGAGACGTAGGGCATTGCCGATCACGGATACGGAAGAAAGACTCATGGCAGCGGCCGCTATCATTGGAGAGAGGAGGATGCCGAAGACAGGGTAAAGCACTCCGGCAGCGATGGGAACGCCGACTCCGTTGTAGACAAAGGCGAAGAAGAGATTCTGTTTGATGTTCCGCATGGTTGCCCTGGAAAGCATCCTGGACTTGGCAATGGCTCTGAGGTCTCCCTTGATCAACGTCACCCCGGCCGACTCCATGGCTACGTCGGTGCCCGTGCCCATGGCAATGCCTACCTGGGCCTGGGCCAGCGCCGGGGCGTCGTTGATGCCGTCGCCGGCCATGGCCACCACACGTCCCTCCTCTTGCAACTCCTTGACCACCCTGACCTTGTCTTCGGGAAGCACCTCGGCTATGAAACGGTCTATGTTCAGTTTGCCCGCCACAGCCTCTGCCGTGTTTCTGTTGTCACCGGTAAGCATGATGATCTTGATACCGTCATCGTGGAGGGTTGAAACGGCTTCAAAGGTCGATTCTTTGATAGGATCGGCCACAGCTACCAATCCGGCCGGTTGCCCATCCACGGCAACGAACATGGCGGTTTTTGCCTCGGACCTGAGTTCCGTTGCCTTTTCCGCCATGGGCGAAGGATCGACATTGTTTTCCTCGAGGAGCAGTGTTGTGCCGACAAGAACGGATCGGCCCCGGACAGAGCCAGATACGCCGCGACCGGTAAAGGATTGGAATTCATCGGCGGTCTCGATGGACAGGCCACGTTCACGGGCCTCTGCCACAATGGACGAGGCCAAGGGGTGTTCGCTGGATATCTCGACGCAGGCAGCGAAGGTAAGGATCTGATCCTCATCAAATCCGTTGAATGAGAAGACATCCGTGAGGCGGGGTTTACCTTCCGTCAGTGTGCCGGTCTTATCCACCACCAGGGTATCGACCTTGCGCATGGTTTCGATGGATTCGGCATTCTTGAACAGGATACCCATCGTGGCTCCCTTGCCGGTGGCCACCATGATGGACATGGGCGTGGCCAGTCCCAGGGCGCAGGGACAAGCGATGATAAGAACGGACACGGCCGTAATCAGGGCGAAGGCCAAGCGAGGTTCCGGGCCGACGAAAGCCCAGATGACGAAGGCGGCCACGGCGATAAGCACTACAGCCGGGACGAAATAGCCTGCTACCGTGTCGGCCAGTTTCTGGATAGGCGCACGGCTGCGTTGCGCCTCGGCCACCATCTGCACGATCTGGGAGAGCAACGTCTCGGCCCCGACCTTCTCGGCTCTCATGATCAACCCCCCCGTCCCGTTGACTGTGGCTCCCACGACCTTGTCTCCGGGTGATTTGGCAACGGGTAACGGTTCGCCGCTGATCATTGACTCGTCAACATTGCTCTCCCCCTCCAGGATTTCGCCATCCGCCGGGATCTTTTCTCCAGGGCGTATCCTCAGCCGATCACCCTTCTGAACCTGGTCAAGATGAACATCCTCCTCCGTGCCGTCTTCCCGAATGAGCCTGGCGTTCTTCGGGGCAAGGCCCAGCAGGGCCCGGATAGCGGCGCCGGTCCGTCTGCGCGCCCCCAACTCCAGCATCTGGCCCAGAAGAACCAGGGTGACTATGACGGCGGCTGCTTCGAAATAGACACCCACTGTCCCGCCTTCCATATGGAATGAAGGGGGAAAGATGCCGGGCAGGAGTACGCCGATCACACTGTAGGCATAGGCCACGGCCGTTCCCATTCCGATCAGAGTAAACATGTTCAGATTCCTGTTGACCACGGACTGCCAGGCTCGCACATAGAATATCCAGCCTGACCAAAGGATAACGGGCGTCGACAGGATCAATTCCGCCCAGTGCAGCAGCTTGGGTGATGCCACCTCGTCGAGAAATCCGAGTCCAAAAAAATTGCGCATGGCGATGAGTACGACGGGAAGCGTCAGAAATGCCGCAACCCAGAACCGTTTGCGCATATATTGGTATTCCGGGTTTTCCTCTTCCTCGGCGGTCATGGTCTTGGGTTCAAGGGCCATGCCGCACTTGGGGCAGCTTCCCGGTTCACTCCGCACCACTTCCGGATGCATAGGACAGGTCCACTCTTCCACCCGGTCTGGTTTGTCGGACATTAACGGCTCAAGCGCCATACCGCACTTGGGGCAGGAGCCAGGCCCCTCCTCTTTGACTTCAGGATGCATAGGGCAGGTGTATTGCCGCCTGTCAGAGAATTTGTTCTTGCTTTCGGCCTCCATGGCGGACTGCACAGAGTGCCGCGGGTTGCGCACAAAGGAATCCCGGCAGCGTTCACTGCAGAAATAGAATTTCTCTCCTTGATGCTCATGTGCAACCCACCGGTCGGGACGATCGGTGCGCATACCGCATACAGGGTCGACCACGCGGCCGGTTTTCGCTTGTCGTTCAGCCATATTCTCGGTCCTTTGTTTTCAGCGATAATACGTTTTGTACAGACAGGCGTAGCGTTGCCTTTACGGAAAACTATAGAAATGAAGATCGGAATTACAACGCACTCTTTTGCTCGTCAGGGGTTTCTCCTGATCGAGACACCCCAAAGGGGGCTATATCGTCAATCAATTTAAAGTATAGACGGAATTGTGCGACCGTCCGATTCTGACAAAAGCCTGCTTTTCATTCAGATAGTGTGGGGAACATCAATTGGGTCGCGGCAGGAATGACGGTCACCCGACGCACCCCGCACAGATCCCAGCATGCGCTGCTAACGCACTGGGTTCCTCTCTTGTGTATTTGGCATCAAAACAATGCAGAGGTTGGGAAAGCATTAACCGTACTCATGGCAGATAACGCTTTGCAATTGCCGAACCTGTCCCAGTTCATTTTTCATCACCGGCTACATCGGCGGAGCGCTTGGATCTATAATATGTCTTGTGTTTTGGCAGAAAGGGCGGAGTTTCTGACTGAAGCAGTTCCCTGCCCTACCGTTTATCCCATCGAAATATATAAAATTACTCTGCCCCCTACCGTTCTAACGACCTGCATACCATGGCGGTATGGTAAGGATGAGTGAAAAACCCGCTCCTACACGATCATACCGATTCATACTCCGATTCATACTCACTCGTATCATTGAATTCACGCTTTTTGCCGTGAAACGATTCGTAGAGCTTTCGATGGCTGGAAAGCCCATATTCGTCCGTACGACTCTCGTAGAAGCGCACCCATTGGAGCAGGTGTTCCAGATTCTCGTCTTGTTTTTGGCGGGAGCCAAACTTTTCCGGTTCCCAGGGCCTTGAACGGCAGTGCGCAATGCATACATCAACCCCAGGGTTAAGGAAGATGAGTTCATCACAGCATTCCAATACAGGCTCAATAATGTCTGCATAACAGCCTTCGATGATCCAGCTCTCGTTACCTGCAATCCAGCGTTTCACATCCTCAATGCTGTCTTGAAGGGGGCGTCTTTCCGTACCACCTTGAAACGCCACCTCATCGAGTGACAACCGGGCGGCAGGATGCTTGGCGATCAGCTTCCTGGACAAGGTGCTTTTACCCGCTCCAGCGTTTCCCAGCAGGATAATTTTCATTGTGCTCCATACATATTGGTATAACTTAAGCGCTCACCAGCAAGCATAGCCGAGCAGCAGGCTCCACGGCTGAGCCGATTGGTGAGGTGCCTTGTCCCGGCGCTGGACAACAGGGTAAAGCTGAACGAGGTGAGCGCCGCAATTCCTGGCATTGCAGACGTCAGAAACGTGAGATATACCGGTATATTCTGAAATGTGCCCCCTTCGCCTTCCCCTTAACCCCGAACCCCACAATGACATATTTAACGTTTAACGTACTTTGACGCCTTTTAACTCGCTGTGTTATAGTTTTTTAATTATACTGATCAGATATAACAAAATTACGGCACCAACGGTGGCCATGATAATGGAGCCTAATAACCCGCCTGTTGTTATGCCGAGGAAACCAAAGACAAAGCCACCCACTACCGCACCCACAACCCCCACTACAATATTGCCTATAACACCAAAACCTCTTCCCTTCACTATGGTGCCGGCAAGCCAGCCGACCAGTGCACCAATCGCCAAAAATATTATCAAGCTGATGATGTCCATGTTGCCTCCGTTATCAATTTTACAAGAAAATGTTCGAGTCAACGCCAACACTGGCGGCGCCGGTACTGCATAATATCATTACCTGATCGGTATTCGAACGTATAATAGTCTGTCACACTTGTGAACCGGCGGCACCAGATAATCGATATCGCCATAGCCCAAACCCAGCAATAATAATGAGGCTCATGCCAATTATTTCAAGATTCTTCTTGAACCCGGTTACCGGCCGTGGACCGGTCCTTCCGCCGCAACTGGTGTGTTAATGCCCAACGCCTGAGTTCTCAACGCTTGATCTATGGGATCTCTTAGGAAGCCTGCTGCCCGAGCTATTGGGCGAGCCCGACGAGAATTCCTTCAGGGCCTCGGATGTAGCAGAGCCGTTAGATGCATTCGTAATCGACGACTTCATCGACTACCGCCGCGCCGAACCTGCTGAGCCGAGCGAGGGTGAACATGACGCGCAGGTAGCCCAACGAGTTCATGGGAGCAGTACGGTGATCGGGCGCAATGGCAGGGGCGTCGAAGCGCGAGAGTTCTTGGCGGCTGTGGCCATCGGGAATGCTCATCATGGCAATCTCAACACGCTGGTCGCGCAGTCCGGTAACCCGGCCAACCCATTCGCCGTCGATGGGCCTGCAACCTTCGAGGATAAGACCGAGTTCGGTGAAGAAATCCATCGTGACATCGAGGTCTTCTACCACGATGCCGACGTTATCGATATGCTTGACTGTCACTATGTCTCCTGGGTGACAGACGTTTGGTTTCACGAGGCGCGGCATCTATTGCGATCACGGTTAAGCTATTGTGGTGGGATCATAAATCTTGCATAATAGAAAGTACTTACACTGTTATGAAACGAAGAATGGCCATGAGAGCCTCTGCAGCAAAACGGTCGCACTGTTTTCCCTCGTATTCCATATTAAACACTCTAGCCGGGGCTATCTTTCCGGTAACAAAAGCCATGGTGGTTTTGTGCTCGCTCTTTCTGAAGCACCCCTAGCCTGCCATTCGGCACATCGAAATATTTAAAATGATGACCCCAATTATTTGAAAAGCCTTATTTCCAGGTTCCCCGTCACGAGATATATTCAAATGGCCGCAACCGATAACGCGCAGTGTTACCCTCGTGCAGGCTCATCAGTTCCGTCTCGGCAATTTCAATGAAGCGCATCACGTCCGCCTGTTTCACCCGTTGCCGCGCCATCTGCCGAAGATACGCGACCGCGGTTTTTTTGTCTTTGCGGCTGCGCACCACAGCAGCCACCACCTCCGCCAACAAATCGCGATAGCGCAGTCGGAAAAGATCGGGTTGCCCACAGGCAATAGAGGAGTGAGATTCGGAGCTACTCTTCCTATCAAGAAGCCAGAAATTGAGCCATGCGATCGATGATGTTATCTTGATCCCAACGATCGAACCACTGTAGATCAGCTTCCTTGCGGAACCAAGTGTATTGCCTTTTGGCGTAGCGCCTGGTGTCTCGTGCCAACAGGGTGAGCATGTCGTCTTTTGACCAGGCTCCATCGATATAGTTGAGCATGTGGCGATAGCCGATGGATTGCATCGATTTGAGGTTTTTGGTGTAGCCGCGCTGAAGCAGTGAATGCACTTCTTGTTCCAGGCCCTGTTCCATCATCGTGGCCGAGCGGTGGTCGATGCGCTGGTAGAGTTCCGGACGGGGGCAGTCAAGGGCGATGCAGAGCATCCGCGAAAAGACGGTTGCTTGGGTAGCGGCGTGGCGGGCAAGATGAGCAGAGAGTGGCTCTCCGGTGGTATGGAAGACCTCCAGGGCGCGGATGATTCGCGCTTTATCGTGAGGGTGGAGGCGCTCGGCGCTCAACGGGTCGCAGCGTGCCAGTTCCCGGTGTATGTGGGGGCTGCCGAATTGTTGTGCCTGGCTGATTAATTCGCGGCGCAGTGCCGAGTCGCCCGCTACCCGGTCATCGAACAGGCCGTGGCGCAGCGCGCGCAGATAGAGCCCGGTGCCGCCGACGAGCAGCGGGATCGCCCCGCGGTTATGGATCTGGCGGATTGCGGTGAGTGCGTCGCGGGCGAAACGTCCGGCATGATAAGGTTCGTCCGGATCGACGATATCGATCAGGTGATGGGGAACGGATTGCCGCTCGGCAACACTTGCCTTTGCGGTACCGATATCCATGAAGCGGTAGACCTGCATCGAGTCGACACTGACGATTTCGCACTGAAAGGTCCGGGCAATCCGCAACGACAGCCCGGTCTTGCCGACTGCTGTCGGCCCGACCAGGGCGAGAACCGGTTGTTCAACAGGCAGGTGCATGTGTAGTCTCAGTCGAACAGGAGATGGTCTTGAAACTGCCGGGCCCGTTTCTCCCCGATGCCGGAGACGCCGAGCAGGTCATGGGCGCCGGTAAAACGGCCGTGTTCTTCGCGATAGTCGACAATTCGCGCTGCGAGCTGCGGGCCGATCCCGGGGATGGTCATCAACAGTTCCGGGTCGGCCCGGTTCACCGGCACCTTGCGCACCAACAGCGGGGCCAGCAGCACTGGAATCTGTTCTAAGTCGCCTGGAGGCTCGGATACCAAGGTTGCCGTGTCGTTCGTTATCGCCAGATACGCCGGCGGCAGATCCTGCTCGGCAGGCTGACGGAGGCACCACAGCCAGGTTCCGATGACAACTGCCGCCGCGATGACCAACAGCACCGGAATTCTCGGATCACGATCAGGTTTATCTGTGCTTTCGGCTTGGTTTCCCATGGTTATTTGGTTTGCCTTGCGCAGGCGTTGGCATCGTCCGATCCGGCCGGGATTATTGGCTGCAGAATGTACCTGACGGAAAAGGGATACTTCCCTGCGGCCTGTACGGCAGGTCAGCCCTATCACCCAAAGATACCGCACCATGACGGGTCTGCCAATCCCCAGCCTTTTGCTGCCGCTCCTCCCGGCCACAGGCTCCCTACGAGAACCGCTGGCGTACCGCCAATTCGGCGGCAGCGGGATATATTCCATTGGCGGTTGTTTCCTTGATCGTTACACGGTATATAGCTGTTTCACATCGGTCCGTCCACCCCGATGGCGCAGCAGGTCAACGCCCGGCTGCGGACGAACCCGGTTTATCGGTCAAACATTTTCCTGTCGTCATGGGCAGGCGCAGCGTTTATTGTATGGAGCCATTTCATATCGTTCTCGTTGAACCGGAAATCCCGCCGAACACCGGTTCGATCGCCCGGCTGTGCGGGGCCACCGACACTATTCTCCACCTGGTTGAACCGCTCGGCTTTTCCACCGACGACAAGCACTTGAAACGGGCCGGGCTTGATTATTGGGAACATGTCCGCATTATCCGCTGGCCGGACCTGCAAACGTTTCTGCGCGAGCAGGATGAGCGACGGCTCAAGCTGTTTACGACCAAGACCGACCGGTCCTATACCGATGCGGTCTACCGACCGGGGGACTTTCTGGTTTTCGGCAAGGAAACGAAAGGATTGCCGGAAGCGGTCAGGGTGGCTTATCAGGAGTTGTGCTACACAATTCCGATGTCCAATCCGCGGATTCGCAGCCTCAATCTTGCAATGACGGCGGGAATCGTATTATATGAGGCTCTTCGCCAGCAGACCGGCGCTTCGTGTGACCAATAAACCAACAGATAATCAGCAAGGAGATAGAGTCAGATGACGGATCGAGTATTCAATTTCAACGCCGGGCCGGCAGTCCTCCCCCAAGAAGCGCTGGAACAGGCCGCCCGGGATATCGTCAATTTCCAGGGAAAAGGTCTGGGCATTCTGGAGATGAGCCATCGCTCCAAGGAGTTCATGGCCGTCACCGAGCAGACGGAAGGGTTGCTGCGCGAATTGATGGGTATCCCCGATTCCTATCGCGTCCTGTTTTTGCAGGGCGGCGCCTCAAGCCAGTTTTTCATGATCCCGATGAACCTGCTGCAGCAAGGCGATAAAGCGGCCTTCATCAACACCGGCACCTGGGCCACCAAGGCGATCAAGGAGGCCGAAAGATTCGGGACGATCGATGTCATCTTTTCCGGGGATCAGGATACCTTCCGCCGCATCCCGCAGCCGGCCGACTATCAGATACCGGCTGATGTACGCTATCTCTACCTGGTCTCGAACAACACCATTTTCGGCACCCAGTACCGTACGTTCCCGCAGACGCCGACGATGCTCGTTGCCGATATGTCCTCCGACATCCTCTCCCGCCCCGTCGATGTCGAGCGATTCGGGCTGATCTTTGCCGGCGCTCAGAAGAACCTTGGGCCGGCCGGGGTGACCATCGTCGTGATCCGTGAAGACCTGCTGGAGCGGGCCGATGCGACGGTGCCGACGATGCTGCGCTACAAGACCCACGCCGACAAGGGCTCGATGTACAATACCCCGCCCTGTTTCGCCATCTACATGGTCGGCCTGGTCCTGCAATGGCTCAAAAAGCAGGGTGGCGTCACCGCCATCGAGCAACGCAATGCGGAAAAGGCTGCACTTATCTATCAGGTGATCGACGGGAGCGACTACTATCGCGGCCATGCCGAGCCGCAATCGCGTTCGCATATGAATGTAACGTTCAACCTTCCCAGCGCCGAGCTCGAAGCCCGGTTCATCAGCGAGGCCGCAGCCCGCGGGATGATCGGGCTCAAGGGGCATCGTTCGGTGGGCGGCTGCCGGGCCTCAATCTACAACGCCTTTCCGCTTGAAGGGGTGAAGCATCTGGTCGGTTTCATGGAGAAATTCGCCGCCGCCAATCCGGCCTGATCGGCAACGCATGAACTATGAAGGCATCGTCATCCGGCCGCCGAGCGAGGCGCACTCGATCATCCTGCAGGTGACCGTCGGCTGTTCCCATAACGGCTGCGCCTTTTGCGGCGCCTATCGAGACGTCTCCTTCCGGATGAAAAGCGATGCGGACATCGAGGCCGACCTGGATTTTGCCAGCCGCTATTGCCGGCGGCAGAACCGGGTCTTTCTCGCCGACGGCGATGCGCTGATCATGCCCCAGGCCAGGCTGATGTCCCTGCTGGAGCGCATCGGTCGGCACCTGCCCTGGGTCAACCGGGTGTCGCTCTATGCCGGCGCCCGCTCGATTCGGGCAAAAAGCGACAGCGATCTCCAGGAACTGCGAGGCAAAGGGCTTGATCGCGTCTATCTCGGCGTGGAGAGCGGAGACGACGAGGTGCTGGCGGCGATGAACAAGGGGGAAACAGCGCACTCTTTGGAAGAAGCCGGGAAACGGATCAGGGCTGCCGGCCTGTTTTTATCGGTCACCGTTATTCTCGGCCTCGCCGGCCGCCTCGGCTGGCAGCACCATGCCCGGCAGACAGCCGCCCTGCTCGATCGCATCCGCCCCAACCAGATCGCGGCACTGACCCTGATGGTACTTGACAATACCCCACTGGCGCGGCGGATTGCCGCCGGGTCGTTTATACTTCCCGACGCCACCCTGATGTTACGGGAATTGCAGGAATTGCTTGGCAACCTGCAGGTTGATCGAGTGCAATTCATGGCCAATCACGCTTCGAACTATCTGCCACTGACCGGCCGACTGCAGCGTGACAAACCACGCCTGCTGGCCGCTATCGAGGCGGCACTGGCCGGGCAGACCGCGCTGCAACCGGAACGGCTACGCGCCCTCTGAGCACAACCGATGATTGATTGCAAAGACCTTGACCGTCACGGGCTTGAACGATTCGCCGAGTCGCTCGGTCAACCCGCTTTTCGCGGCCGGCAGATTATGGCCTGGCTGTACCGCCCGGGGATCACCGATTTTTCCCAGATGACCGACCTGGCCAAGACATTTCGCGCCCTTCTTCCCGAACAGGCGTTTATCTCGCGGTTTGAAACACCCCGGATTGAGCGTTCTCAGGATGGCACCGTCAAGTTCGCCTTTGCGCTGGCCGACGGGCATTTTATCGAATCGGTGCTGATCCCGGAGAGCGACCGCAATACGTTGTGCATCTCCTCCCAGGTCGGCTGCGCCATGGGCTGCCTGTTCTGCCGCACCGGAACCATGGGGTTTGCCAGAAACCTCACTCCCGGGGAGATCGTCAATCAGGTCTGCAGCGTCCGCGACTTCCTGCTTGCCGAACCGGAAGAACAGCTGCTCGGCCCACGCGAAGTAACCAACCTGGTCTTCATGGGCATGGGGGAACCGTTGAACAATTTCAACAATCTGCTCACCTCGATCGCCATTCTCACCGATCAGCAGGGCCTTGATCTGGCGAGCCGGCGGATCACCGTGTCCACCTGCGGCATCGTGCCGAAGATGCGACCGCTTGGCGAGCAGACCAACGTTAATCTGGCGATTTCGCTCCATGCAGTCGATGATGAGACCCGCAGCCGGTTGATGCCGATCAACAAGCGCTACCCGCTCGACCAACTGCTGGAGGCCTGCCGCACCTATCCGATGCGCAAGCGCAAACGGATCATGTTTGAGTATCTGCTGCTCGACGGTATCAATGACTCTCTTGCCGAGGCCCGGCAGCTGGCCCGGATACTGCGGGGAATTCCGTGCAAAATCAACCTTCTGGCGTTCAACGAGTGTGAGGGTGTGCCGTTTCACTCAACCCCCGAATCGCGCATCCTCGCCTTTCAGGACATCCTCCGCGCCGCCCACTATTCCGTGTTCATCAGAAGCAGCAGAGGGGCCGACATCGCCGCTGCCTGCGGACAACTGGCCGGTACCATCGCCGAGACGCATCATGACCACTGATCCGCTTTCACCGGCCGCCGAGTTCTTCGAACGGACCCGACTCGACCGAAACGCATCACGACAACCGCGACAAACAATCGAGCCGGCCGAACCGTTCAAAAGCTATCCCGGCGCCCCGTCGATCCCCCTGCCCCGCACCGGCTGGCAGCTGAGCGAAGCACGAATCCGCGACCTGTTGCAGCAACGCCGGTCACGTCGCCGTTTTGCCACCGGCGCTCTGACACCGGAGGAACTCGCCATGCTGCTCTGGGCCAGCCAGGGAGTGACCGCTCAAGCCGGCAATCGCTTGCTCAGAACCGCGCCATCGGCAGGGGCTCTTTATCCGGTGGAGACTTATGTCAGCGTGCAGCGGGTGCAAACTATTGCTGCCGGGCTCTATCACTTCGACATCCGGACCTTCAGCCTGTCGCTGCTGACCGCCGGTGATCAGGGAGAACAGATCGCCAACGCGTGTTTGGGCCAACGGTTCATGGCAGACGCCGCGGTCTGCCTGATCTGGTCGGCGGTCGCAAGCCGCTGCCTGGCGAAATACGGTGATCGGGGGATTCGCTATCTGCTGCTCGATGCCGGCCATATCTGCCAGAATGCGCTGCTTGCCGCCGAGGCGCTCGGCTGTGGCGGATGCCCGGTGGCCGCCTTTTACGATGCGGAACTCAACGGACTGCTCGGCATTGACGGTGGTGAAGAGCAGGCTCTTGACGGCGCTGCAATCGGGAAAAATGGAGAAGAGTGAAG
>CAZSOA010000059.1:0-17312 GCA_964608305.1 uncultured Desulfofustis sp. | reverse complement strand
ACTGCAGCACTACCGACCCAGCGACCGTGCCCGCCTCGTAACCATTGTCCCACAGCATTTTTCGCTGAACTTCGACTACCGGGTCTACGATATCGTCATGATGGGCCGCCATCCCCATATTCCCCGCTTCTCCCGGCCACAGCGCAACGACCACGAACGGGTCGAAGCAGCCCTTGCGGCACTTGATGTCGGCTGCTTTCGCGACCGCTCGGCCCGGCAGTTATCCGGCGGGGAGAAACAGCGGGTGATGATCGCCCGGGCCCTGGCCCAGGATACGGAATTTCTGTTGCTCGACGAAGTCACCGCCAATCTCGACGTCAATCACGCCATCGCCATCATGGATACTGTTTCCCGCCTCGTCAAACAGGGGCGGACGGTGATCGCGGCGCTGCACGACCTCAACCTCGCCCTGGCCTTCTGCGATACGGTAATCGTGCTGAAAGACGGCACACTGCACCGTTTCGGAGAGGCGGCAGAAACCATTTCGCCGGCGCTGATCAGAGATCTCTACGCCGTTGCCGCGCACACCTGCCGGTGCGGCAACGATCGCCCACACATCGGCTTTACCTATCAATGAGCGCCATGCACCGTTTCCGTCATCTGCCGAGCACCACAGCCATGCCGCCACCCCGCTCTTGGCCGGTTCTCTTGCTGGTGTTCCTCGTACTCACGGTCGCCTCGTCGGCCACGGCAGCGGCACTGCACTTTGTTGACCAGGATGGAACCGAACACCACCTGCCCGGTGCCTGCAGTCGGATCATCTCGCTGTACCCGGCCCACACCGAAAATCTTGCTGAAATAGGCGCCGCCGATACCCTGCTCGGCATTTCCACAAGCGATACCGGACCGGAGACGATTCTCGACAAGCCCCGTTTCTCCTATCATGATACCGCCGAAAAATTCATCGCAGCAGCGCCGGATTGCCTGCTGATTCGACCGATGATCAGGCACAGTACACCGAACCTGCTAGATCAGCTCACGCAGTTCGGCATTACCGTCATCTCGCTGCAACCATCGACCCCGGATGAACTGTACACCTATTGGCGCATACTTGGCGAACTCAGCGGTCATCCGGACGGCGCCGAACGGATGATCGAACGCTTCGACCGGGAACTTGGGATATTGCGCCGGCAGGTGGCGGTGATCCCGCAAGAAGAGCGACCGCACGTCTATTTCCAAGCAATTCATCGGCGGATGCGGACCTTCTCACCGACCTCCATTGCCATGTTCTGCCTTCTTGAAGCCGGCGGCGTCAACGTCGCCGATGACGCGTTGCCGCGCCGGAATACCAATATCGCCGACTACAGCAAGGAACGCATCCTCGCCAAAGCGGAACAGATTGACGTTTTTCTCGCTCAATCGGGCCGGATGAACCGAATTACCATTGAAGAGATTCAGGCTGAACCCGGTTTCGGTGCCATCAAAGCCGTCCGCACCGGCCGCATCCACCTGGTCGACGAGGACCTCGTGGCCCGACCGACCAGCCGTCTGCTCGACGGGATCCGCCGGATTCATCGGCTCCTCTATGAATCGAACCTCTAACCACGGTATCACTATGACCGCCAAGCTCTACATTGTCGGAACCGGCCCAGGCGACCCGGAACTGCTCACCATCAAGGCAGTGCAAACCGCTGCGGCCTGCCCGGTTATCGTCTCGCCACGCGGTTCCGAATCCGGCCGATCGACAGCGCTGACCATTCTTGGCAATGCCGTCAGCCTGGAAGGCAAACAGCTTATTGAACTGTATTTTCCAATGAAAAAAATCCACACCGGAAAAGAGCCGGCGCCCGACGTGCTCGTCGCCTGGCATCATGCCGCCGAAACAGTGCTTGGTTTCCTCGACGAAGGCAAGGATGTCTGTTTCCCGACCCTGGGCGACCCGGCCATCTACTCAACCGGTTATTATCTGTATGAAACACTGTGCAGCATCAGGGCCGATGTCCTGGTGAGTTTCATCCCCGGCATTCCGGCCATGAGCAGCTGTTCGGCGGCGATGGCAGTGCCGATCTGCCTTGGCGACGAGATGGTGGCGGTGGTTCCGGCCACCTTTTCCGACGATCGACTCGAGGAAGTACTGAGGACGTTTGACACGATTGTGTTGATGAAGGTCCATCGGGTGCTTGACCGGCTCACCGAGCTGCTTGCACGCTGCGGCCTGCTCGACCATGCGGTTCTGGTCGAGCGCGCCGGCAGTGCGACGGAAACCGTGCACCACCGGATCGACCGAATTGCCGGGCAGCCGCACTACTACTCGACAATAATCGTCAGAAAGAAGCGGGTAACGGCTCGGGCATTGATCAATTGACACTGCGCTCCACGACCGCGTCACCACCTTCAGCCGGTACGACGATACCGGTTGCCCGGCGCTCCGGGATCAGATAACGCTCCGCCAATTCGGTAACTTCGGCGGTGGTGACCGCACCAAAATCGTCGATCATGGTCAACGGCCAGCGCAGCTGTTCTTCGTGGCGACTCGACAGGGTCAATACCGAGCGCAGCCAATAATCGTTGCTGCGGATTGACTGGCGCAGCATGGTTTCCATCGGCCGCTTGGCTCGCTGCAGCTCCTCTTCACTGACCGGCTCGCTGCGCAAAGACGCTGCAACCGCCTCTATTTCCCGTTGTACCGCCGGCAGCAGCGAACTCTCGGCCACCACCTGGGCGACCAGCATGCCGAAGCCGGCATGGACCCTGCTGGTGGTGCTGAAAACAAACGGGGAATAACTGGCCCCCAGCCGTTCACGAACCGCCCGCCGCAACCGGTCTTCAAAGACATCGGCGAGCACGTGAAGTCGCCGGGAACGGTTGATGTCCCAGAAATCGTCGGTCTGCCAGGCCATCCGGATGATCGCCTTGTCGATATCGCTGTCGATAGTTGTCTGCAGCGTTTCACCGGCCGGGAAACGAGGTGTGTGCAACGGCTCGGCAACCGGCGCTGCCTCTCGCTCACCGCCGAGATAGCGGCCGGCCAGCTCGCGGACCCGCTCGGGCGCAACATCACCCGCCGCCGAAAGCTCCACCTTCGCACCGGCGAATTGCGGCTCCAGCCACTGCCGGACATCATCCAGGCGCAGTGCAAAGAATGATTCCCGAGCGGGCAGTCCGAAACCGGGAACTCCGCCGGCGAAAAACGGTTCCAGCAGCATGCGGACGCCGCCATCGACATCACGTTCCAGCTGCTGATACATCAGGGCAAAGTTCTGCATTGCCAGCTCATATGCCTCCGGGCGAAACCCGGGATCATACAACTGCGCCTGGAGCACCTGAAACAGCAGCTCCAGATCATCAACCAGCGCCTGGCCTTCCCAGACAAAGGATTCCTCGCCAATCCGGAACTGATGGCGCACCGAACTTCCGGCCAAAACATCACGCAATTCTGAACGCTTATAGCGTCCCGTCCCCGAACCGTTGACCACCGCTGCGGCAAGCAGATCAAGGCCCGCTTTGGGCAAGGTTGCGTTCCCGGAACCGAAATGCGCCTGCACAGCGACGGTCTGCTGTTGGAAATCGGTCTGCTTCGCATTGACCACCAGACCGTTGGCAAACCGGTAGCGAACCGCATCGATGTCGGCAAAGTTCTCGGTTGCATCATCGATCAATGGTGCGGCAGGAATCGACACATACGGAAACGCCACCTCGGCCGACGCTTCCGGTTTCTCGATCGGTGTCTGCTGTAACAAACGATAATGTTCGAGCACCAGCGCCGCACCGTCATCCACGTTACCGAGCGCGTCGCCAACCATTTTGACCAGGCGGCTGCCGGTCTGCCACTGCTCGACAACATGGTCCCAGACCATCTGAGTCGTAACGGCGTCGACGACCGGGGCGAACAGGGTCCGCTCCTGCTCCGGGTCCTGCAGTACCCGATTGGTCCGCACGTGGCCGACAACGGAGCGGGCCATTGCCTGAGAATTGCGCGTTTGCTTGGTTTGCACGGCGTGATCGAGCTCGGCCAGCAGCTGCCGCTTGACCCGGTCCAACTCCTCGTCGGTAAAGCCGTATCTGATTACCTGGCGCAGCATGGTATCCAACTCCGTCAGGGACTCCTGCCAGTAAGCTGCGGCTGTTTTCGCCCGCAGGCCGACCATGCGAAACCGATCAAACAATACGGTGCTATAATAGCCGGCTGAGGCAAACGGCGTTTCCGGTGCCTCCAGTTGCCGATTGAGCCGATCGTTGATCATGCGGCCGGCCATCAGATCAAGCAGATTGCGCTGCTGGAGCGCCAGCGCATCGTTTTCAGGGTCCTTGTTGGCCACCGTTTCAATAATCACCTCGGTATAGCCGAGCTGCGGTTCATAATGGTGAAATGACTCCAGTTCGCCATGTTCCAGTCGACCGAGGTCAGGACAGGGCCGCGGCTCACCGATGGCCGTGAGCCCGGCAAAGTGTTTGTCGATCAGCGTTTCCGCGACATCACGCTGGAAATCACCGACCAGTACGAGGACCATCGTTTCCGGGCGATACCAGGCATCGTAGAACGATTGCAACTGCTCCCGGTCGGCATGCTCGATTATCTCCCGCTCACCGATCGGCATCCGCTCGGCTGCCCGCGTACCACGCAGGGTAAATGAAGACTCGGCTACCCAGGCACGATAACCGGCGGAGTCGCGGGCGGTCATCTCCGCCAGGATCACGCCCCGCTCACGATCCACTTCCGATTCCAGCAGCAGTGCGCCACGGGCGAAATCGCTGAGCACCAACAGGCCGCCATCCAGATCGTCATGGCCGGACCGGGGCAGGATAATCCGGTAGACCGTTTCATCGTAGGCGGTATGAGCATTCGTATCGCCGCCGAAACTCATGCCGATCGACTGGAAATAATCGGTCAATTCCCCTGGTGCAAAGTGGGTGGAGCCATTGAACAGCATGTGTTCGAGAAAGTGCGCAAGACCTTTTTCCGAATCGTCTTCATGCACCGACCCGGCCAACACCGCCAGAAACATCGCCGTGCGCTCGCGAGGCTCGTTATGTTCTCGCAGCACATAGCGAAAGCCGTTATCCAGACGCCCGAAATGCAGATTCGGGTCAGGCGCCAGATCGCTCAGTTCATGTGGCCATTGCGTTGCCTGGCAATAGGGCGCACTAGCGACGGTTCGCTCGGCCCAGGCCGGTCCGGCCGGTGAGAGCAAAAACAACAAACCCAGAAGCAATCGAAAAGCTCGTGTAAACATATGCCGGTATCTCACGTCAGAATAAATTATCTACCTCTTGCCATTGCTTCATACGGTATGACCAGGCAACGAAAGGACAAGGGAAAATCGGCCACCCGGCCAGATTCAGCTTTGCAAGTCCGTTCGTTCCATTTACTATCGAACCACGGCTGCTGCCAGGCCACCCGAATTCCCGAACGCCCACGATTTCAATGAACGCCGACCTCTACCAGTCGATCGCGCCGCTCTACGACACCGTTGTCTCCCCGCTGCTCCGTTCGGTGCGCCGGGATATCGCTACCTATATCCGTTTCAAACAATACCGTTCGATCATCGATGTCTGCTGCGGCACCGGTGAGCAACTTCGCCTGCTTGATGGGCCGGATACCCGCCTGGTCGGCATCGATAGCTCGCTGGCCATGCTCGCTCAGGCACAACAGCGAAGCGCCGATTCCATAACCTTCCATCTGCTCGATGCAGAACAGTCATTCCTTGAAGGGGAACTCTACGACTGCGCCATCATCTCGTTCGCGCTTCACGAAAAACATGCCGCCGCCGCACTGAACGTTTTTCAAAACGCTCGGCGGATGGTCCGACCGGGCGGCTCTCTGATCATCGCCGATTTCAGCGGTGCTGCGTCGGGAGCCAAAGGATTTCTTATTGGCCGGATAGCAATCCCGCTGGTTGAGCGTCTGGCCGGGAAAGCCCATTACCATCACTATCGACGATGGCTGGCGGGTGGCGGCCTGGAGGGATTTCTCACCATCCAGCGAGCCGCCTCGGATATTATCTGCCGGCCGTTCGGCCGTACCGTCCTCTGTTGTGCCGTGGGCATTACCGGACCAGAACTACCGTGGGAAACCGGCCTCGCGCTGCTGCATCGAACCCTCGACCAACAGAACCTGTCATCTTCTGGAGATCGACATGGAGTGTAGTGACCGAATCACCCTTATCCCCGGAGCAAACAGACCGATCGGCCGTGCCATCGCCCGCCGCTTTGCCGCCGCCGGTGCCCACCTCGTGCTGCCGGTTTATCATGACTGGCCGGAATCAACAGCGGAGATGGTCGAGGAGTTCGAGCGGTCCGGCTTTTCGTTCATCACCCACCCCTGCGACCTGACACAACCGGCAGAAACAAAAGATCTTTTTGACCTGATAACAAAAAAATACAGTCACCTGCACTATCTGATCAACAATATCGAGCGGGGCGGCATGCCGGTGGTTCACGGTTCTTATCTGGCACCCCATAATAAGGAGCAATGGCAGCTGGAATTCGACACCACCCTGCGGGCCAAGTGGCTGCTTGTCCATTATGGCCTGCCGCTGCTCAAGGCAGCAAAAGAAGGAGCAGTGGTGACCCTGTCATCAATCGCCGCACTCATCGGCAGATCCGGTCCGGCGGCCCCGCTGTTCAACGACGGCTACAGTGCCGCCAATCGGGGCATTGGTTCGCTTACTGAACAATGGGCCAGGGAGGCCGCTCCGGAAATCCGGGTCAACGAGGTGATGCTCGGTCTTGTGGCGGGGCGCCATGGAGAACAAACGCGCGGGTGGCAAGCGCTGCGCCCCGAAGAGCGCCAGGCCTTGCTCGACCATACCCTGCTCGGCCGCACCGGAACGCCGGAAGAAATTGGCGAACTGGTCTATTTTATCGCCGTCAAAGCAGCTTTTCTCACCGGAGCAATTATCCGGGTCGACGGCGGCTATTGCCTCGGCGGCGAGCAGCCGTCGCCGTTGCCGCCGGGGATCCTGTCAGCCTGAACGGATCAACCAACAAGCATCAGCACGGCCTGCCGGGCCAGATCCTGGACGCGATACTCGCTGATCCTGCCGTTTTCATAGATCTGCAAGACGGCCGGATCAGTGTGCAGCGCCGTCAACTGTGCTTGATAAGAAACCAACGCAAGCAACCCGCAGAGCCGGCAGACGAGTCCGCGCACCGCGCTGTGCGGCGACCCGAAATAGCCACTGAGATTGGCAGCAACCCCGCCGGCCACCATTCGCTCACGATAGCGGGGCGCGAGCAGGCACAAGCCCCAGAGGACCCCTTCCTGCAGCTGTGCGTGTTCAAGAAAATTGCCGTGTGCCAATAACTCGGCTCCGTCATCGAGCGTGTATGAGATCAGCATGTGCAGATATTCTTCAGCCAGCAGATCGTTGCCGGCCATGACTGCAGCCATCGCCTCGGGGACGCCCCAGCCGATCCCGCCGGATTCATCATTGAGCATCCAGAGAAACCGCCGCATCACCACCCGAGCCTGTTCCGGGTTCCGGTCGGCAATCTTCGGCACTACCAGACCAAAGCCGTCAACGGCACGCCAGCGGACGAGCTGCTCGCGATGGCACAGGCAATTGAACAAAGGGTTGAGCAACTCCTGTGGCGGAAATTCGTTGAGTTCGCGATCCTCAGCGAGCTGCCCCCGTTGCAACGCCTCGACAACCTGTCGTTTCAAACGCTGTCGCTTACTGGCCATCATTGCCGGGAGAGGAGAGAATAAAGACTATTGAAACAAGCAGAAGCAGCGGGATACCCGTCAACGAATACAGAGAAGAGGGAGAGGTCGGCCGGTTCAGGGCCGTAAATCATCGAGTCGCTTCATGCCTTCCATCAGCATCGCCATAAAACCGCCGATCACCGGCAGCTTCCGGTCGTTGCTGGTCAGGCCCTGAACAAATTTGAAGCGGCCTTCGGTGAGTGCCAGAACCTCGTAAAAGGCCTCGCGCCCTTGTTTGAAACCAAAATCGGCCTTCACGATCTCCCCTTCATGAAACAGGATACGACCACTCAATTCATTGGTTTCGATTTTCAAATGACCGGTCTTCTGGTTGCTGTTGATCATCTGACAAAGCTCGACCACGGAAATATCAGAGAGCTGGCCGACCATGCCGGAGGACAGTTCTTCGGCACGCTGTTCGTTGATCTTGGTGATACGGCTGACCAGTAATTTATAGAAGAAAATCTGCAACGCCGGATAGCGATTGAGCACATGCCGGAAATTTTTCTGACTGAGCGTGGCAACCTTACACGGTTCGGAGGCCTGAATGGTGGTCGTCACCGGGCCACCGGACAACAGACTCATCTCGCCGAACACATCCCCCTTGCCCATCTCGGCAAGCACCACGCCATCGTCGTCAACGACTTCGACCCGGCCGGAAATGATGATGTACAATTTGAGTCCGGGATCTCCTTTCTGGCAGATCGGGAACCCCCATTCATAGTCTTCGAACTCGAGCAGGGTGGAGAGATCAAGCAGATCGTCATCGGACAACGCGCTAAACAGCGTAATCGCCCGCAAGGTCACGGCGTATTGGGCAACTTCTCTGATCTTCTCCTTGCGTTCAGCCGCTGCGAGCAGATTCATCTGCAGCGTTGCGTACCCTTTTTCCTTTTTGAACTCGAACCGGATAATACCGGTGCACCCGCCGCACTCGAATTTTGTCTTTTCACTGGTACCCTGATGCAGGGTCTCAAAGGCGATGTCTTCTGAGGTAAGCTCGATAATGTCCTTGGCCAGGATCAGACAAGTCGTTTTCCCGGAAGGCATTTTTAACGCATCTTCAGTTACTTCCATCTCCTCACCGACATTATACAGCGGACAACTGTTCTCTTCAGTGATGATGAAAATACCGTTTCGAAAGCGCATAGGCGACCGGATAGCAACCTGGTTAGCGGCCGTTACAGCCGTTCATGTTTGTTGTTTGTCGGCTGGAAGACGGCGCTTCCGGGCTCGAGAGCTGTTCATGATCAGTCCGACCGACCGAAAAGCAGATAAATGATAACGCCCAGCACCACGGCCCCCCCGAACAAAACAGGCAATACCTTGCCCACCTGCAATTCATCGCCGACGACCAGGGTCTGCATGTAGTCGGTGCCGCTGACCCACCAGATACCCATAAAAATGGCAACAAAGATCAGATCACGCCATTTCTGCTTGTACAGGAAATAGAGGATTAACGCAATAAACGGCACGAGAAACCAGGGGTTGCTGAACAATCCGACATAGTCAACGTCCCGCACCTGATCGACCAGGTTCGTTGACTCGATAAACCCCATAATATTGTCGAGTATTTTATCCATCTGCACTTCCCTCGGGAGACGACGAACTTAATAATTGCTCATAACGACACGAGAGTTGTCGCTAGCTATCAGATTCCGGCAGCATTAATCGACCGGTTATCCAGAAAACGACTCAGCGGCGCATCGCTCCACTTGGTTGTCGTCAGTAGAAAAAATCTTTAGTAAATTTTTACTAAATACTCAATGTTTTCCTTTCGATCCATCCCCGTTCCGACGGGCTTTTAGAAGTTCGCCTTTCTTGAGACCACCTTTGCGTTTGACGAACACTCCCCTTTGTCTATAAGCTAGCCCAGCCGTCTTGCCAGCGATCTCTTTTAAGGACCAAGCCCGTGCCCCGTCTCGCCCAGCACCGCATGTACGCATTTTTATTGCTGCTGACTATCTGCAATACCGCCGGGTTGCAGGTCTGGCAGACCCTGTTCGACAATTTCGCGGTCCATGAGGCCCACCTGGAAGGGCACCATATCGGCATCCTGCAGTCGATCCGTGAGATACCCGGCCTGCTCTCGCTGCTGGTCGTCTATCTGCTGCTGATCATCCGCGAACACCGATTATCAGCATTGTCCGTCTTGGTGCTCGGCGTCGGGGTCTCACTGACCGGCTTGCTGCCGAGTTTCCACGGGCTCATCCTGACCACGCTGATTATGAGTTTTGGGTTTCATTATTTTGAGACCACCAATCAGTCGCTGACCCTGCAATATTTCGACAAATTGACTGCTCCGGTCGTTTTCGGCAAGCTGAGGAGTTACACCGCCGCCACCAATGTCGTTACCGGCCTGGCAATTCTTGCGCTGGCACCGCACCTAACGTTCAAACAGCTCTACATCCTGTTCGGCATCATCATTATCGCCGCTTCCTGCTGGGCGCTGACCCGCAATCCGGTCGACCACACCCTGCCCCCGCAACGCAAGACGATGGTCATGCGGAGCCGCTACTGGCTCTATTATTGCCTGACCTTCATGGCCGGGGCGCGACGGCAGATCTTTGTCGCTTTCGCGGTGTTTCTGATGGTCAAGAAGTTCGGTTACAGCGTCACTGAAATTGCCGTCCTGTTTCTTGTCAACAACTCTATCAATTTCTTTCTCAGCCCGCTGATCGGCAGATGCATCGTCCGGTTCGGCGAGCGGCGGGTATTGTCATTGGAGTACTTCAGCCTGATGGTGATTTTCGTTGCCTACGCACTCACCGATTCCAAGCTGATGATTGCCTTTCTCTATATCGCCGACCACATCTTTTTCAACTTTGCGATAGCGATCAGGACCTTTTTTCAAAAAATTGCCGACCCGCAGGATATTGCGCCAAGCATGGCGGTCGGTTTTACGATCAATCATATCGCCGCCGTCTTTCTTCCGGCACTTGGCGGCCTGCTCTGGCTCTTTGATTACCGGCTCGTCTTCTTTGCCGGGGCCGCCATGAGTCTTGTCTCGCTGCTGCTCGTACAGTGCATTTCAGGCCAGCTCAGACTTCATCAGCGCGATGAGTAGACCACTACGGGGATTGGCAATGGCGCATTTCGTCCTTACCGTGATCAAAAATCCAGCATACGGTGCGTACTATGGAAGATGAACGGAATCTGATTCTGATCGGCATGCCCGGATCGGGCAAGAGCACGGTCGGCGTCATCCTCGCCAAACTATTGACCCGTCCCTACCTCGACAGCGACATTCTCATTCAACTGGTCGAGAAGCGGTCCCTGCAGGACATTGTCGATAGCGACGGCTACCTGGCATTGCGGGATATCGAGGAGCGGGTATTGCTTGACATCAACTGCACCCACCATGTCATCGCCACCGGCGGCAGTGCCGCCTACAGCGCTGCCGCCATGGAACATCTGCGCAGCAGCGGTATCATCATCTTCCTTGATGCCAGTCTGGCGACCTTGAAGAGCAGGGTCCAGAACTATGAAACACGTGGCCTGGCAAAACGCCCCGAGCAGAGTTTTACCGATCTCTTTGAAGAACGCCTGGTGTTATATAATCGCTATGCCGACCTGGTTATCGACAGTAATGACAGGACCCAGGACGACGTCTGTGACGAAATCGCCGCCCGGCTCACTGCCGAGTTCCCGCCCGATATGCCAGGTCATCGAACCAGAACCGCCAACAGAGGGGAAACGAGATCATGAACATTTTGCTCACCGGGGCTTCCGGTCTGGTCGGCTCCGCCCTGGCCGAATTTCTCTTTGCCGGCGGCCACTCGTTTTACAGCCTGCAGCGTAACAAAGCAGCGGGGAACGCCTTCTGGAATTTTGAGAGGCTCCGCGCAGAATCGACCATGCCGACGTTTGACGCCGTGGTTCATCTGGCGGGAGAAAATATCGCCTCCGGGCGCTGGACGACAAAAAAGAAACAACGCATCCTGCAAAGCCGAACCGACGGCACGGCCGAACTGGCCCGATTCTGCGCCGAATTGACGGTGAAACCGAAGGTCTTGGTGTCGGCATCGGCCATCGGCTTTTATGGCAACCGCGGCGACGAGGTCGTCGATGAGCAGAGCACCGGCGGCGACAACTTTGTCGCCGAGGTCTGCCGGGCCTGGGAGGAAGCTGCAGAACCGGCACGCCGGGCCGGGATCCGGGTGGTCAACGGCCGGATCGGCATGGTTTTAAGCGGCAACGGGGGCAGCCTGGCAACCATGCTGCCGTCGTTCAAACTCGGCATTGCCGGGGTGGTCGGCAGCGGGAAGCAATGGATCAGCTGGGTCGCAATCGAGGACCTGGTGCGGATGCTGCTGTTTCTACTGGAACACAACACCATCAGCGGACCGGTCAACCTGGTCGCGCCGGAGCCGGTCACCAACCGCACGTTTACGAAAACCCTCGGATCGATCTTAAACCGCCCCACCGTCATGAGCATGCCGGCCTTTGTCGCCAAGGCAGTGTTCGGCCAGATGGCCGACGAATTGATCCTGTCAAGCACCCGGGTCATCCCGCGGGTGCTCAACGAAAACGGCTACCCGTACACCATGCCCGATCTGGAGCAGGCCTTGCGCTCCTGTATCGAACAGCGCTGAACCACGCTCCCGGTTTTTCTCAGAGGGATCGGCAGCCGGAGTTACGCACCGGTTATCCGTGCCAGCGCTTCCTCGTAGCGCTGCCTGGTCTTCTCGAGGATTTCGGTTGGCAGCGGCGGCGGCGGCGGGGTCTTGTTCCAATCCAGCGAGCTGAGATAATCCCGCAGAAACTGTTTATCAAAACTCGGCGGCCCGGTGCCCGGCCGATACTCATCAAGCGGCCAGAAACGAGACGAATCCGGAGTCAGCACTTCATCGATCAGGATCAACCGGCCGTCTTTTTCCCCCAGCTCAAACTTGGTATCGGCAATGATGATACCTTTGGTAAGGGCGTAGTCGGCGGCCTTCCGGTAGAGCCGGACGCTGATATCGGCAATCTCGTCGGCCCGCTGGGCGCCGACGATCTCCCGCAGACGCTCGATGCTGATATTTTCATCATGATCGCCGATCTCCGCCTTGGTCGACGGCGTAAACAGCGGTTCAGCAAAGCGATCCGACTCCTGCATCCCCGGCGGCAGTTTGAAGCCGCAGACCGTCGTATCCTTTTTATAGGCACTCCAGAACGATCCTGACAGGTAGCCGCGCACGATGCACTCCACCGGCAGCGGGCGGGTTTTTTTCACGAGCATCGACCGCCCGGCCAGCACCTCACGATACGGTTGACAGGCCGCCGGATAATCGGCAGGGTCGGCGCTGACCAGGTGATGGTCGACAATGTCGCCAAGCAGATCAAACCAGAACAGCGACAATTGTGTCAGCACCGTTCCCTTGCCGGGAATCGGGTCCGCCATAACGACATCGTAGGCGGAAATACGATCGGTGGCCACCATCAGCAACAGATCGTCGTGGCCGTCGATGGCGTACATGTCCCGTACCTTGCCTCGATGCACCAGGTTCAATCCCGGAAAATCGGTTGTCATTACTGCATTATCCATCACATGCTCCTTCGCTAGAGTCTATCCTTTGCCATTCGGCCCTCACGTTCGGTTCGCCCAACCTTGGTTTACTGCTGGTTGACGGCATACTCCTCACGATATTTGTCAAGCACCGCTCCATCATAATCAGGACAGGCCGGGTTCCGATAGGCGACCAGGCGGGCGGTGAGCGATCCAAGCAACAGTTTGGAGTTCACCTGGACCGGCACCCGGCACTGGTCATCGGTATACCAGACCACGGTGTCTCCCCGTTTATCATAGAGCCCGCTGAACTTCATGATCGGCTCGATCACCACCGTATCGACGGTGTCAAACAGGGTTTTGTTCAGTTGTTCCCGCCCGCGGACCATGACCACCACTTCGTTGCGCTGATAGTCGGCAAATGTCGACACCAGAAACGGCTGCCCGGTGGTAAACGCCATCAGGCGGCTGGCAAAAAACGACGAGAATTCGTTCTGGATATCCGGGCCGACATCAAAGGTCTCCAGCGGCTTTTTATTATGCCGGTAAGCGATTCGCCCCCGGCGCTGGTCATACCTGGTCAACCGATGGGCCTCATAGTTAAACCCCTCTTTCTGCCAGACCTCGTAATAATACGGCAGTCGCTGCGGGCCAGACACCTTGGTCAGATGCACGTCTTCCACCGGGTAGATCTTCGCGAACATGCCGTTATCGGTTGTTACCCGGGCATGGATCTGATAGCTGTCAGGCCGCTCCGCAAGCCGGCTCAGATTCACGTGCAACTCACCGATCTTCAAACCGCCGGTATAGGAAATATCAAACCGGAAATACTCGCCACCGGAATAGGCAACCGGCAGCAGTGCCGGGTCGATAACGCCGCGAGGGATATCCTCGATAGCCACCTCACCGGAGGGCTGTTCCTGGCTGCCGACCGCCCCGCCAGGTGCCAGCAGAATCAGCAGGGTGACAAGCAGTCGAACAATCATGGCAAATCCTTATCAGCCGGTAGCCAGCGCCAACCAGGTGGCGCCGAAGATAACGATGGAAATCAGCCCGTTCATTGAAAAAAACGAGGCATGAATGCGTGACAGATCGGTCGGGCTGACGATCAGATGCTGGTAAAACATGGCGCCCGCCGTTACCGCCAGACCACTATAATACCAGAAATTGAGCCCCTGATGCCAGCCGGTGGCGACAAATAGCAGAAAGGCGAGCAGATGAAACAAGCCGGCGAGTCGAAACGCCTGCTTCCGGCCAAGCCGCGCCGGCAATGAGTAAAGCCCGGCCCCCCGGTCGAATTCGGCATCGAGGCAGGCGTACACGGTATCAAACCCGGCCACCCAGAACAGGACGCCAAACGACAATACGAGCGGATACCCATGCAGGCTGCCGGTCACCGCCACCCAACCGCCCAGTGGCGCCATCGACAGGGCCAGACCAAGCACCAGGTGACAGAGCATCGTGTAGCGTTTGGTCAACGAGTAGACCAGCGTCAGGCCAAGGGCGAACGGCGAGATGGCCAGGGTGAGCGGGTTGAGTTGCCGGCAGGCAAAGAAAAACAGGGCGGCAGCGGCTATCGTCAACAGCCAGGCCTCACCGATTTTCACGGTGCCGGCCGGCAGGGCCCGTTCGGCAGTGCGGGGGTTGGCGGCATCGAAACGGCGGTCAACGATGCGATTAAACGCCATGGCGCAGGTCCGCGCGCCGACCATGGCCAGCACGATCCAGACAAAGGTCATTGCCTCCGGCAGGCCGCGAGCGGCGAGAAAGGCGCCGGTAAATGCAAACGGTAACGCAAAGATGGTCAACTTGAACTTGATCATCTCCAGCAGGACGGCACATTTCTTCCACACGGCGCCTATCCTCTCCAGCGTTGCCGATCGGCGACCTCGAGACCGAGCAGATCCATCACGCGCCAGGCATAGAACCGGGCCGACTCGGCCAGATCGGCAGGCTTGAAATAAAAGCCGGGCATCGGCGGGCAGATCACGGCCCCGGCATCATGGGCGGCGAGCATATTGGTCAGATGGGTGCGGTTCAGCGGTGTTTCCCGCACCGCCAGCACCAGCGTCCGCCGCTCCTTGAGGATCACATCAGCACTGCGATGAATCAGATTGATCGACAGACCGCCGGCAATGGCGGCCAGGCTGCCCATCGAACAGGGCAAAACGACCATGGCCTGATAATCGCTCGACCCGGAAGCAGGGGCTGCGGCAAAATCATCGATGGCGAACCAGCGGCTCACCGCCGGCAGATCTTCCGGGGCGAGGCCCTGCTCCATCAGCAGCACCTGGCGGCCTGCCTGCGAGCAGATGCCATGGACTTCAAGGCCCTGCTGTCGGGCACATTCGTCAAGAAAAGCCCGCAGATACAGCATCCCCGAAGCACCGGTGAGTGCAACCAGGATTCGTCGAACCAATTGTTTCGTGGCGTCGCTCACCTGCCCGCTCCGTGTGTATGGTCTTTGCCAAGCGGTACGATCGCCAGCGGCACCGCTGCCGGAACCGCCTCGCCAAAATCGATCAGATACCGGTAAAACGTCTCCAAGGCCTGCCGCTTCAACGGCCCGAGATCATACTCGATGGCCTGCAGATACGCGTAGCAGCTGTCGGTCGCCATCGGAATTCGCGGCGCCGTCACCGTGCAGATCCGCGCAAGATCTTTGAGGCCCGCATCACGGCAGGAAACCAGTTCACGATGCACCTGCGCCAAAAGTTCCGGTTGGCGGCGATGAAATTCTTCGCGCACGGCACAGACCGAAAAGACAAACGGCAATCCGGTCAAACGATGCCATTCCTCGCCAAGGTCCAGACAATATTGGTACGATCCGGCCAGTTTCAAGCGCAACGCATCGTCACCGATGGCGAGAATGCCCTCGGCCTCGACGCGCAGGGCGTCGGCCACCTCACCGCAGCAATAGATCGGCGCCACGTTGTAAAACCGTTCCAAAACGATGCGCACCAGGCAGACCGACGTTTTTGACTGGGCGCTCAGCAGCACCTTCTGGCCGGACAGTTTTTCCGGCTTGATCCGGGAAAACAGAAAAACCGAGCCGACCGGCCCGTTGGCGCTGATCGACAGGTCGTCCAGGATCTTATAGCGCTCCGGTCTGATCCCATACTCATGAGACGATACGAAGCCAAGGTCGATTGTGCCGGCGGCCAGTTGTTCGTTGAGCGCCGCGGGATGATTCTCGATCATCTGCCACTGCTCGGGGTGACGCCGCTCTTTCCAAACCGTATGAATCGGTGCGGTATTGATATAGTGGACCATGCCGATCCGCACCGTGAAGTCCTTGTCCTGCCTCATCACCGCCCCTCCACCGGGCGATAGTCCATATACCGCTGTTGCGGGATGAAACCGGCTTCGCTTACCAGCCGGCGAATTTCCTGTTCCCGGAGACGAAAGCTGATGCCGGCGGCGGCAACCACGTTTTCTTCGATCATCGTGCTGCCGAAATCATTGGCACCGAAAAACAGCGAGACCTGAGCGATTTTCGGCCCCTGCGTGACCCAGGAGGCCTGGATATTGGCAATATTGTCAAGGTAGATGCGCGACAATGCGAGCATCCGCAAGTAGGCCAGCCCGCTTGTCGCAAACCACTGCTGCCTGCCAAGGACCGTGTTGTCCGGCTGAAACGGCCAGGGGATAAAGGCGGTGAAGCCGCCCGTCCGATCCTGCAGATCCCGCAGTCGACGCAGGTGCTCGAGGCGTTCGGCCATTGTCTCGATGTGGCCGAACATCATCGTCGCCGTGGTTTTCAAGCCTTGGCGATGGGCCTCTTCCATCACCGCCAGCCACTGGTCGGCGGTGCATTTGCGCGGGGCGATCCGGGAGCGAACCCGGTCACTGAGGATTTCCGCGCCACCACCGGGAATCGAGTCCAACCCGGCATCTTTGAGCCGCTCAATGACCGCTGCGATATCCAACCCGGCACGCTCGGCGAAAAACCAGATTTCCGGCGGGGAAAAACCGTGCAGGTGGATGCCGGTCGATTTGATAAGCCGAACCGTTTCTTCGTACCAGCTCAACGGCAGATCGGGATGCAGCCCCCCCTGCAGCAGGATCTGGGTACCGCCGAGGGCTGTGGTCTCCTCGATCTTGCGCAGCAGCTCCTCGCGGCCAAGCACCATCCCCGCACCGCTTTCCGGCGCCTTGAAATAGGCGCAGAAG
>CAZSOA010000058.1:0-17517 GCA_964608305.1 uncultured Desulfofustis sp. | reverse complement strand
GAAAAACATACAAAGGAAAATCTAAGGCTGAACCAGTAATTAAATCTGTCTTTGAAAAGGAAATTGCCGCCTATTGCGGTGTTGCGCACGCGGTAGGCGTCTCCAGTGGGACCGATGCGCTGTTGGTGGCATTGATGGCCCTTGATATCGGCCCCGGCGACCAGGTGTTGACCACGCCATTTTCCTTTTTTGCGACTATGGGTGTTATTCTTCGGCTGGGGGCAACGCCGGTGTTTGCCGATATTGACCCGCAGACCTTCAATATCGATCCTCAACAGGTTGAGCGACTCCTGGCTGCAGACCGGCAGAGACGGATCAAGGCGATGATTCCGGTGCATCTCTTCGGGCAATGTGCCGATATGTCGGCGCTTCTCGACATGGCCGAGCGATTTGGCGTGCCGGTTATCGAAGACGCCGCGCAGGCAATCGGTGCCGAGGTTCCGGTAGCCTCCGCTGGTTCGTACCGGTGGCGCAAGGCCGGAGCGATGGGAATCGCCGGTTGTTTCTCGTTTTTTCCGAGCAAAAACCTCGGCGGAGTAGGCGACGCCGGGCTGGTGACCACTGAAGATGATGCTTTTGCAGAAAAAGTACGGTTGTTGCGAAATCATGGCGCCCATCCGAAATACTATCACGCGCTGGTGGGTGGTAACTTCCGTATCGATCCCATCCAGGCGGCCGTGTTACGCATCAAATTGCGCTCCCTGGACCGCTGGCATGCCGAGCGTCGACGCAATGCCGATTATTATCGTAGTGGTTTCTCTGCGGCAGGATTGATGGATACCTCGCAGATTTCGCTGCCGGCAACCGTGTACGCGGATCATGTCGGCGTGGATGGCTCCGGTGCCAATCACCATATCTACAACCAGTTTGTGATCAGGGTCCGGGAGCGGGAAGCGCTGCGGACCTATTTACAACAGCATGGTGTTGCCACCGAGATCTATTACCCGCTCGGTCTTCATCAACAACAATGCCTGACGGACCGGCTGACGACGCCTCCAATGCCGAACACGGAAGTCGCCGCGCGCGAGGTGCTGGCGCTGCCGATCTACCCCGGCCTGTCCGAAGCAATGCAGGACCATGTCGTCGCCATGATAGGGGAGTATTACCAGAATCGCTAGGTATCGCGATCAGCTCTTGATTGCGGTGCTGCTGTCGGGTTTGCCTGCAGCGAGTTGAAGGCCTATGAACCGCAGGATTATACAACGGACAGAGGATATGCCGCTCAGACGCCGCCGGTGGAATCTCCTGTTTGCCGTACCATTGGCGTTGGCAACGCTGCTGGGATCGCTTGACGGTTCTGCCGCACCGGTGCCGATTGCACCGGAAAAAGGCGTGATCATCGTTAATCAGGATGAGAGGGAGCCGCTGTGGAAGCAAAACTGGGATGAGGCCAGAGCGTTTGTGCAGCAGGGAAGACACGAGGATGCCATCGCCCGGTATCTGGGTGTGCTTGCGGAAAAGCCGCTTATTGAAGAGGCAACCTGGGAACTTGTCAAGGCATTGATGGTCGTCACCGACTATCAGCAAGCGGCATTCCACCTGGAGCGGCTGCTCGAACTCGACCCGGATCGACGTGATTATTTGCTCTGTGCCGGCACTATTGCCCTGGCCCAAGGCAACCATGAGTCGGCAATCGGCTATTTTGGCCACGTGCTGCAGCAGGACCCACAGGCCGTTGAAGCCGACGAGGCACTTACCGGCATGATCGCCGCCTTAACAGCGCAGGGCAAGACCCAGCTGGCCTTACCGTTAATGGAGCAGCTCTATCAACGAAGCGGCTCCGACCGGGAACTCTTGCTGGCGCTGGCACGCGGGAACCGCGATGTCGGGTTGTCGGCCAAAGCCGCTCATTTCTTTGATGAGTTGCTGAAACGATTTGATGTTTCCGATACCATCGAGATGGAGGCGGCTTCCCTCTTTGAGCAGACCGGGCAGGCCGATCTGGCGGCACCGCTCTGGCAGCGTTTCCTCGAGGATCACCCCGAAGATCTCGAAGTGCGACAGAAACTGGCCGACTATCACCGTGCGCGAAACGAAGCGGTTCAGGCGCTGCCGCATCTCATTGTCCTTGCCGAGAACGGCATCAATCGCCAGGAACACCTGCTTCAAATCGCCAAGATCTACCTTCTGGAAAGCGGTCGGGCCGACCGTGCGCTTGCCTACCTGGATCAGTATCGCCAGGAATTTCCGGATGGTGAGGATGTCTCTTCCGAGATCGCCGATATCCAGCTTATTCTCGCCAACGACCTTCTGACGATCGTAGAAAACGATGGTGCCTCGATGCTCTGGCGCGATCTCGCCGAGGTGACGCCGGACCGACTCGGTATCTATCGAGCCATGGCCGGGCTGCTCGAAGAGTTGCAGCGTACGAAGGAGTTGATCGACGTTCTCCAGATCGTTGTCAAACATGATCAAAACGATCTGCACTCGCTGGAGAAACTGGCAACGCACTACCGTGCAGACGGGCAATTTAAACAATGTCTCTCGACGCTGCGCCAGGCTGAAAAACGGACCGGCACGTTGCCCGCCCCGTTGTATCTGCTTCGCGGGCAATGTGAGCAGCAATTGGGACAGGATGAGCAACGACTTGAGAGTCTGCGTGCATATCTGGCGCTGCGCCCGGCTGATCGGGAAATTCTCCTGCAAGCCATCGAACTTGCCGGTGCATGTGGCCGGATGGATCTGGTCGTTGAGCTCCGGCAAAACAGCCCGGTTGATCTGCAGAGGGATGACCGATTGCTCTTGGCGTACATCGATGCCCATCTCGCTAATCAGTTATATGGCACGGCAGTAGTACTGATTGATCGGCTCGCCGACACGAGGGGCCGCCGGGAGGCATCGTATAGTGCCCTGCAATTGCGGAAGGCCGAAGCACTTCATCTGAGAGGCGACGGTTTTCGTGCGGAGCAGGTGCTGCGACAGGTTCTCGTCGCTCAACCGGAGTCCGCGGATGCCCTGTTGCTGCTTGCCGATCATGCCCTGCGCCGGCGTGATTTTGTTGCTGCCGGCATCTGGTTGTCAGCGGTGGAACGAATTGAGAAAAGCGGGGTTGGCGACGTGCTCGATACAGCGCAAAAGCCCCTTTATTTTAGCTGCAAGATACGATACCAGTGGTTCACCGAGAATCGCCAGGACGCTCTGGCCAGAGCCCTTGATTATTTCTCGATGCTTGAACCGTCGAAAGCCCTGGATGACACAGATCTGCACACCTTTGTCTTTGTTCTCGACAGAATAGCCCGTGAGCAGCGATTGAGCCCGGCCGTAGAGCAGTTGGCAGAGGCGATTCCCGATACAACCGGATCGGCGAATGCAAGAATCATAGCTGCGTTGCTTGCCGTTTCCTTTCCTGATCGCGGTGCCGGCAGTCCTGCGGAAGCGCCGGTTGCCTCGACGACGGCGCCCCTGTCTCTTGCCGAACAGTTTGCTCTCTGTTCGCTATTGCTGGAGATGGGCAATCTTGAAGAGGCAGACCGTCGTCTTCAGGCAATTGAACGGCGGGTGCCGCAATCGATGCGCCTGTTGACCCTGCAGGCCCGATTGCACCAGGAACGCCGTGACTATGAGCAGGCCAGGGACATCTATGAAGGGCTGTCGACAACGGTCGATGAGCCTTTTTACCGGGAGCAACTGGGTAGGTTCGACTATCTGCTGGGGCGATCGCTTGAACGCATTGATCGCGCCACCATACAGCATGCCGGGTTGGCGGGCGGCGCTTCAGCCGCCCAAGGCGTAGCGATGGCAGTGTCCGACGCACCGCAGGCGACCTTGAACGACGCCCGCGCACTCTGGGCTGCAAACCGATGGGAGGAATCGCTCCAGCGGTATAATCGGCTCTATCGGGATCTCGATGAGCGGGTCAGGACAGCCCTTCAATCGATCGTTGAATCGTCTGTACTGCCTCGGTATTTTCCTCAACTCGAGAGTAAATCGGCGTTTTTGTCCGTGAACGAAGAAGCGTTGCTTGATGAGATCATGGATTCCGTTTTTTTCCTCAGGCATCGCACCGAGGAAATTTCCCGCCGGAGTGTTTCTTTCTACGAAGAGTATCGCTGGTGGAAGCTTGTCAAAAAAGAACGAGAGGCGAAGCGCGCGCTCAATGCTCGGGAATTTTACCAGGCAGAACGGAAGTATCAGGAATTGTATGATCTTGATAAATCAGCCGCCGAAGATTCGTATCAGGACATGGCTACCATTTACAGCCGTCTCGGGAAACGTCAAAAGGAATCGCAGCTTTACGAAAAACTGAAGGACACCAAAAGAGAGATTCCGGAATTGCAAGCGGCACTTGCCAAAAATGTGCGGCAGCAGCAACCGCATGTGTCATTAGATGCGAGCTACCGGGAAGAAAAGGGACGTGATGGGGCGATTGATATCAGGCAGGGGTATGGCGGCGTCAACGTTCAGTTCACCCCGACTCTTTTCCATGACGCCGGGTTTTGGTTCGGTCGCAGTGAATATGGCGACAGCGAGATTGCAACGTTTGCCAAGAGCGTTTTTCTCAACGGCCGGTATGCTCTTCAGTTCAACGACAAGCTGGAAGGGATGGCAAGCCTGGGCTTGGAAGAATTTGATTCGGTTGGTGATTCCTTTATCCTCTACGATGTTACCTTGAAGAGCAGACTAGAGGAAAAAGTTAATGTTTTTCTGTCACTCAACCAGAGCCCTGTTTCAGACACGGCAACTTCGATTGCCGAGGGCATCTACCGAAAGCAGTTCCAGGCTGGAGTATCGCTTGAATATCTGCCCCGCATTTTTCTTGGTTTTGACTTCAGTCTGCATGACTACAATGATAGGAATGATGGGAAAACATTCAACTTATATGCATCGTACCGATATTTTCAAGAGGTCAGTTCACTCGATTTCACCTATCGGTATCGAAAGATGGAAAACAGTATCGCCAGTGACGATTTTACCAGTGACCCTGACGCTGATGCCTATGTCCCACCATACTGGAGTCCCGGCAAATACTGGCGCCATCTGGTCAGTGCTGAATATCGTCATGAATTATGGCCGACCGGAAGACTCCAGGGAGGAACCAGCTACATATCCGGGATCTACGGGGTCGGCGTTGAGAAGGGCGATACCATCGTGCAACAGACCGCGCTTGCAATTTTGCTTGAATTGAGTCCGGTGTTTCTAGTAAAAGGAAGTATCTCGTCTGATTGGTCGAGTGATTTCGACCGGCATGACCTGTCTGCATCGCTTGTCTATCGCTGGTAAAAACGTCTGAAAACGTATACGCCCTGCACCGGTCGTTACCTGGCCGAGGCAGGTCTTTTTTTTATGGAGGAAACCGATGATAGAACGAATTCCAATGTCGAAAACCGGCTATGAACGGCTGAAAAAGGAACTTGAACGGCTTGAGCGTCATGACCGCCGGGAGGTGGTGAAAGCCATTGAAACCGCTCGGGGGCATGGGGATCTCAAAGAGAACGCTGAATATCATGCCGCCAAGGAGCGCCAGGGCCATATTGAAGGTCGCATTCTCGAACTGAAAGACAAACTCGGTCGTGCGGAAGTTATCGACTGCACCAAAGTCAGTTGCGAACGAGCGGTATTCGGTACCATCGTCAGTCTTCTGGATCTCAATACCAACGAGGAAGTCTGCTATCAGTTGCTCGGACCGGAGGAGGCTGATGTAAAAAAAGGATCAATTTCCGTGCTGTCGCCGCTTGGCAGCAGTCTGATCGGCAAGGAAGTCGGTGACGATGTGCTGGCAAGAACCCCGGGGGGCACCCGGGAGTTTGAAGTGATAGATATATCAGTGGCGGTTATCGCCTAACTGCTTGAGACGTCGGAATTGTGCTGTAGCAAGCCGAAGAAAAAAAGGTCGAGTAGTTGTTCACTCGTTTCTTCGAGGCTGATACCGGAACCGCCCGGTTCCGTCCAGATCCGGGAAACCTCGTCGAGAGCGCCGAAAAAGACCCGCTTGGCAATAGCCGGCTTAATGGAGAGGCGGTAGAGATTTTGCTGTTGGCCGCGCTCAATGATTTCGGAAATAAGATCAATATAGTGCTGGAATGTCTTATTGCGATATTCTTTGACCAGTTTTTCACTCTGGCGTAGCTCGACGTGAATGACTTCGGCCAGATAGCGGTTCTGTTTCATTGCCGCGAGATGCTTTTCGATAAAGATCGTAAACATTTTCCGGGGATCCGTTTCCTGTTCGAGCGCGCCTCTGATCTGCTCGATAATCTTACTGATCTCTCCTTCCAGGACGGATATGAGGATGTCCAGCTTGTTGTTGAAATACAGATAGATCGTTCCGTCGGCAACCTTCGCCTCTTTGGCGATGTCGGAAATTCTTGCATTAAAGAAACCCTTCTTCGCAAACACTTTCGTTGCCGAATGCAGGATTTTATGGTGTTTCTCTACTGATCGCATCGCGTGAAGCCAAAGTTGCTGAATCTGAATGACTATTCATTCATTTACCCATTGTGACAATGTTTGTCAATGTGTAACAGTGAGATTTTCTTTGAAAAGTAAAGGCGGTAACAATCATTGTCCGCACCGGCTGTCGACTTATTGATTGTAAGATTCGCCAGATTGTTTACTTTTCTTTTTTAACTTCGGTTGGTTTCAGATCGTTGCGCGCGCTTGCCTGATCAGAAGGCGATTCGACCGCAAAGGGTGTATTCGTTCAACGTACGTAAAAAGAGGGAACGCTATGAAGATCCTGGTTATTGGTTCCGGCGGTCGCGAGCACGCTCTGGTGTGGAAGCTCAGACAGAGTCCACAGGTGACAGAAGTGCACTGTGCTCCGGGTAATGCCGGTATTGCCAAATTAGCCCGATGCATTGATGTATCCGTAACCGATGTCAACGGATTGCACACATATGCGAGTAAAAATGGCATTGACCTGACTGTCGTTGGGCCTGAAGCGGCCCTGGCTGCCGGCGTTGTCGATGCCTTTACCAAGCGAGGTCTGCCGATCTTCGGGCCAACGAGAAAAGCTGCGATTCTTGAAGAAAGCAAGGCGTTTACAAAACAATTTTTGAAAAAATACAACATTCCGACCGCAGAATTCGCCGTGTTTGAGAGCGCCGCACAGGCGAACAAATATATTGATCGGCATGGTGCCCCGATAGTCGTCAAGGCGGACGGCCTTGCAGCCGGCAAGGGCGTTATCGTCGCGGCGACCAGAGAAGAAGCGCACCAGGCGGTCGACCTGATCATGAAGGACAAGGTATTCGGCGCGGCCGGCAACAAGGTTATCATAGAGGAGTGCCTGGTGGGCGAAGAGGCTTCTTTTATTGCCTTTACCGATGGGAAAACGGTTCTCCCGTTGCCGTCGTCACAGGATCACAAGGCCGTTTATGATCATGACCGGGGGCCCAATACCGGCGGCATGGGCGCCTATTCTCCGGCGCCGGTGGTCAACGAGCGTATCGCTGCGTTCGTTATCGAACAGGTGATGTTGCCAACCATTCGAGGAATGGCCGCCGAAGGAAGGCCATACCGTGGGATGCTTTATGCCGGGTTGATGATCGACGGCGACCGGGTCAACGTACTGGAGTTCAACTGCCGTTTTGGTGATCCTGAAGCACAACCGCTCCTGATGCGACTGCAGACCGATCTCGTCGACATTCTCACCGCAACCATTGACGGCCGACTCGCCGAAATCGAACTGGCCGTCGATCCGCGACCAGCGGTTTGTGTGGTAATGGCTTCTCAGGGATATCCCGGGAGTTATAAAACCGGGAAACGAATCAAAGGGTTGAAACAGGTTGCCGGTGTGAAAGACGTGGAAGTTTTCCATGCCGGCACGGCGATGGTTAATGGTCGCCTGGTGACGAATGGCGGCCGGGTTTTGGGAATAACAGCCTTGGGGGACGATCTTGTTATGGCGCGTGAAAAGGCATATCAGACAGTGGCGGCAATTAACTGGTCCGGCAGTCATCATCGTTCCGATATCGCCGATAAGGCGATAAAACGTTCGAAGCAGCCGGCGCTCCAGCCGGTTGTGGGGATTCTGATGGGAAGCGATTCAGATCTGCCGGTTATGCGCAGTTGTGCCGACTTTCTCGACTCGATGGGGGTAGGCTGTGAAGTGACCGTGGCCTCCGCTCACCGAACTCCGGAACTGGTCATGGAATACACCCGCACGGCGCCTGAGCGCGGGATAAAAATCATAATCGCCGGCGCCGGCATGGCAGCCCATCTGGCTGGAGTTATTGCCGCACATACCGACCTGCCGGTCATCGGCGTTCCGCTCGATGCCTCTGCGCTTGGCGGGATGGATGCATTGTTGGCCACCGTGCAGATGCCGCCCGGCGTACCGGTTGCAACGATGGGAATCGGCAAAGCCGGGGCGAAGAACGCCGGTGTTCTGGCGTGCCGGATTCTTGCCTTGAACGATCCTGACCTTGCCCGCAGACTCATTGCATTTCGCGCAAAGATGGTTGAAGAGGTGCATGAAAAGGCCCGGGCCATCAGCCGATAAGCTGATTATTGCCGCAGATTCGGCCGGTATCGTGCGGGCTGCAGCGATTATTGCCGCCGGTGGCGTGGTCGCGATACCGACCGAGACTTCGTACGGACTGGCTGTTGACCCTGAGAACAGCACGGCTTTGGATCGCCTGTTCAGGGTCAAACAGCGACCGGAACAGAAACCGGTGTTACTGCTGATCGATCGCTTTGTTTTGTTGAAAAGGCTGGCGACACGGATACCGGCGTGTTACCCGCCTTTATTGCGTCGTTTCTGGCCGGGGCCGTTGACTCTGTTGTTCCCGGCGCAGGATCGACTCGACCGGCTGTTGACCGGCGGGACCGGTACAATCGGCATCAGGATGTCGTCGGAGCGAATTGTCGCTGAGATCTGCCGCCATTTTGGCGGGCCGATAACCGGCACCAGTGCCAATCTTTCAGACCGGGAACCGGCCTGCTCGGCACAGGCGGTGGTCGATCAACTCGGGCGATCGATCGATCTGGTCGTCGACGGCGGCGAGCGAACCACCGGACCGGGTTCGACCATCATCGGCGAGTCACATGCGGGGATACGACTGGTCAGACCGGGGCGGATCGATTTTGCTGCGCTGCTCGCGGTCCTGGAAATGAATACGGCTGGGTGATCGGGCAACTGCCGAAGATATACCGTGAAGTTTGGTGAAAGGCCAAAGGGAACCTTGAAAAATTGCCATTTCGTCCAATCTCTTCGTTGCACAATCAAATTTTATCCTCGGAATATCATGTATATGCCTGCGGTAAAATTCTCTTGCGCGCCTCGACCTTGAACGAAATTTCGAATTTTTCAAGGCCCCTCAAAGAATCAAAAACGGGATAAGCGTCATGGTGTCATTGAACTGGAACAAACAGTTTGCTCTCGAACAAGCTGGTGACGATGCTGATCTGCTCCAGGAGTTATTGGACCTGTTCAAACAGACCTGCGTCTCCGATATCTCTTTGATCATAAACGGCCTGAAAAACCACGACGCCCAGCAGGTCAGGTCAGCGGCACATGCCATCAAGGGTGCCGCAGCAAGTCTCGGGATGCACGGTATTCGGGATCTCGCGCTGGCTATTGAGACGGCCGCCCGGGAAGGGGACTTGACTGTTGTCCGAGGCGCGTTGCCTGATCTCGAATCACTCGGCAACGAACTCGCACGCCTCTGACAGCAGAGAAAACGCAATTATCCTAATGTCCTTTACCTTCTGCCTTATCTGGTCAGCTGGCGATATTTGATCCGGTGTGGTTGATCAGCCTCGGCACCAAGACGTCGCTTGCGATCTTTTTCGTAGTCGGAGTAATTGCCTTCAAACCAGATCACCTCGGAGTTGCCTTCAAAGGCGAGGATATGGGTGGCGATGCGATCGAGAAACCAGCGATCATGGCTGATCACCACCGCGCAGCCTCCGAAATGTTCGAGCGCTTCTTCCAGAGCGCGCAGCGTATTGACGTCAAGGTCGTTGGTCGGCTCATCAAGCAATAGGACATTACCGCCGTCTTTGAGCATTCGGGCGAGATGGACGCGGTTGCGCTGACCACCGGACAATTGACCAACCTTTTTTTGCTGATCGGCACCGGAAAAATTGAACCGGGCCACGTAGGCACGGGAGTTCACCTCTTTGGTGCCGAGCCAGATACTGTCCTGACCGTCGGAGATCGCCTGCCAGATGGTGTCTTCGGGATTGAGTGTTTCTCTGCTCTGGTCGACGTACGAGAGCTTGACCGTGTCACCGATGTCAATACGGCCGGCGTCAGGTTGTTCCTGGCCGGTGATCATCCGAAAAAGCGTGGTCTTGCCGGCGCCGTTCGGGCCGATCACGCCGACGATTCCACCGGCCGGCAGCGTAAAACTCATATCATTGATCAGAACCCGATCATCATAGCATTTTCGAACTTCTTCCGCATTGATGACAACCTTTCCAAGGCGTGGGCCGGGGGGGATGTAGAGTTCCAGGGCCTTGATCTGATCGGTGGTTCCGGTCGACAGCAGCGATTCATAGGAACTGATACGCGCCTTGGACTTGCTGCGTCGACCTTTGGGAGACATGCGTATCCATTCGAGCTCCCGCTGCAGCGTCTTGCGACGTTCGCTTTCCTGCTTTTCTTCGACGGCCAAACGCTTTTCCTTCTGTTCGAGCCAGGATGAATAGTTGCCTTTCCACGGGATTCCGGCTCCGCGATCGAGTTCGAGAATCCAGCCGGCCACATTGTCGAGAAAATAGCGATCATGGGTAACCGCAATGACGGTACCGGCATACTCCTGCAGATGACGCTCGAGCCAGGCGACCGATTCGGCGTCGAGATGGTTGGTCGGTTCGTCGAGCAACAGGATATCAGGTTTTTTAAGAAGAATACGGCACAGCGCAACACGTCTCTTCTCGCCACCGGATAAAATAGCGCAGCGGGTTTCGGACGGCGGGCAACGTAATGCATCCATGGCCATATCAAGGCGACTGTCGAGATCCCAGGCAGATACGGTGTCGAGTTTGTCCTGAACGGCGGCCTGACGATCGATCAGCGCCTGCATCTCATCGTCTGACATCGGTTCGGCAAATTGTTCGTTGATGGCGTTGAACTCGGCGAGAAGATCGATGGTCGACTGCACGCCCTCCTGGACAATTTCTTTGACCGTCTTGTCCGGGTCGAGTTGCGGCTCTTGTTCGAGGTAATCAATGGTGTAGCCGGGGGAGAGAACGGTCTTGCCGTTAAACTCCTGGTCACGTCCGGCAAGGATGCGCAACAGCGTGCTCTTCCCGGAGCCGTTCAGGCCGAGTACGCCGATTTTTGCGCCATAAAAATAAGACAGCGAAATATCCTTGAGAACCGGCTTGTTGTCGTAGGACTTGCTGACGCGAATCATCGAATAGATGACTTTCTGCTGGTCGTCGTTGCTCATAGTTGTCGATAAAGAGGTTGATATTTTTTTAATGGTCTGCCGGTCTCCTTACGTGGTCCGGCGTGTTCCAATCTACACGGGACAAAACAAAAAGGGAACAGCCGGAAGCTTCCGGCTGTTCCCTTTTTTTCTTTCAGTTAATGAGAGGAGTTACGGCCTAATAATCGGGCAATCGCACTCCGGATCGGAGATGTCAAGCAGCAGAAACTTGACGTCATAGCCGTTTTTCACCAGTTCCCGATAGGCGATATCCGCTCGTGCACCGGTGGCGCAATGAACGAAGATCCGCTTGTCTTTCGGAATTTCATTGAGGCGCTGCGGTATCTCTTCCAGCGGGATATTGACGGTGTTGGTAAAAATACCGAGTTCGGCAATTTCCTCGTCGGTTCGGGCATCGATGACGAAGACATCGGGCAACTCGCCCAGGGTTGCCGCGCGGAATTCGGCAACGGACACCTCTCCCTTGCCAAGCTGCCGTACCCATCTGATTTCCGTTGAAAAAATCGGGCCATCGACGATCGGTTTCCCGGCTTCGACCCACCCTCGGTAATTGCCGTTGACCAGTGAAACGAACTTGAATCCTATCCAGCGCAGTTCTTCAAAGGCTTCCATGACATCATCGTCGTTATCACTGTATAAAACGATCGGTGCATTCCGAGGGATGTCGTTGACCCGCGCCTCGAGTTGCTCAAAGGTGAGCGGGATGGCACGGGGGATCCGGCCTTCCACCGCCGCCCCGCCGGGCCGCAAGTCGATCAGAACGATATTGCCCGTTTCAACAAAATCATAGGAGGCATAGACCGGATAACCTGCTTCCACCCAGGCCGGTTCGCCACCAAGGAAGCCGCGAACGTTGGTATAACCGAGTTTTCTCGCCAGACCGGCGTTTTCCGTAGTCATACCTCAGGTGTAGCCGCCGCAGTAGAAGACCAGCATTCGATCCTTGTCTTCCGGCAGCACTTCGGCGCCTTTTTCCTTGAGCAGCGGCACCGGCACATTAATAGCACCAGGTAGGTGCGCCTGGTGGTAGCGCATTTCCGGACGGGCGTCGACAATGGTTACCGGGACATTTTGTTCAAGCAGTTCGTTGAGTTCGTCGGCCTTGATCTCGGTGACACCCTCGGGAAGGGTCGCGAGTTTCGGTTTGATGATTGTTGCGAATTTGTCGTTACCGCGTTGCTCCCAGGTGATGATGGCAGCTTCTCCGGTTTCGGCATATTCAAGCCCGACGGTGCTGTCGTCGAACTTGAGCAAATGAGCAACGGCGTCGGCGCCTTTCCCAACCTCGATGGAAACGGACTGGGCTTTGTTTGACTTACCGATAATTGATCCGGTCAAGACGTTGCTTTCCTGCTGCGGTGCGGCGGCGGCCGGCTGTTGGGCAACTCCGGCCGGGTCTTTGGCACATCCAAAGGACAGCAGCGCCACAGCCAGCACGGCGATCGGCAGAGTCCTGCGTATCCAGCGGTATTTCATAGTGGTTCCTCCTTGTTGAGATGATGATATGACAACCACGAACCCCATCACAGATTGTAACCGAAACCAGATGGATAATAAAGTAAATAATTATTTAGTGAAAATGTATACCAGTAGCCTTGGTCATACATTCTGCGTGTTATCCGGCAGCGGTTTGCGGTGCGGTGCTGTTGCCCGGGTACTGATATAGTGTGTAAGTATGGGTCGCGGATGAGGCAAGGGATGTTGTGAGCAGAATTCGGTACTGCCGCTTTTTGTCATGCCTCAGAGATCATGTGTTTCCATATCTTATCAACCGACGGGTGTTCATAATCTCTGATTTTTCCAGGTTTTGCAGGATTACCAAAGAAAACCGCACGAAACGCCGTTCCCAATGGCGCTTCGTGCGGTATGCAGACGGGGCAACGATGTTTCAGATGGGCAAAGAGCGCTCTATCTCCAGACCCATTCAGTCTTCAGATCAAGCGTGCGCTCGTCTTCAAAGAATGCCACCTCATTACCGTCAAATTCGCCGAAGGGCAGATACCAGAGAACAACTTCGACGAGTAATTCGTCATGAGCCAGTTCTCGGGTCGTGCTGCCGTCCTTTTCCACATCGGCGAACGGGTAGGTGATTTCAAAGGTTTCATGTTTCCTTGTGAGCGCCGGAATACTTGTCTCACGCAGCAGGCCGCTTTTTTCGTAAGGCCCACGGCCCATTTCCTTGCCCTGGCCGAGACGGCCGGGGAATGGCATATAGATTTTTTGGCGGTTGTAAACTACTTCATCATCAGGTGTTGTCGCGGTCACTTCCAGGACCAGCCGGTTAGGAGTCGGTCAGCCGTCCGGGATGACATGTCCCGCCTTGTTGTAGATCTCAACATCGATAACACCGATCGGCACAACACCGTCCGCTCGATCTTTTCGCCAGAACAACGAGCGACCCTCAACCTTCACATCCACAGCCATATCGATCATGGCCTGGCTGCGATAGGATTGCATGTCGTGGCCGAGTCCTGATTTTTGCATGTGACATTCCTGGCAGGACTCGCTGCCGCCGTGAGCAACATACGAATAGAGGTAGCTGCCGTACAGGGTGGCGCATTGGGAAGGATGATCAAGCTCAAAATTCGGTCCCAGACCGTGGCACTGGCCACAGAAAATCGATTCTTTCAAGGCAGCCGATTCAGCCATCTGCGTATACTGCTCGTCCTCATGGTCACCTTCCTGACCGCCGTAAATCGTATCGTGCTGAGGATACCCATCCGACCACTTATGCGTAATGGCAAGTTTGTTATGGCAGACGATACAGCCGATATTGAGGCTCTCAATAACCTCCTGCAACTCATCGACCTTGTCATAATCCTGATCGCGATAGGCCGCCTGCCAACCCCTGATCGTCGCAACGATCTCCCGGGCGACGTCATCGGTGGCTTCATCAAGCTGCGGCAGGTGGCATTTGGCACACATCATCAGATGTTCTACGGTGATATCATCGTCGTTGGTGACACCAGAGTAGGGGAAGATCTTCAAACCGTTTTCGATGGCGGTTATGATCGTCGGCGCTGTCCGAGGTGTTCCAAGAATCGAGCGGGCATGCAGTGAATTGGACCACTGGTCGTGCTGCTCTTCATGGCAATCCATGCACCTGCTCGAATCGTAACGATCGGCAAGCTCCTGGATGGTTGTCGCCTTCGGAAGCGGTTCCGGTTTTGGACCACCCGCAGCGAAGACTCCCCACGCCGTCAACGCGGTGATCGCAAAACAGGTGAGCCCCACAATGAACGTTTTTCTCATGGTGCCTCCTTGTGAGAAAAGGTTAATGAACGCGCACACCTCGTCTTGTCGAACACTGTTAACGATGGGTTCGGCAGGGACAAAGGCGTACAGGTGCCTCGAAAAACCACGGAATCAATTACAAGCCTCAGCGATGCCAAGCCGCTGTCCGCCGGAAAGGATGGATGATCGGTTCCCGTCGCAAAGACTATCGATTTACGATTTTTTCTCCGACAGGGGCGTGCCGCTCTGCTGTCGATCAGTTTCAGGTTTATTGTATGCGATGCAGGGTGGTTCGGAAAAGGAAAACATCGTTTTAAAGCCGAAAATGCATAAATAAAGCGAGTCGGGGAATCGATGAAGCATGGGGAGGAACCGCACACACCAGCCATAGTCTGCGACGTTACATGTATTACAGGAATTATCGGCCGTGCATATCGGCCTGTCGCACCGATCTCGATAGCCGTGTCAGAAGGTGCCGACATGCGAGCAAGACAAACGATTGCTACTCCAATACCGTGATGATGTCAATTGCTACAATGTGCTATCTGAATAAGTGCACAGCAGGAGTTCGGGTTGTTGGCTTACCTCATCATATCGATCCTTGCAGCTGCTCTTATCGATCTGTTATCGGCACTTTTGGGGTGCTTGTCAGAATGAGACGGAAGCCGGGATCACCTCTCTAAAGATTCAACCTTCAGCTGCCGATAAAGATGGAGGGATCCGCCATGGATGACGGATCTTCATACCGAACAGGACGATCACGCCACGGAGGGCTGCGCAATGATCATAACCGGATCATCGATCAATTTTTCCACCGAGCACGTATCCTTTGAACATTCCGAGCGCACCGAGCAGGTGACCGCCTGGGGAAACATTCCCCGAAACCGGCCCGCGGCAGATACGGGAAACCCGGCACAGCAATGGGAAATTGCGAATCGAGAAGAACCGGCACGCGACGTGTCGAACCTGTCTATTATCGGTAAGCAGCAGCCCCGGCACGTCACCGGTGGTGCTGAAGAGATTCCGCCGGAAGAAAAGCTGATCGCCGATCTCAACGTGAGAATACTCAAAGCGCTCATCGAGCGATTGACCGGGAAAAAAATTACCGTGGTTGATCCAGCCGAGATCCTGGCGCAACGTGAGGGACAGATGGCGGCTGCGAGCCATGCCGGTAGACCGATTCCGGCATCCACCGATACCGCCGGCTGGGGTCTGATCTACGACTATCGTGAATCGTTCCGGGAATACGAAAAAACCACCGTGCATGCCGACGGGTTTGTCGTTACCGGGGATGGGCAGCGTCTGTCGATCAAGATCGGTTTGACGATGGAGCGGTCATTTTTCAGTGAGCAGCAGCTGTCAATTCGAGCCGGCGATGCGCTGAAGGATCCATTGGTTATCAATTTTGACGGTGACGCTGCGGCGTTGTCTGATTTCACCTTTCATTTCGATCTTGATCGCGACGGCAACACCGAGCAGCTCCGGTTTGTCACTCCCGGCGGCGGATTTCTGGCGGTGGATCACAACAACGATGGCTTTATCAATGACGGCGGCGAACTGTTTGGCGCGCTGACCGGGGACGGCTTTGCCGAGTTGCGCCGGTATGATGACGATGGCAATGGCTGGATTGATGAGCAGGATGAACTCTACGACCGGTTGCGGATCTGGAGTGTGGATGAGGAGGGCCGGCAACACCTGCTTGCCCTCGGCCAGAAGGGGATCGGTGCCATCTATCTCGGGCATGTTTCGTCGCCCTTTTCGCTCAAAGACGGACAGAATAATCTGCAGGGCCAGGTGCGTACCACCGGGGTGTTTTTGTTTGAAAACGGATCAGCCGGGACGATTCAGCAAATCGATCTCGTTGTCTGAGCAGTCACCAACCCGGCTAGCCCCCATGGTCGGCAGTCACAACGAAGCATGAGCACCATGCCGAAGCCGGTCGCGGAGCTCGGCCGATCAGTCCGCAGCACAGCAGCCGGAGGCAGAGCCGCCCGAATGCACATCGCTTATTTATTGATGAGAAATAAGGTTTTCACAGAAACAGAGTCGCGCAGCCGGCAGACACGTACTTAGCGCCCGGTAAAGTGCGGCAGCTGCGGTCTGTTCAGAAAGTGGCGTACGGTTTGAAACAGCAGGGATGGGTCCTGTCTGCCGGTCATCTCGCGAATGGCATGCATTCCCCAGGTTGCCGCCCCGATATCCACGGCTTCGACGCCAAGGCGGGCTGATGAGAGTGGTCCGATGGTGCTGCCGCAGGGCATATCGCCACGCATCACAAAATCCTGGGTTCGACAACCGGTCTCTTGAGCAATGACCCGGATCATCGCCGCTGTTTTAGCTGTGGTACTGTAACGTTGTGCGGCGTTGATCTTGATGACCGGACCGTAATTGAGCAGGATTTCATGATCGCTATCGGTTGTATCGTGAAAATTCGGGTGGGTCGCGTGGGCGTTATCCAGAGAGAGCAGTACCGACCGGTGCAGGCAGATTCCCCGTTGCTCGGCGGTGGGGAGCAGCCGCAGTAAAACCGCTTCGGGAAAGTTGCCGAGGGCGCCGCTCAGACTGGTCGAACCGATTTCCTCATGATTCAGACAGATAAGCATACAATTGGTTTGACCGTCATGCTCACACAATGCCTCGACTCCGCAATGACAGCTGAGCAGATTGTCAAGGCGTGGAGCAGCGATGAATTCCTCGTTGAGGCCGCAGAATAATGGCTTGTCGATATCATAGCAGAATAGGTCAAAGCCAAGAATCTGCTTGACGTCCATCTCGGGATTCCGATCTGACAGATGGTGCAGAAGCAACTCCTGCAGGGTCTTCGGTCCCGATGCCGATGTCGTGCACCCAAGGATCGGGCAGAGATCATTATGGGCATTTATTTCCCGTCCCTCATTGGCTTTCCGGTTGAGTTGAATTGCAAGGCTGGGCAGGCAAACCA
>CAZSOA010000057.1:0-17759 GCA_964608305.1 uncultured Desulfofustis sp. | reverse complement strand
TAGACCTGTTCGGGCAGGACTCCATCCACCTGCTCGGCCAAAACAGCTTCGGTCTCCCGCTCACCTGAAACGAGGCAACGGTCGCGACCCGGGAACCGCTCGTCAGTGCTGGTGCAGATGCAGATAGAGGTCACCCCGCATCGTCTCTCCCTGCCGGCCCTTGCCGCGCAATCGCAGCTTCTGCCCGGCCCGACTGCCCGGCGGGATAGCCACCTTGAGCATCTCCTTGCCGTCGGGGCCTTCCGTCAACACCTGGACGGTCTTGCCGTTCTGTAATTCCTCGATCGATAACGGCGTTACGTAGGTGATGTCCAACTCGGCGGCCGGTGCCTCGTCCGATCGCTCGGGTGCGGTCTGTTCAGGGTGCCGGGACGCCGTCTTTGCCGACTTGAGCAGTTTACCGACTGCCGTGCCGAGCGAGTGGAATACTTTATTTTTTTCCGGCAGGCGGCTGGTGGCGGAACGCAGCAGCGCCGGGCCGACCAGAGACCCGACGAGAAACAGGCTGCCAAGTACAAAGCCGCCACGCCCGCCGAAAAAGGCCTTCCTGACGAAGTGCGGACCGGCGCGAAACCCCGAGCGTTGAAACTCCCGCAGTAGTCCCTGAAAAACTTGTTGGAAACGGGGGTCACGAAACAGATCCCGGAGGATGTCTTCCTGGCTGTAGGCAAAACCACCGGCGCCCTGGTCCTGCTGCCAGGGGCCGCCACCGGCCCAGGCCCGTTCGTAGGCGCTGCGTTTGACCGGGTCGGTCAACACACCATAGGCCTCGGCAATTTCTTTGAACTTCTCTTCGGCAGCCGGGTCGTCCGGGTTGCGATCAGGATGGTATTGCATGGCCAGTTTTCGATAGCGACGGCGAATTTCAACATCCGTCGCTTCTCTGGTAACACCCAGTATGCTGTAATAATCCTTCATCTTGCGTCCGTCGACAATAACGCTCTTTGCCGCCTGCTGCAGCGGCACCACCACCCGGATCAACGGTTGTTATTATAGTTCACCTGGCGCCACATGCCACGGTTATTCAATCGGCTCCAGCCACAGAGTCCGGCGCGGCATTGATGCAACGCCGCCCGGGCCCGATCTGAAAAAGAAGTTGCCGCGAATCGGGAAACAAGCTAGTAGTGGCCTGTTATCGGCTGTCAGCCCTCTCCCCGGCATCGGATGCCATCGACTATGCGTCTCTTTTCGAAAATCTACATCTGCCTGCTGCTTGGTTTTGTCGGCCTGCTTATGGTTGAGGGTAACAGCAACTACGAACTGCAGATTCGCCGCTTCAACCAGCTCGCCGAGGACCATGCCAAAGAAATAACGGAGACCGTGGCCGGCCTGATCACCTCCACCTGGCGGCACGCCGGACCCGAGCAGGCAAAACAGCTCCTGGCCGGCGCCTCCGATGCTTCTCGCTCTTTCACCATCGTCTCAGACGCAGCGGCCAGAACCCGTTTTTCCGACCGCTGGCTGCCTCCCGGTGAACCTGTCGATGGGACCAGAGTATTCGCCGCGGCTGCCGGTGACGGGAACGACCGCACACGCCGCTACGTCATCACCCCCCTGCCGATCACCGAAGAATCGGATAGCCTGCTGCTGCTCGAAGAATCGCTGGCGATGGCCGATCAATTCAACCGGCAGCTGCTCATCCGCTCCCTGCTGATAACCGCTGCCCTTGTCCTGGTCGGCGGCTTGCTGCTCTATCTGTTCATCTATAACCATATCCATCGACCGCTGACCCGGCTCTCACGCAAGGCCCTTGAAATCGGCCGGGGCAATGTGACTGCCGATCTCGATGTTCAGGGAGACGACGAACTGGCAGGGCTGAGCCGCAGCATGAACGATATGTGTACCAGACTACTCATCGCCAAGGAGAAAATTCATTTCGAATATCTCGCTCGCCTGAAAACACTTGAACAATTGCGCCATACGGAAAAGCTGTCGACCATCGGCCAGATTTCTGCAGGGATTGCCCACGAAATGGGAACCCCGCTCAACGTCGTGGACGGCCGGGCAAAAATGATCATTGATGATCGACTGGAGCAAAAAGAGATCGTCCATTGCGCCGAAGTGATACGGAACCAGGCGGCAAAAATGACGCTGATCATTCGTCAGCTGCTCGACTTTGCAAGAAAGAAGAAAGGCGGCCCGCGCACCAGAGAGCATATCGAGCACCTCGTCGAGCAGGTTGTCCGCCTGCTGGCGCCGATCGCCTCCCGGCAGCAGGTGAGAATCGTCGTACGGACCGCCCCGGATACCCGGCTCTACTGCCGGGTTGACAACCAGCAGATCCAGCAGGTGCTGATGAATGTCATTATCAACGCCATTCAGGCCAGCCCGCCGGAGGGACTCGTCCAGGTGGAAATCGCCAACACCGTGCTGCGATCGTTCCTGCATACCGATGATCGGCCGCGGGAGGTGATTCGTATCGAAGTGCTCGACGAAGGCCCGGGGATCCCGGAACATCAGCTCCAGGAAATCTTCACGCCGTTTTTCACCACCAAGCAGATCGGCCTGGGCACCGGACTCGGCCTGTCCATCGCTCAGGAATTACTGGAAGAACACGACGGCTGGATCGAGGTCCGCAACCGCTCGCTGCACGGCGCTCACTTCTCCATCTTCCTGCCCCCGGAGGAAACGATAGCATGAACGGCCGAATTCTGGTCATCGAGGATGACCGCGATATGTGTGAGATGCTTGACTGCGGCCTCTCGCGTCGCGGTTTTTCCGTTTCTACCTGTCTGCGTGGGCAGGACGGCCTGGCGGAACTGGCCAGAAGCGAACCGGATGCGCTGCTTGTTGACATCAATCTACCCGATATCAATGGGTTGCGCGTATGCGAGGAAGTTCGTGCCACCTGGCCGGTCATTCCGGTTATCGTGATCACCGCTTTCGGCTCGCTGGAAACCGCGGTTGCCGGCCTTCGCGCCGGCGCCTATGATTTTATCACCAAGCCGCTGGACATGGACATTCTTGCCGCCGCGCTTGATCGAGCGGTGGACCATCACCGGCTCAAACGGCAGATCAGTCTGCTCAGCGAATCACGTGTTACCGGTGACGGTTTCTTCGGTCTCCGGGGCACCAGCAAACCAATGCAGGAACTCTTCGACAAGCTGGAACGAATTGCCGATGCCGACGCCTCGATCCTCATCTGTGGGGAAAGCGGATCCGGCAAGGAAGTTACGGCCCGGGCCCTGCATGCAAGAAGTTGCCGGCAAGCGGCGCCGTTCATGGCCATTAACTGTTCGGCCCTGCCGGCAAACCTGCTTGAAAGCGAGCTGTTCGGCCATGTCAAGGGTTCCTTCACCGATGCCTGTCAAGACCGGCGCGGACTGCTACCGGCCGCCGACGGCGGCTCACTGTTTCTCGATGAAATCGGCGATATGCCGCTGGCGCTGCAGCCCAAGCTCCTTCGGGCACTGGAAGAACGAACGGTGCGCCCGGTGGGAGGCAATCACGAGGTTCCGTTTCATGCCCGGGTCATCGCCGCTACCAATATGGATATCGACGCGGCCGTTGCCGACGGTCGGTTTCGTGAAGATCTCTACTACCGGCTCAACGTGATCAAGCTCGACATCCCGCCGCTGCGCTTGCGCGGTATGGACATTCTCCTGCTTGCCGGCGCTTTCGTCGACGAATGTGCCGCCCGACATACCAAAAACGTCAGCGGCATCTCCGAGGCTGCCGCCCGAAAATTGCTGCATTACCCATGGCCCGGCAACGTGCGTGAATTGCGCAACGCCATGGAGCACGGTGTGGTCATGGCACTTGACAGGACGATCATGCCCACCGATCTGCCCGCCCGGATCGCCGAGAACAACCGCTGCACCTGCTTCTCCGCCGACAATCCGGAAACCTTGCCATCCCTTGAGGAAATGAGCAGGAACTACATTGCCCGGGTCCTCGAACTCACCGGTGGCAATCAGACCCTGGCCGCCGACATTCTGCAGATTGACCGAAAAACGATCTATCGAAAACTGCAGAAATCCAGCTGATCGCTGACACCCGTTTTCCCCGTCGACAGCGGGGCATAATGCCCCGCTGTCCCAATCTGCCCCGTTGCCGATCCCACCCCTGCCACCCTGCTCGATTTGTTGCTGACGCCGGCCTCACCAGGCTGCAATGCCCCTGCACGCATGAGTTTCCGGATCGCTCACGGCAGCCGACGCTTGATACCCACGCCCGATGGTGACCCTCCTTGATGGGCGGCACAGGATATGCAGTACCACTGCCATGAAGATCGTCATTGGCATCTTTCAGGACCGGGAGATCTTGATGTCGTTGTTTCGCCACCCCGATATCGACTGCTCGTCACTCCAGGAAGTCGGTCCGTTTTTCTCCAAAGACCAGGCGCAGTCCTGGATGGCGGAACTGCGCGAGCGTATCGACCCCTGCCGGCTGGCAGCAGTACCGGTTACGGACGACCCCCGAAAAAAATGGTACGGCTTCACGCTTGAGGAGGTACCACTTGAACCATGAATGCCACCGCTGCACTAGCTTCTTTCCGCGAAAGCCCGCCACCATCATGCTGGCCGTTCTGCGGCATCAGGGGACGAATGATGCCGCACCATGATTGTCTGAATCGACTGCGGGCTTGGTATCAGAGCGATCTGCCCGGCCCGGTGACAACCGTCATCCATGATGCGGCTACCGGCCGGCCGGCTACCGACGACAATGTTGCTGCGCATGATTTACATGGCAAGATAATGGTGTATACCTGCCGACTCCCCTATGAACCGTCCTGGGGCGGTCGCGGTGGTTTGCCTCGCCCGCTGTTGCTGGAAAAGGAATTGGCTGCCGGTGATGAAACGACCTCACATGCCATCGCCCCCTTCCTGAGGCTCTACCGTTCAGCCGGTCGGCGGATTCTGCTCGAGCGCGATCAGGACGAAACGGTACGGGTCCTCCTGCCCGACGATCTGGTAACTGCGACAGCACTTCCCGGCACTATCCAGTTGCTGCTGCATCGTGACAAAATCGTGGCAATCGGCCCCGACGGCCGGCCGGCCGCCCTTCGCCGAACCGGCCCGTTTCTCGAGTACACTGCTGCGACAGCGTTGGTCGACGCACTCAACGAGCGCCGATTCGAGTGGTTCGGCTCGCACCCGACACCGATCGGCGCCTTCCTGACCAGCGACCTGTTCACCTTCTCCGGCTCTTTACCGGAGAGCAGCGGCAGCCCCTTTCTGAGCATACTTCAGCCGCTCATGCCGGGAATCGTTGCCGATCAAACACCGCACCTGCGGGCGGCGGAACTCTATTTACAGGCTTTTTTCGATACACAGCTGCACCATTTCAGCCGCACCAGCGTCAACCGGATCGATTATCTGCTGGTTGCGGCACTGCTCATCGATATGAGCGGATTCACCCCGGACAGCGAGCCGTTCCTCGTGCCATGGCAGGCCGTCAGATTGCTGTCCGGAACCGCTGAACCAATGCATATCTCCCAGGAAGAAATACACACCGCTCTGGCGACCCAGCCGAACTGAGCGATGACACCAGCTCGAGGCAAGTGACATCCGGCATCGGAGAAAACGACGCCGACAGCGGTGCGGACAACGCCCCGGAGCATGTAACGACAGGAGCTAACGACCAAACAATGCATCCAATTTTTCTGGCCTTGGCGATCATCGTCGCCGGCGGTATGGTGCCACTCTTCTGCCATCGACGACTGGCGTTCGCGCAGGCGTGCTACGCCGCCGTCACCACCGCCGGTTGTCTGTTCGGCCTTGTCGCCGTGCTCTCTCCCGTTCCCCTGCCGAACGTGCATTGGCCATGGCTCCCTTTTTGCCCGATCGCCTTCGCCTTTGATTCTCTCACGCTCTTTTTTCTTATACCGATCCTTATTATCGGTCCGCTCAGCGCCCTGTTCAGCGTCCATTACTTTACCGGGCAAAAACAGAGTATTCGCATCACTGCCAGCTACCTGTTCACCAATATCATGCTCGCAGCCATGGTTTTGCTGACCGCGGCCGACAACATGGTAACCTTCGCCCTGGCCTGGGAGGCGATTACGCTCACCTCGTATGTCCTTGTGCTCTATGATTACCAAAAAGAGACGACCCGCAGCGCCGGGCTCCGCTATTTCATCTTCTCCCAGGCCGGCGCCCTCTGCATCCTGGCCGGCTTCGCCGTGCTTTTCAGGGCAACCGGCAGCCTTACTTTTGCCGGTTTTTCAACAACGGCCGAACCGGTAAAACTGGCCGCCTTTGTTCTGCTTTTCATCGGCTTTGGTTCAAAAGCCGGCATTTTCCCGATCCACTTCTGGCTGCCCCATGCCCATCCGGCCGCACCCAGCCACATATCCGCTCTCATGTCCGGGGTAATGATCAAGCTCGGCATCTACGGCATCCTGCGCTTTTATCTGCTCCTGGCACCAGCCGGCCTCGGCATCGGCCGGCTGGTTTTGATCTGCGGGATGATTTCCGGGGTCCTCGGCGTCCTGTATGCGCTCGGCAAGCATGACATCAAGCGGCTGCTTGCCTATCACAGTGTCGAGAATATCGGCATCATCCTCATCGGCCTCGGACTCGGCATGATCGGCCTGGCCCTGAACGACCCGCTGATTACGATCTTTGCGTTTACCGGCGGCCTGCTCCACGTGCTTAATCATGCCCTGTTCAAATCACTGCTGTTTTTCGGCGCCGGCGCCGTCGTCAAACAATGCGGTACCGGCCAGATCGACCGACTCGGCGGCTTGATGAAACGGATGCCGGTCACCGGCAACAGTTTTCTGATCGGTTCGGTCTCGATCAGCGGCCTGCCGCCGTTCAACGGGTTCATCAGTGAGTTTCTCATCTATTTCGCGGCGTTTCACGCCCTGCAGTACCAGCAGACCACCTTCCTGCTGGCGGTGGCGGCCATCCTTTCACTGACCTTGATCGGCGGCCTTGCCTCATTTTGTTTCACCAAGGTTGTCGGCATCGTTTTCCTCGGCGAACCGCGCACGGCAGCCGCCGCAGATGCCGCCCGGGGCGGCCGGTTCCTGCAGGCACCGACGGCGTTCCTGGCGGCGGCCTGCCTGCTCATCGGTATCTTCCCGGGACCATTCGTCTCCCTCGCCTGGTCGGCACTTCGCGATTTCCCGATGACAACCGCCCTGCCGGCGGCCCAGCTGTCGGAGGTCGCCGGTTATCTCGGTTTCGGCTGCCGAATGTTCCTGCTGGTCATCATCGCCCTGCTGCTGGTGCGGATGCTGCTCTATCGCGGCAAGACCGTCACCACAACGGTGACCTGGGGATGCGGTTTTACGGTGGCCAGTCCGCGAATCCAGTACACCGGAACCTCCTATGCCCGAACCATTACGAACCTGTTCCGGCCGTTCGTTCGTATCGACGAAACACCGGTTCGACTGCAGCAGCTCTTTCCCGGCCCGGCGAAATTTACCAGCCATGTCCATGACATCGCCGAGACAGCGGCCGACCGGGGCCTTGTCGCACCGCTGCTGGCGCTGCTCGACAAGCTGCGCTGGATTCAGCACGGCAATATCCAGCTGTATATCGGCTATATCATTATCGCCATTCTCGCTGTATTGCTGGCCCTGGCCTTCTGACCACGATGATTGCGCCGTCCATCTGAGGAACCGATATGGAATCACTTGTTTCGTTCGCCGTCGCCCTACTGCTGGCCCCGCTTTTTCCCGGGATTATTGCCAAGACCAAGGCATTTTTCGCCGGTAAGAAGGGCCCGCCACTGCTCATCAAGTATTGGACATTGATCAAGCTGCTGCGCAAAGGATCGGTGTACTCGACCTCAACCACCCCGGTTTTTCGGATCATGCCGGCAGTTACCTGCGCCGCCGCGATTATCCCGCTCCTGTTCCTGCCGCTCGGCACCGAAAAACCGCTGGTGCATTTTCACGGCGATGTCATCCTGCTCTTCTATATCCTGGGGATGGGTCGTTTCTTCACCATTGCCGCCGCCCTCGATACCGGTTCGCCGTTCGAGGGTATGGGCGCCGCTCGTGAAGCACTGTTCGGCACCCTGGCGGAAGTAACAACGTTTCTCGTTCTCATCCTGCTCTACCGGCTTTATGGGTCGTTCAGTTTTGCCGACTATTTCTCTGCCGGGCAGGGTGCGAATCTCTTTGTCAGCGGTGGCGCATTGCTGGTACTGATCATCGTTGCCCTGTTTATGGTGCTGCTCACCGAAAATTCCCGCGTCCCGGTTGACGACCCGAACACCCATCTGGAACTGACGATGATCCACGAGGTCATGGTGCTCGACCACAGCGGGCCCGACCTGGCGTTGATCGAATGGGGCGCTTTCTGCAAGCTGCTGTTTTATTCCTGCTGGATCGGCCTCTTCATCTACCCGATCAATCCATCTCTTGGCCTGCTCAACCTACCGCTGTTCTACCTGGTGGTCGGTGGCATCTACCTGGTCATCGGGGTGACGGAGTCGAGCATGGCGCGGTTTAAAATGAATCTGGTTCCCAAATTCATCCTGACCTCCTGCACCTTGATGTTTTTTACGGTTCTCTTGACCATGGGGACGCTGCCATGAGCCAATTCGCCGAACTGCTCCTCGTTCTCATCCTGCTCTCAGTCCTGCTTTCGCTGGCGACCAGCCGTCTGCTGGCGCTGGTCAGGTTTATGGCCGTCCAGGGAGCGGCGGTTTCGATCCTGCCGCTGCTGCTCGCCGAACACCATGGCATGGGCAGCGGCGGGCTGCTGTTTTTTCAGATGATGATTTTGATCAAAGGGGTGCTGATTCCCGGCCTTTTGTTTTTCGCCGTCAAGAAGATCGGCATCTACCGTGAGATCGAACCGATCATCGGCTACCATGCGTCGCTGTTCGCCGGCCTGCTGATCATTTTACTGGCGGTATGTATCACCGGCGCGCTGCCGGCCGTACCGCCCGGCAGCGAACTGGTGCTGACGACCGCCATCACCACGTCGTTTACCGGGCTCTTCCTGATGATGGGCAGGCGTAAGGCAATCACCCAGGTAATCGGTTACCTGATGCTGGAGAACGGCATCTATCTGGTGGGCACGGCATTGACCAGACGAACCCATCTCAGCTATGTCGTCGAATTCGGCGTGCTGCTCGATCTGCTGGTCGCGGTAATGATCATGGGCATCATCCTGAACAATATCAAAAACACCTTTGACGACATCGATACCGACAACCTCAACCGCCTCCGGGACTGAACCAATGCTCGAATTCCTTTTCATCCTGCCGTTGGCAGCCGGCCTGGTCACCTTTTTCCTGCCACGGGTGATCGGCAGGGGAACGATGGTCGTCACTGCTCTGCTGCACCTGCAGCTCTGCATCCTGGCCTGGCGAGATGCCCTGCTTCCGGCAGCCGGCCCGTACTTCCAGCCATCGGCCATGGGGTTGCTGCTCTTGCTGCTGACCTCGTTTATCTTCCTGCTCATTACCATCCATACCGCATGTCGTTCCCGCGATCAGCACCTGGCCGGAGAAGCCACCTTTACCGGCTGTATGCTGCTGTTTCTCGGGACAATGAGCATGGTGACCCTGGCCGATCATCCGATCGTACTCTGGGTCGCCATCGAGGCCACTACCCTGGTCAGTGCCCCGCTCATCTTCCTCCAACGCACCAGGGATGCCCTGGAGGCAACCTGGAAGTATGTCCTGCTCTGCTCGGTCGGCATTGCCCTGGCGCTGCTCGGCTGCTTTTTCATCTCCCTGTCGGCAGATACCGCCCTGGTTGATTCGATCGTCACCTTTACCTCGCTCAACGAGGCAGCGACCCGTCTTGACCCGCTCTGGTTGAAGGTCGGGTTCGTCTTCATTCTCATCGGTTTCGGCACCAAGGTCGGCCTCGCCCCGATGCACACCTGGCTGCCGGACGCCCACTCCGAAGCACCGAGTCCGGCATCGGCATTGCTGTCCGGTGCCCTGCTCAATTGCGCCTTTATCGGCATCTACCAGGTTCATACCGTGATGTACCAGGCCGGGCTCGGTGATTTTTCCGGTCGACTCCTGATCGGTTTCGGCCTGCTGTCAATGCTTGTCGCGGGTATCTTCATCATGAAACAGAACGACTATAAGCGACTGCTCGCTTATTCCAGTATCGAGCATATGGGGGTTATCGCCTTTGGCATCGGCGTCGGCGGTTTTGCGTTATACGGCGCCGTCCTGCACCTGATCCACCACTCCCTGATCAAATCGTCGCTCTTCCTGTCCGCCGGCAATATCCTGCACAGCTTCGGCAGCAAGGCCGTTGACCGGATCGGCAACCTGGCAGGCGTACTGCCTCGAACCTTTCTGAGTTTTTTTGCCGGTTTTATCGCGCTTGCCGGCCTGCCGCCGTTCGGCATCTTCATCAGCGAACTGCTGATCTTGTTCGGCGCCATCAAGGCGGGTCTGGTGCTGCCTGCCCTGATCTTCGCCGTCGCCCTGCTGCTGGTCATGGCCGGCGCCACCCGGATCATCAACGATATGTGCTTTGCCGACCAGGGCGAACCACCGCTTCGCCAGGACAGTCTGGCCAGTACGCTGCCGCCGGGTCTGTTGCTGCTGACCTCGGTAGTCCTCTGCATCTGGTTGCCGGCCCCGATCCAACAACGAATCATTGAGACGATCGCCCTCATCGGAGGAATGTTCCATGGATAGCCTCCTACCCATCGGCAACGGTCAGCCGGTCCAGCGCTCGGCCATCCCCTGCCTGCCGTTTCCCCGCTTTGCCGAACTGCTTGCCCACTATCACGATACTGGTGCCGCTGTCGTACATTTTTTCGGCTATCCGGAGCACGACTCGATCAGTCTGCTGGCAGTGCTTCGTACCGACCGACTGCTCACCGGCAGAACCATCGTCAAGGATCGATTCGCCTCATTGACCGGCGGCGGGCTGAGTCGTTTCCACCTGTTTGAACGTGAGATTGCCGAACAGTTCGGAGTGATCCCGGAAGGTCATCCCTGGTTGAAAATGGTCCGATATCATCCAAACTGGTCGGGATATGATGATGTTTTCGGCAACGATTACCACCAGGAGATTCCCGGAAATTATCCGTATTTTCAAGTGACAGGAGAAGCAATCCATGAAGTCGGGGTGGGGCCGGTTCATGCCGGTATCATCGAGCCCGGCCATTTCCGTTTTCAGTGCGCCGGCGAAGAGGTCCTCTCCCTGGAGATCCAACTCGGTTATCAACACCGCGATATTGAACGGCTGCTGACCAGCGTGCCGCTGGCTCGATTACCGGTTATTGCCGAAGGGATCGCCGGTGATACGACGATCGGCCACAACCTCTGCTGTTGCCAGGCGCTCGAGGCCCTGAGCGGCCAGGCGGTCGATCCCGGTGCCCGGATCGTCCGTTGCATCGCCTTGGAGTTGGAACGATTGGCCAATCACGTCGGCGATCTCGGCGCCCTCAGCGCCGATGTCGCCTTCACCCCGCCGGCCCAGTATTTCGGCCGGATCCGTGGCGAGTTCCTGAATCTACTGCTGGTGCTCTGTGGTAATCGTTTCGGCAAAAGCCTGGTCCTGCCCGGCGGCATCTCCCAGATCATGACCGACGAGCAAGCCACGATCATCACCGACAAACTGACCGAACTCGAACCGCAGCTCCGCCACGTCTGTGACCTGCTTTTCTCCGCCCACACCGTGCAATCCCGATTCGAACACACCGGCACGGTCGCGGAAAAGACGGCCACGGAACTCGGCCTCGTCGGCTATTGTGGTCGTGCCTCCGGCCTGCACTACGATGCCCGGGTAACATTGCCGACCGAGCTCTATGACCAGGTGCCGGCCTGCCGCCATGAAACAACCACCGGCGACGTGCTGAGCAGAGCACTGGTCCGGCGCGAAGAAATATTTCATTCCCTGCAGTTGATCCGTACCCTGCTTGGCAAGCCGGCAAAACTCAGTGTCAAATCGATCATGCCGGAGATAGCACTTGGTGCCGATTGCCTGGTCGTCACGGTAAACGAAGCCTGGCGGGGCGAAGTTTCGCATTGCCTGCTCACCGACGAACACGGCCGGATCGCCCGCTATAAAATCAAGGACCCGTCGTTTCACAACTGGACGGGACTGGCGTTGGCTTTACGCAACCAGGAAATTTCCGACTTTCCGTTGTGCAACAAAAGTTTCAATTTGTCATATTGCGGGTTTGACCTCTAACATTGCCCCTGCACGCTGGAGACAACACGATAGCCCATGCTTAAACTACTGAAGAACAGATTTGAACAGGGATACCGCACCACCCCGTATCCGCGGCAACCGGCCAATCTCTACCGGCGTTTTCGCGGACGACCGCAGATCAACGTTGACTGCCCCGCCTCCGTTGTCGAGCATTGCGCCGCGATCTGCCCGCAGCAGGCTATTCTGCCGGATCGCCGCGCCATTGACCTCGGCCGCTGTACGTTCTGCGGTCGTTGCGAGCAGATCGCCGACGGCGCCTTCGTCAGCTTCACCAACAACTTCGAACTGGGATCGGCAACCCGCGACGGCTTGCTCGTCACCCACTCTCTGCCGGAGCTGGCTGATCATGCCCAGGCGCATTTTCGGCGTCTGTTCGGACGCTCGCTGCAACTCAGACAGGTGTCAGCCGCCGGTTGCAATGCCTGCGAAGCTGATACCAACGTGCTGAACACCCCGTTTTTTGACCTTTCCCGATTCGGCATCGACTTCGTCGCCTCACCGCGGCATGCCGACGGCATCCATGTCACCGGCCCGATCTCGAAAAATATGCGGGCGGCACTGCTCGCCACCTATGAAGCGGTCCCCGACCCGAAAGTGGTTATTGCCAGCGGTGCCTGCGCCATTTCCGGCGGGCCGTTTTTCGGCAGTGCCGCCGTCAGTGGCGGGCTCGCCGATCTGCTGCCGGTCGATCTATTCATCCCCGGCTGCCCCCCCCACCCGTTGACCACGCTGCACGCCCTGCTGGCCTTTTTCAGATAGCGGCCTGGGACACCATACCCTTGTCCAGCGGTTTCACCGGTGCTGCCCCCAAACGGCAGGCAACATCGATCCGCCTTGATTATCACCTTGTGATCTCGTACAATTAGAGGTGTTCAGGCGATTGGAAGCCAATCCGGCCGACCGATCAAAAAAACATCTCCTCTTCAGGGATCTTTCCGCAATGCCGCCGAAAAAACCGACCGAAAAGCCCGCAGCCTTTGACCTCGACAGCACCGAATGGTACCTCAACCGGGAGTTGACCTGGCTCAATTTCAACAAGCGGGTATTGAACGAAGCACTCGATGAGCGGGTGCCGCTGCTCGAGCGGGTCTTTTTCCTGGCGGTTGTCAGTTCGAATCTTGATGAGTTTTTCATGAAACGGATCGGCGGCCTGAAGCAGCAGGTCGGCGCCGGCGTGAAAAAATTGACGGTGGACGGCATGCTGCCGCAGCAGCAGATTGATGCCAGTCTCGTCCTCGCCCAGGAGATCCTCAACGAACAGCGCCAGATCGACACCCAGTTGCGCCAATTACTGGCGGCTGAAGGCATCGTTTTTCTGCGGTATCAGGATCTCACGCTCCAGCAGAAAAAAGAGATGGATGCATTTTTCAAGCGGGAAATATTTCCCCTGCTCACGCCGCAGGGCATCGACCCGGCCCATCCGTTCCCGTTCATCTCCAACCTCTCACTCAATCTGCTGGTCACCACCGGCGAGCCGGATTCGAATCTACCGCACCTGAACCGGATCAAGGTACCGCTCGGCGCCGGAGTACCCCGTTTTATCAAAGTCGGCGCCAAACATCATTACCTCACCTTCGAAGACCTGATCGCCAACAACCTCGACGACCTGTTTCCCGGGCTGACTATTCACAGCTGTGAATTTTTCCGGGTCATCCGTAACGCCAACACCGATCATCGCGAGGAACAGGCCAACGACCTGCTGGCGATGATCGAATCGGCGCTGCGCGACCGCAAGTTTGCCGACATCGTCAGGCTGCAGGTCGCCGCCGGCATGCTCCCCGAACATCGCGGCAAGCTCGCCGCTGAACTCGACATCGACGAACAGTCCGATGTCTCGGAAGCACCGGGCATCCTCGCCAAACGCGACCTGCTGGAAATCTGGAAAATCGATCGCCCCGATTTGCATTTTCCGGTCCACCATCCCTGCGATGTGCCGGAGCTGCTTATCGACGAACCGAACATTTTCCATATCATCCGCCAGCATAAATCGATGCTCCTGCAGCATCCGTACGAGTCATTCAGCACCTCGGTGGAGCGGTTGCTCAAGGAGGCCAGCACCGACCCGAAGGTTCTCGTGATCAAAATGACCTTGTACCGGACCAATGCCGACTCCCGGATCATCCGCTATCTCATCGATGCCGCCCAGAACGGCAAACAGGTGGCGGTGGTGGTGGAACTGATGGCCCGGTTTGACGAGTCGGCCAATATCAAATGGGCGGAGGCCATGGAGGAGGCAGGTATCCATGTTACCTATGGCGTGATCGGCCTGAAAACGCACAGCAAGGTACTGCTCGTGGTCCGGCGCGATTATTCCGGACTGCAGCGCTACGCCCATATCGGCACCGGTAACTATCACGCCGGCACCGCCCGGCAATACAGCGATCTCGGTCTGATGACCAATGACCAGATCCTCTGTGAAGATCTCACCGAGCTGTTCAATTACCTGACCACCGGTTATGCCCCGGTCCGCAAATATCAGAAGATCCTGCCGTCACCCAACATGCTGAAAAAGGCCTTGTTGAAGAAAATCGCCCGAGAAATAAGTCTGCACAAGCCTGACAACCCCGGCCTGATCCAGTTCAAAAGCAATGCACTTGAAGACAAAGATATCGCCAAGGCCCTTTATCAAGCCTCTCAGGCCGGCGTCCACGTCGACCTTATCATCCGCGATACCTGCCGCCTGCGGCCCGGCATTACCGGCCTTTCCGACAATATTTCGGTGATCTCGGTGGTCGGTCGCTTCCTCGAACATGCCCGGATTTACTACTTTAAGAACGGTGGTGACGAGGAGTACTTCATCGGCTCCGCCGACCTGATGAAACGAAATCTTGAGGAACGGGTCGAAGTAGTCACGCCGATCGAAGACAAGGATCTGCAGAAACGGTTGCGGGAAATCCTTGCCGTACAACTGACCAATAAACGCAGCGTCTGGGACATGCAGCCGGACGGCACCTATGTCAAACGCCAGTTGCAGGAAAAGGACGATCAGCGGACGGTGCCCGAAATCATGATCGCCCTCGCCGAAGCCCGGCTGGCCAATTCACCGTACGCAAAGAAAAAGCGATTAAAATCGGTGAAAAGCACTGATCGTAAAAAAAAGAAATAGACAGCCCAAGCAGAATTGTCATACTATTATCTGTCAGGGCGGATAAGCCGCCGAAACCCGCATCGGATGGACGATGCCCCGCCACCAAGGAGAATCATCATGGCTCAAAGCGTCTATAAAATTATCGAATTGGTTGGAACAAGCACCAAATCCTGGGAAGATGCAGCGAAAAACGCCGTCGAAACGGCCGCCAAGACCTTGAAGGATCTGCGCATTGCCGAAGTGGTGGAACTGGACATGCAGATCGACAAGGGCAAGGTGTCTGCCTATCGGGCCCGCATCAAAGTATCATTCAAATACAAAGACAAGTAGCCGCCGGAAGCGAACAGGGGTCTGATCCACATCGCGCCTCTGTTCGCCGGCAACTCCATGGGATCAATCCATTTCGTCGAACCGGCAGGTCAGAATCAGTTCACCGTCTTCAAGGTGCTTGTTGATCTTGTAGGGAAGGGTCTTAAACAGAGCAATCATCGCCGTGTTTGACGGAAAGGTGTAGGCGATCAACCCGGCAACCCCGCTTTCCCGGGCGGCAGCAGCCAGTTTCTGCAGGAAAATGCGGCCGAGTCCTTTCCCCTGATAGCCGGGGCTTATTGAAAATGCCACCTCAGCCAGGTTCTCATCCTTCAGACGCATCGACTCGGCCACCCCGACTACCGTACCAAAGCCGAATTCACCAACCACCGCCACCAAGGTCAGGCTGTTGACGTAATCAACCTGAGAACGAACCTCGACATCCTTGCGGGCAAAAATCGTTTTCTGCCCGAAAAAGCGGGAGACGACATCCTCTTTGGGCAGGCTGTAATAATGCTCCTGGATGCGCCGTTCGTCGACCGGCTTGGCCGGTCTGATCACCACCGTCTCGCCGTTGATCTCGACGGTTTCCTCGAGTCGTACCGGATAAACAGCCTTGACCGCTTCACCAAGGGTCCGCTCTTTGCCGATAAGTCCCTGCTTCTTAGCCGCCTCGAAGAGCATTTCCCGATGATCCGGATGAGCCAGGGTAATCATCGCCACCACGCGTTCCTGAAGGCTCTTGCCAAACAGGTTTACCGCGCCGTACTCGGTGACGACATAATGGACATCACCGCGGGGAACAACCACGGCCGTGTCGCCAAGTGTCGGCACGATATTTGACAGCGGTACCCCATTCGGCCCCTCCCGGGTTGACGTGAGCATCAGGATCGATTTTCCGCCTGGTGAGCGTCGGGCCCCGCGGACAAAATCCGGAATACCGGAAACCCCGGCAAATCGCGTGAGCGCCGAAGCCTCGGCGGCGACCTGACCGGTAAGGTCCATCATATAAGCGACGTTTAACGAGACCATCCGTCGGTGTTGAGCAATAATGAACGGATCGTTGACGTAGTCGGAAGGACGAAAATCGACGGCAGGGTTGTCATTGAGAAATTCATAGAGGTCTTGGGAACCGACCGCCATGGTCGCAACCATCTTGCCTTCGTTCAGGCCTTTTTTCAGGTTGGTGATATTACCCTTGGCGTAGAGCTGCATGATATCATCGGTGAGGAACTGCGAGTGAATGCCGAGATCAGCCTTGTTCTCCAGCCCACGAACCGTCGCCTGGGAGGCGGCATCGAGCCCGATCTGCAGGGTCGAACCATCTTCGATCAGATGGGTGATATGGCTGCCGATCTGATCGGTCGCCTCGGAAACCATCCGAGACGGCGGTACCGACAGCAGTTCTTCTTCGTATTCAACAAAGTAATCGACGTAGTTGACATGGATAAAGCTCGACCCCATGACTCGGGGCATCCGTGGGTTCACCTGGGCAACGACGAGATCGGCGGAACGGGCTGCAGCCATGGTCACATCAACCGAGATCCCAAGGCTCATCCAGCCGAAATCATCCGGCGGGCAGACCTGCACGAACGCAACGTTAAGCGGCAGCCTGCGTGTCAGAAACAGGCTCGAGACATCGGACATATTCATCGGCGTGATGAATCTCCGATACTGGGCGAAGGCCTCGGCTGTGGCCGAACCGAGATAGATCGAACGAATATTGAGGCTGGTGTCCTTGGTGCGATCGGCGATGGCGGTCAATGATGCGGTCTCCCGTCCGAGCAGACGGACGATTTCCAGACCACTGAAGCGGTGGGCGTGTTCGGTAAGTGCCTGGACCAGGTGCTGCGGTTCGCCGCAACCGGAACCGATAAAAACCCGCTGGCCTGATTTGATGAGGTCAACGGCGTCATCTGCAGTCAACCGCCGCTGCAAATAGCGGTCCGCCCAATATTGTGATGCCGGCATAGCGTCACCTTTTGAAACAGTTATCGGCAGCAGAATGCGTACCGGAGAGCCGAGACGATCATGAGGTTGTTTTTATCTCGCTGCACCGTGCGACTGATTCAGGACGCCCGGTCGGCGATCGCCTTGCGGGCCAGCTGAATTTTTTCAAGCAGCTCGTCGAAATCCACCGGTTTCAGACAATAATCAAAGGCCCCCATTTTCATACCGGTCAGACTGGCATTCGGAGCTGCGTGACCGGTGAGGATAATGACTTCGACTTCCGGATAGAGGTTTTTGATCTCCGTCATGCAC
>CAZSOA010000056.1:0-18003 GCA_964608305.1 uncultured Desulfofustis sp. | reverse complement strand
CCGCTGTTCGATGCACTAGTGGTCGGCGGCTGGCTGCTCAGCATAATTCTGCTCTCCGTGCTGATCGCCGTTCTGATCTGCCGGCGCGGCATCACCGCACTTGAGCCGAAATAGCTCCGACAACCAAATGCGATAAAAAACAGGAATATCGCCCTTCCGGCCGGCGGGGACGACCGCGAAGCCCAGCCGTTCAGGCCGCATCAGCCGCGAATCGCGTAGCCGCCGTCGACGGTAATCACCTGTCCCTGCACCATATCGGCCAGATTGCTGCAGAGAAAAAGAGCAATATCGGCAACATCGTCAGGAGTGGTCAACCGGCCCAGAGGGGTCCGGCGCAATGCACTGTCGAGAATTTCATCGCGGTTCGGGAACTTCTTCAGGGCATCGGTGTCCACGGCGCCGGCACTTACCGTGTTGATCCGTATACCGCGCGGCCCGAGTTCTACGGCCAGATGTCGAACCAGCGATTCCAGTGCGGCCTTCGAGGCGCCGACAGTCGTGTAGTTTTCGATGGCCCGTACCGAGCCGAGGCTGGACACCGCAATGATCCGGGCGTCAGTCCGCATCAACGGCAGCCCTTTCTGAACAAGTCCGAGCAACGCCCGAGCATTGATATCCATGGCCCAGTTCCAGTGCCGCTCGGTCAACTCCATCGCCGGTTTGAGCACACCGGACGCGGCGTTACTGACCAGCACGTCAAGCGCGCCGAACTCGTCGGCAATGACGGAAAACATTGCATTGACGTCTTCTTCCTTGGCGACATTGGCCTTAACGATCAGGCAGCGACGGCCGGATTTTTCGACCGCCGTTGCCGTATCCTGGGCGTCCTGGCGATGCCGTACATAATTAACGATGATATCCATCCCGTGCTCAGCCAGACGAATGGCAATCGCCCGGCCGATGCCGCGGGAACCTCCCGTGATAAGGGCGATCCGCCCACGCAGATGAAACATGATCAGTCCTCTTTCTTCTTTTTATGCAAAAATCTTATTTATCGTTTGTAAATCAGTTAGTTAGATCCTGACGTTTCTTCCTTCGGCTGCGGCACTGCGGCCTGATCGGCTGTTCACCGACGCAATCCGCCGACCAGACGACGCACCGAGCTGACCAGAAACCGCAGCGGATGAAACGGTACCGGATGCAAGTGCACCGGAGCGACAAACCCGGAACCATGAAATGCTGCCGGCTGATCACCGGGAAACAGCAACTCCGAGACCCGGGACCCGGGCATGTCACGTCGACGAGCTCGCACGGCGATGGGGCACCGCTCGTGTTCCAGCTCCAGGGCTTCTATCAGTGCACAATCGATAGCCACCGGCTGATGCCCGGCGGCTACGCACCCGACCTGCAAGGCATCCCCACGAGCCGGCCCCTGACGATGCATCACCTCGATACCGTCAACCACGCTGAGGTGCTGCGGCAACAACTCGATCAAATCGAGCATCAGATCGGCGAACCGGTGGTGGCTGAGGCCGTTTTTCATGTGCGCCGCGGCCTTCCGCGTCCCACAGACGATACCAAACAGGTTTTTCACCGCCGCAGTCAGATACATCTGGCTGTGCGCTTTGATCCGCGGGACATTGACAAACAGGTCACAGGCCAGCGCCTCTTCGGCGATACCGATGGTGACGCCATGCGCCAGTCGGACCGGCCGCGCCGTCTTGAACTCGACGACACGCAGTTCAAGACCGGCACACTCGGCGGTAATTCCCTGCTTATGCAGCACCTGAGCGGCGCTGCCGAACGACGGTGAGTCACCGAGCAACAGGCGCGCGCCTCGATCGCAGAACCATTGGGCCAACACCCGCAGGAACCGCCGGTCGGTACACGCCAGCGGCGGCGCCCAGGCGCTGACAAGATTGGGTTTGAGCAAGACCGTGCGGCCGGAAAGACTTTCCGGCAACGACCAATGAGCGGCAAAGCGATCAAACAGTTCAGCCAACCGCTGCGGATCGTAAGTGTCGCAACGACCGAGCAGGACCGGTATTGAGCCACTCATTGAAGCACACGTCGGCCGGCCTGCGTCTGAGCGCAGGCCGGCCGAAACGAAACCACTTTGTTGCGCATCAGCCGCCGAAAGAGATGGTCCGGATCCTGATCACGTTTTCATTATCCCTGATTTGCTTGACAATCTGATCAGAAACGGTGGCCTCCATATCGATGATGTTGTACCCGATGGTGCCGTTCGACTCATTTTTGAATGAATCAATATTGATGTTGTTGGCACCGAGGATATTGGTAATCGACGCGATCATGCCCGGTACGTCACGATTGATGACAATCAGCCGGGTACGCACGCGATCGGCGGGGATGGTTTCGATATTGGGGAAGTTGACGCTATTGGTGATATTCCCATAGAGCAGATAGTTGGCCAATTCCCGCACCGCCATCACCGAGCAGTTCTCTTCGGATTCCGTCGTCGAAGCCCCAAGATGCGGGGTAAGCAGAACCTTCTCGTTGCCGATCAGTTTCTCACTGGGAAAATCTGCCAGGTAGCCGCTCAACCGGCCGCTTTCCAGTGCTTCGATCACCGCGTCCTCATCGACAATCGGGCCGCGTGCGTAATTAACCAGCAACGCCCCCTTCTTCATCCGGGCAATGAACTCCCGATTCACCATGCCGCGGGTCTTATCGATCAGCGGCACATGAAGGCTGACGATATCGGCATCACCGATGGCATCATCCAGTGATTGGGTAAGCTGCACCTCGGGCAGCAGCATGTGGATATTGGCCAGCACCGGTTTCGGATCAAAGCCCTTGACCTTCATATACCGATGGGCGCCGCCGTTGGCCAGCCGGACGCCGATCTGGCCAAGACCGATTACGGCCAGCGTTTTTCCGGCTATCTCGATTCCACGAAATGCCGATTTGCGTCGCTCCACTTCCTTGCCGACCTTATCCGCTTCGATTTCCCGAAGCGATTCACAAAACTGGATTCCCCGGTAGATATTTCGCTGCCAGACACCGATCATCGGGAAAACCAGATCGACGACGGCATTGGCGTTGGCGCCGGGGGTATTGAAAACGCAGATACCCCGATCGGTGGCCCGCTCCACCGTAATGTTATTGACACCGGCACCGGCCCGGGCGACGGCGAGCAACGACCGGAACATATCGGTATCGACCGGTGAACTGCGGACCAGAATCCCGTGGGGATCCGCTTCATCCTCGCTGACGGTGAACTGTTTACCGAGCTGATTCAGGCCCTTCTTGGCAATATTATTGATTCTCTTGAGACGATAGACAGTCACGTTCCACTCCTTCTGACGGTAGGGAACCTTGAAAAATTGCCATTCCATCCAAACTCATCGTTGCGCAATCACATTTTATCCTCGGAATATCATGTATATGCCTGCGGTAAAATGCTCTTGCGCGCCTCGATCTTGAACGAAATTTCGAATTTTTCAAGGCCCCCGGTGATTATGGCTTGTTTGCCGGATAGTTCGCGCTTTCTGTGTGCCCTACTATAAATAATCAATGCCGAAGGTCAATCGCTGATTGTGACGACGGCCGTTTTCTGGAGGGCAAACACGGTTTCCTCACGGTGGGGCGAGAAACAGACCACCGCCGAAGCGTCGTCCGCTGTCAAGCCTGCCGCCTGCATTGCCGGACCGGAAAAACGGTGAAAAACACATTTCTTGATAAAATGATTCCGCTCCTCTGGTGCAAACAACCCCGGCAGGGATTGCGGTAGCCGTTGATAAAGATGGCGCCGCAGTTCCTCCAGCGATTCGCCGGCGCCTTGCAGCAGGTGGTCCGGCAGAAAACGGTGGCCGCAGCGCAACCAATCATAACACAACAGTTCATGGCACAACGCGCCATCGGCCCGGCCGTGCAGATACTCAACCAGCAGACTGCTCAGGGTTTCCTGAGTGGTCGCCATGAAGCAATAGCCCCGGTTCTGAAACAAACGGCTCAGCCCCCCGAAAAAAGCAGCCATGTCTTCATCGACTAAAACCAGGTATCGCCAGAACGAAACAAAATAACGATTATTGACAAACCGCTCAAGGCACTCGCCGAGTCGGTAGAAGTCCCGTAACTGGTCGCCAGTCATCCAGGCGGTGGCGAAAACCGGATAAGGTGGATGGCTGCTGAAGCGATATCCCTGCCGCTGCGCCGCAGTCGCCATCTCGGTACCGGGCAGGATCTTGAGCAAACCCATCTGGATATAATGCGGCGACATAGCGAAGACATCGTTGAGCGACCGGGCAAACGAGGCCGGGGTCTCTTCGGGGAGCCCAAGGATCAGATCGACATGCAGATGGATGGTCTCAAGTTGTCGTAACCGCCGGATGGTGGCCGCGGCGATTACGGGGTCGGTCGGCCGACGAATGGCCGCCAGGGTCGGGTGATGGGTGGACTGCAGCCCGATCTCGAATTGGAATCGGGCCGGCCCGATGGTTTCAAGAAAGGCGAACATCTCTTCGGTAAAACGATCCGGGGCCAGTTCGAAATGAAACCGGGTCGGCCCGTCGTAGGCGGCCAACAGTTGCCAGATCGCCAGTGCCCGTTCGGGTCGATCGTTGAAGGTGCGATCGACGAAACGTACAATCTTCGGGCGATGCGCAAGGATCATCGACAACTCGGCGGCTACCTGATCGAGCCCTTTGTGGTAGAGTCCCGTTTCGGCTGAAGACAGGCAATAGGTGCAGGAAAACGGGCAGCCCCGTGATGATTCGTAATAGATAGCCCGGTTGCGCAGCGGACCGGTGAAATCTTCAGGCCGGTATGGAAAGGGCAGCCATCTGTCCGGCTGCCGGAAAAACGAGGCGGCATAACGTTGCTGCAACCGCTGATAGACCAGATCATCGAAGAAATCAGACCCTGCGGCCTCGATGGCGCCGCTGAAAATCGTCACCCACGGGTTATCGGCAAACCGGGCGCCGATCACGTCTGCCTGCGGTCCGCCGACAACGATCGGTCGGCCGCCGCTGAGGGCAAGCAGATCGTCGATGAGCTGCTCGAGCAACGCGCTGTTCCAGATGGCGGCCGAGAAAAACAGATAATCCGAACGATCATCGGCCAGTTCCTGTACCACCTGATAAGAGGGGTCGTTGATCGTAAACTGCCGGATCGTGACGGCGCCCCCCGACAGTCGCCGCTCCAGCACCTCCCGGATGACAAACAGCGCCAGGCAGGAATGGGTGAATCGGGCATTGATGCCGATCGCTGTTATCTTCACCGTCGGCCTGTTGCCGGCGGATGTCGTCGGGCGCTTTTTTTTCGCATCTCCGTCCATCCTGTTTATAAGTATCTGAAACGCACCGCCCGTCCCGATGCGACAACAAACCAAATCGCATAAAGGCTTCGTATGACCCGTCTATCTACCATGATCCATGGCGTACTGGCAATCATCCTGATGTTTTCGCCGCCGACACAGGCAGAGGAACTGCCGATGCATGACCAACCGGTTCCCCACATCGATCTGAGTGTCTCCTTTGATCATGAGCAAAGCCTGCTGCGCGCAACAGCACGGGTCAGGGTGCCGGCCGGTCACGGCATTACCCTCAATCTCACCGATCTGCAACTCACCGCTGCGCTCCTCAGTCAACCGGGCCGGGACAATCTGCCCCTGGATCTCGGTTCGAACCGGCTGCTGCCCATTGCCGCCGCGTCGTTTACGCAATCCGTGCTGCTCTCCTACGAAAAAAAGGTAACCGACACCGAGCGCAACAGCATGACCGACCGCTACATCGTCCTCACCTCGGCCTGGCATCCGCTGCCGGACCGGCCGGCCACGTTCACGCTGAGCGTTGAGCCGCCCCCGGGCTTCTCAGCGATCAGCGAAACGGATAGACTGGGAGAGCAGGACGACAACGGCTGGCACCATTTTTCCTTCTCTCAGCCGGTCCATGGCGTTCACCTCGCGCTTGCGCCCTTCGTCAAAACGTCTCGCAGCGTACGTCCCGGTCTGGATGTATACACCTATTTTCTCGATGACGACCCCGACCTGGCACATGCTTATCTGGACGCGGCCGTCGCCTATCTCAACCGATATGAACAACACATCGGACCATTTCCCTATCAGCATTATGTCATTGTCGAAAACGACCAACAGACCGGTCTCGGCCTGCCGACCTTTACCCTGCTCGGCAGCCGGGTGATCCGGCTGCCGTTTATCCGCGAGACCTCGCTTGGCCACGAAATCCTGCATTCCTGGTTCGGCAACAGCATTGCGGTGACCCGCGGCTCGGGGAACTGGGCGGAAGGGCTGACCACCTATCTGGCCGACCTGGCCTACCGTGATGACGTTGGCGAAGGAGCCGCCGCCCGCAAAGAGGCCCTGATCGGCTATGAAAGCTATGTCACCGAGACCACCGCGCCGTTGCGCGCCTTTCTCGGCAGCGACGGCCACGGCAGCATGACACGCCGTGATCTCCGAGCCGTGGGATATTCCCGGTCGGCATTGTTGTTTCATGAACTGAAACAACGGGTTGGCGAAACGGTTTTCAATCAGGCTATCCGCCGTTTTTACCAAGCGTTTCGCGGCCGTTCGGCAACATGGTCGGACATAGCCGAGTTGTTCTCCGCTCAATCCGGCGAACGACTTGACGGCTTTTTCAACGAACGGCTTGATCGCGTCGACCTGCCGCAATTACAGATCGATGGGATCAAGACCCAGGCCACGGCCGACGGGACACGCCTGTCATTTACCGTCCACCAGCTCCAGCCCGGCGGCCCCTACCGGATCCTGCTGCCGATCGCCGTCGAAACGGTGGTCGGAACCAGCGTCGAACACCGATTGATCGACACCGCCGGCACCACCATCGATCTTGAGCTGCCACACCAGCCATTGACGCTGATTATCGATCCCGACTACGATCTGGCCCGGCGCCTCACGCCGGCAGAGCGCCGGCCGACCTGGTCCCGGGCGATGGGTGCGAAACAGCTGCTCGTGGTACTCGCCGATGATGCCGAGCAGGACATCTACGCCCCGTTTTTCCGCCTGGCACGGCGCTTTTCCTGGCAGGTGGCAAAGCTGGACGAGCTCGATGCCGAACAGCTTGCCGGACGTGATCTGATCATGCTGGGCACCTCCCACCCGTTCACCCGCGGCCTGTTCGGTGCGCCGGTGACACTCGAGCGAGGCTTTCTGCTCGAAGCCCGTTTTCATCCGGTGCATCGGGAGCGTCAGATCGTGCTCATCTCCGCCAGTGATACGGCACAAACCGAGGCGGCTGTCGACCGGCTGCACCACTACGGCACGGCATCACAGTTGCGCTTTGCCGACGGCAGGCTGCTCGAGCGCACGATCGCGCCGTCTGAAGACGGCATCCGCCTACCGGTCATCGACAAACCTGCGGGCATTGCGACGGCTCGTTTGCACGATTTCGACGACCTCGTTGCCGACCTGGCAGACACACGAGTCATCTTTATCGGCGAGACGCATACCAGCCGCGCCGACCGGTTGCTGCAGACCCTGCTTATCGAAGCGCTGTACCGGCAGGACCCGCGGCTTGCCATCGGCATGGAAATGTTTCCCGCCACCAGCCAGCCGGCGATTGATCGGTACCTCGCCGATCCGCAGCTCAGTGAGGCCGCTTTTTTGAAAGAGTCCCGCTACTTCCAGGTCTGGGGATACGATTACCGTTTGTTACGGCCAATCATCACCTTTGCCCGGCAGCGACACGTACCGATCGTCGCCTTGAATATCGAGCGCCAACTCGTCAACGCAGTCTATGCTTCCGGCGGGGCCGGCGCCCTTACCGACGAACAGCGGCAGGCAATTCCAATCGACCGGGATCTGGGCCTGCCCGGCTATCGCGATCGTCTCGCGGCTGTCCACAATCACCATGCCGGCAACCAGGAAGGCGGTCGCTCCCTGGCAAGCTTTATCGAGGCGCAATCACTCTGGGATGAGGCCATGGCCGAGGCGATTGCACGCTTTCTCGTTAAGCATCCAGACCATCGGCTGGTGGTGCTGGCCGGCAGCCAGCATACCCGGACGGATTCCGGCATTCCGCCACGGCTGGCGCGCCGACTCCCGGTCGCTCAGGCGACAGTTGTTAATCTGGCAGAACAATCATTGACGGACCTCAATGTCGGCGCCGACTATCTCTTCTTCCTGACAGCCGACGACCTGGAACCGGCCGGCAGAATCGGCGTCAGCTTGCAAGAGGGGGACGCCGCGCAGGTGACCATCACCGCCGTCGAAGATGGAACCCTCGCCGCCGCAGCCGGCTTGCAACCGGGCGATGTCCTGGTAGCCGTGGCCGGGTTGCCTATCGGCACCATCGACGACGTGCGCATCGCGATGCTCGATCGTTTCCCCGGCGAGTCGATATCGCTCACGATCTACCGAACAGGCGCCGATAACCATCAGGAATCGTTAGTATTGCAAGGAGAATTGAGCGCACCGCCGACACTGCGCCGCCACCCGTGAGCAGGCACGACCCGGCGGTACCATCTCCTTGACGTGACCGTGCCTCATACCGCGAGTTCGATGCCGACCGGGCAATGGTCTGAGCCATCAATCTCGTTGAGTATGAAGGCGTCGCGCAACGCACCGCCATCGACCAGGTCACGGCTGAGAAAAAAATAGTCGATCCGCCAGCCGGCATTATTCTTCCGAGCATTGAACCGATAACTCCACCACGAGTATTTGACCGTTTCCGGATAGAGATGCCGGAAACTATCCACATAGCCGCGGGCAACGATATCATCGAGTACATCGCGCTCGATGCGCAGAAATCCCGACCGGTCTTTATTGCTCTGCGGATTCTTCAGATCGATTTCGTTGTGTGCCGTATTGAAGTCGCCGGTGATCACGATACTGCGCCCCGCTTCCCGTAAACGATCCGTGTAATTAAAAAAATCTCGATAGAAATCGAGCTTGTACTGCAACCGCTGCTCATCGCGCTGACCGTTGGGGAAATAGACGTTGAACAGGATGAACGCCCCGTAGTCGAGTTGCAGCACCCGTCCCTCTCGATCATAGCGCTCAATACCAAAACCACTCTGCACTGCCAGCGGCTCGGGCTTGGCATAGACGGCCACGCCGCTGTACCCCTTTTTGTCCAGCGCATAATCCCAATAGGACCGATAACCGTCCGGGGACAACATCTCTTCGGTACGCTGGTCGGCCTGCAGTTTCGTCTCCTGCAGGGCCAGGACATCCGGTTGCATACGCGCAACGGCAGCGCTGAACCCTTTCGTGTAGACGGCACGCAAGCCGTTGACATTCCATGATAACAATCGCATGATCCACCCGTTTGTAAACTCGTAACCTGCCTCGGCTTCACTGCTCAATCGATCACTCACCTTCTCGATGGGGCAGCATCGCAACCACCAACCTCGCCTGGGTTTCAATGGCACCCCGACGTGACTGCGCAACGGCCTGTGCCTGCCTGCCCCGTTCTTCCCGCTCCCGGCGATCCTGCAACAGGCGATGCAACTGCTCGGCCAACTCGTCGGCGGAGCCGACCCGGATCCCGCCGCCACCCGCCGCAAGTGCCCCGGCGGCCTCCTGAAAGTCCTCGGTATGCGGTCCGAAAAACACGACCGTCCCCCAGCGGGCCGCTTCCATCACATTATGGCCGCCGTAAGCAGTAAGGCTGCCGCCGACAAAGGCGCAACTCGCGACACTATAGAGGCTCGCCAGATCGCCCATGGTATCGACCAGCACCACAGAGGCATGACGTGAACCGCCATCCTTGAGTCGGCTGAGCCGATCAGAGGCAAGGCCTTGCTGAGCCAGCAACCGCTCCACGTCCTCGAGACGGCGCAGATGCCGGGGGGCCAGAATCCAGATGCGTGCGCGTTCGACATCGCTTTTGATAAGCGGCACCAGCAATTCCTCCTCAGGTGCATGGGTGGAGCCGGCAATAATCACCGTCGCCTCCCCATCAATCTGCAGCACCCGTCGCCAGCCGTTGCGCACCGATGTAGCTGCTGCCGGCGGTGCCGTATCGTCTTTGACATTGCCGGTCACAATGACGGATTCCCGCCGGGCTCCGAGCAGAAGAAAACGCGTGCGGTCCTGCTCGCTGATGGCGGCGATATGATCATAAGCGGATACTACCGGCGAAAAAAGAAAATGGAAGCGGAGATAGCTTTTGATCGACTTCTCGGACAATCGGCCGTTGAGCAACACCGAAGCGGTACCGGCCCGCACAAGCGAGCCGTGCAGCATCGGCCAGAGTTCCGTTTCCAGGCAGACATACACCACCGGCCTAACCAGGCGAACGGCGCGCTCGACGATAAGCGGTACATCGAGCGGTGCCAGATAGACCGGGATCGATGCCGGCAACACACTGCGGGCGAAATCGCGGCCATGGATGGTCATGGTGGTCAGCACAAACGTCGTTTCGGGAGCCAGTTCTTCAAGCCGGGCGATCAACTGGCGAGCCACGCTAATCTCACCGATGGACGCGGCGTGAATCCAGATCCGCAGCGAATTGATTGTATCGGTCTTGCGATAACAACCGAGACGTTCGGAGAGCCCGCGCCGGTGCTTGCCGGTGATCAGGATAACGAGCAACAGGAACGGGAACGCCAGCCAGAACAGCGTGCCAATCACGAATCGACAGAACCGGTACACAAGCGATCACCACGCTGGTTGCGGCGCCGGCAACAGCTGGCGCCTGTTTTCCCGTAAGCGGCCCGGCCGCGTGCAAACCATCCCAATAAAACCAGCAACACCTCGGCCGTCAACGAAGAATCGGCACTGCGTCGACGATTCCCAGCACCGGCTTCTTCCGCCCCCCTGACTCAAAGTCACAACGAAGCATGAACAGCTTTCGGAGATCTTCCCGGCTGGTTGGTGCCGGCAGAGGCTGCATCGTAAAGGTCCGGCAGGACAGGCCGCAGCGCTGCAGCAGGAGGCGGAATCGGCCGGATGCAACTAGCTGATTTATTATTGATAACTAAGATTTCCATAGAAAAAACTCCGCTGGTGCTCGCAACAATGTTTCCAGGTTTTCGCTCATCTTGTCACACGGTCGAAGCGCTCGAAACAAATGGATGTTTCGAGCGCGTGGACTGCTTCTGCTTGACAAGGAGGCCGGTTTCGAGTAGTGAGAACAATTCTCGCAATTTTCTGACACATTGTCGCCAACGCGCCGCCTCCGAGGACGAAGCGGACACCTGACGGTGTCTTAAGACCTCGCACACCAAATAGGAATGACGGCATGATCGTTGAGGAATGCACCATGAAAAAACCGTTCTGGATCGCCCCGCTCCTTATCGTGCTGGGATTGATTAATGGAGGCTTTACTATGACAGAGGCAAAAATGAAAGACGGCCTGTATGCGAAACTATTTACCGAGAAGGGAGAAATCCTCCTGTTGCTTGAAGATCAGAAGACCCCGTTGACGGTGGCTAATTTCGTCGGCTTGGCCGAGGGCAGCAAGGAACTCGGGGGTGGCAGGGGAACCACCGGCACCCGTTTCTACGATGGCCTGTCCTTCCACCGGGTCATTCCCGACTTCATGATTCAGGGTGGTTGCCCGCTCGGTACCGGCACCGGAGGGCCTGGCTATACCTTTCCTGATGAAATCGACCCGTCGCTTCGGCACGACCGACCAGGCGTCCTCTCCATGGCAAACGCCGGTCCGGGAACCAATGGCAGCCAGTTTTTCATCACTCATGTACCAACTCCCTGGCTGGACGGAAAACACACCGTGTTCGGCCATGTCGTCTCCGGGCAGCAGGTGGTGAATGACATTGCCCAGGGAGATGCAATCAAAGGCGTTGAGATTATCCGTGTCGGTGCCCGGGCCGAAGCCTTCACGGCAGACCAGGCAGCGTTTGATGCGTTGCTCACCACCCACCGGCAGCGGCAGCAGGAAAAAGAACTGGCCGCCTTGGAAGCGCAGCAGGAGACTCTGGAAAAACAGTTTCCCGGCGCGGTGATCACGCCGAGTGGTCTACGTTATATCGTGGTTGCCGAAGGCAGCGGCGATACCCGACCTGCCCCGGGAACCACGGTTAGCGCCCATTATACCGGCAAACTGCTCAGTGGAGAAACCTTCGACTCTTCCTACGACCGCGGCCAGCCGATCAGTTTTCCGGTCGGCGCCGGCCGGGTAATCAAAGGATGGGACGAGGCGTTTCTCGGCATGACCAAAGGTGAGAAACGCACGTTGATCATCCCGCCGAACCTTGGTTACGGGAGTGGCGGCCGCGGACCGATACCTCCGAACGCGGTACTGATCTTCGACGTTGAACTCATTGATTTTTAGTCCGCATCTCAGCGTCACCGCAGCGCGAACGGGGGCATGACTCTGAGCGCTGCGGTCAAAAACATCGTGACCGCCTGTTCGCCGCATAAGGTTCGGCAACTGGTAAAAAACGACGCTACAGCAAGGAAATAAACTGCTCCATCGGTATATGTACCTACCTCCGAACTGGTAGTTGTCGCAATTGTTCTTTTCTCCGTTTTTCGCTACAATAGATGATCAGGTGAACCATGGCCGGGCGGTGGGGGGCCGCCACCGTCCATGGGGGATGATCCCGACACACCGCACCAGACAGGCACAGGCATGACCAGAAACGTCATCGAAAAGAGAAAATCCGTCGATTTTCAGGGAGCGTTGGACGTCATTTCCATTGAAAGCATCTTCCAACTCCTCTCCTATTCCAACCTCTCCGGCAAGCTGTTGCTCCTCAACCCGCCGGCGAAAGCGACCTTCTATTTCAACGGGGGAAGCCTCGTCTGGGGTACCCTGCATGCCGAGCAGAAACAAATCGGTCAGCGTTTGCTGGAATCACACGTGATAAGCCGGGAGCAACTCATGGAATGCCTCTCCGCTCATAACGATGAGAAGCAGCGGACGAGACTCGGGAACATCATGCTGCGCAAAGGTTTTGTTCAGGAAAAAACATTACAGGAATCGCTGAGGGAGCAGGTCAAGGACGCCTTTTTCCACGTGTTATCCTGGAACCAGGGAACCTTTGCCTTTATCTCCAATATCAGTGCGGAAGAAGAAGTCGCACTCAACGAACGGATCGACCACCTGCTGCTCGAGGGGATCGTCAGTATCGACCACAATACCAACAAGACCAATCTGCAGTAAGAGATCCGTTATTGCCCCGATCAGAGGCCGATTTGTTCGGCTATATCCTGCATCGCGGCGAGGCCGAGAGCACAGAAGTCCGGCACGCTGATGCCGAGCAGTTCGCACTCGGCAATAATCTGACGGTCGGCGCCGCGGGCGAACGCCTTCTCCTTGAACCGTTTCTGTACCGACTTCACCTTAACCGCCGCCAACTTCTTTTCCGGATGAACCAGAGCCGCGGCCACAATCAGGCCGGTGACCGTTTCACCGGCGGCGAGCGCGTGCTGCAACCGGGTGGTTCGCACCGCACCGGGATGAGCCTGGGGATTGTGCAGGGCGATAGCCTCGACGATTTCCGGATCGACGCCACGTTCCTGGAGGAGTGCCACCGTTTGTCTGGTATGGGTACTCAGGTCGGGGTTGCTTTGGGCATCGAGATCGTGCAGCAAGCCGGCGAGCCCCCATTGTTCCATATCTTCGCCAAGCCGGGCGGCAAGGGCTCGCAACACCGCCTCGGCGGCAAGACTGTGGTTGATCAGGTGCTCATCGGTCAGCTGTTCATGGACAAGCGCCGAGGCTTCGTCTCGTGTTATCCCGTAGTTCATCTCGTCTCCCGGACCATGCCGTGGGTGATCGGCGGCGAAGCCACCTAATAGGCGAGTCCGACCCGCTCGCGAACCAGATCGAGGGTTTTCACCGCCCGCTCCCGGGCCTTTGCGGACCCCTGTTTCATGATCCGCCGAATTTCCGCCGGATCGGCCAGCAACCGTTTCTTGTGCTCTCGAGCTTCAGCAAAACGATCGCTGATCAACTCGAACAACTCCATCTTGATATGCCCGTAGGCCGCACCGCCGTTGAGATACAGATCGCGCACCTCGGCCAGCCGCCCGGGCGAGGCGAATAACTTGAAGATCTGGAACAGGTTGCAGGTATCCGGGTTTTTCGGATCGGCAACCGGGGTCGCGTCGGTCTGAATGGCCATGACCCGTTTTTTCAATGCCGCGCCTTCGAGGAAAATCGGAATGGTATTATCATAGGATTTCGACATCTTCTGCCCGTCGAGCCCCGGCACCGTCGCCGTCTGTTCATCAATGGCCGGTTCCGGCACAACGAAGGTTTCGCCAAACTCGTTGTTAAACTTCTGAGCAAGGTCGCGGGCGACTTCAAGGTGCTGTTTCTGGTCTTTGCCCACCGGGACCTGCTGGGCCTGGTAGAGCAAAATGTCAGCGGCCATCAATACCGGATAGGAAAACAGGCCGTGACTCGGACTGATACCTTTGGCGACTTTATCTTTGTACGAATGACAGCGCTCAAGCAATCCCATCGGTGCAAGTGTCGACAGGACCCAGGTCAATTCACAGACCTCCGGCACGTCTGACTGTACCCAGAAAATACACTTGTCGGGATCCAGGCCAAGCGCCAGAAAATCGGCGGCCGCCTCAATCGTCCCGTGCGCCAGTTTCTCCCGATCATGCACCGAGGTCAGGGCATGCAGATCCACGATGAAGACATACAATTCGGCCGTTTCCATGTGCCCGATCATCGTTTTCATCATGCCGAAATAATTGCCGATGTGCAGTTTCCCTGAAGGCTGAATTCCCGATAAGATGCGCATAGTATTTGTTGCGTATAATGAATGATGTCTGCCGGTGGGGTCAAAAAACGGAAACCACCTTACCGGAAAACAACAAAAAAGGGGAGAGGGAAAAATCTCCCTCTCCCCTGCTCAATAGGCCGGCCTGGTTTGATTCCGGCGGTGGTTTCCTATTTCACTTCCTCGAAATCAGCGTCGACGACATCGTCGTCACCTTTGCCGCCTTTCCCTTTGGTGCCGGCGGAACCACCGGTTCCCGGACCGTCACCACCTTCCGGCTTGTCCTTGGCAGCCTGGGCGTACATGATCTCGGCAAGCTTATGCGAAGCCGTGGTCAAGGCCTCAATAGCACTCTTGATGGCAGCGGTGTCGTCTGTCTTGACGGCGTTCTTGACATTTTCGATTTCTTTTTCAACACTTGCCTTGGTCTCACTGTCCACCTTATCGCCCAATTCCTTCAGGCTCTTTTCAGAAGCGTGGATCAGGGCGTCGGCCTGGTTCTTGCTTTCCACCAGTTCGCGCCGTTTACGATCATCCTCGGCATGCAGTTCGGCATCCTTTTTCATCCGCTCAATCTCGGCCTCCGTGAGGCCCGATGAAGCGGTAATCCGGATCGACTGCTCCTTGCCGGTGCCGAGATCCTTGGCCGAAACATGAAGAATTCCGTTGGCGTCAAGGTCAAAGGTCACCTCGATCTGCGGTACACCGCGCGGGGCGGGCGGGATATCGGTGAGTTCGAAACGGCCGATGGTCTTGTTGTCCTGAGCCATCTCACGTTCGCCCTGGAGCACGTGAATCGAAACCGCCGGTTGATTGTCCGCGGCAGTCGAAAATACCTGGCTCTTCTTGGTCGGCACCGTCGTGTTCTTCTCGATCAACTTGGTGGTTACCCCCCCCAGGGTCTCGATGCCAAGCGACAGCGGCGTCACGTCGAGCAGCAGCACATCCTTAACATCGCCCTGCAGCACACCGCCCTGAATTGCAGCGCCGATGGCCACCACCTCATCGGGATTGACTCCTTTGTGTGGCGTTTTCCCGAAAATTTCCTGCACCTTGGCCTGCACCCGCGGCATCCTCGTCATACCGCCGACCAGAATTACCTCATCGATCTCCGAGGCATCAAGACCGGCATCTTTGAGCGCTGTCCGGCACGGTCCCACGGTTCGCTCGATCAGATCTTCAACGAGACCTTCCAGCTTTGCCCGGCTCAGTTTGACGTTGAGATGCTTCGGGCCGCTGGCATCGGCAGTGATAAACGGCAGGTTGATATCGGTCTCAACGGTGCTGGACAAGGCCATCTTTGCCTTTTCCGCTTCTTCTTTAAGCCGTTGCAGGGCCATCTTGTCGTTGCGCAGATCGACCCCCTGGTCGCGCTTGAATTCGTCAGCCAGCCAGTTGACGATCCGCATATCGAAGTCTTCCCCGCCGAGAAAGGTATCGCCGTTGGTCGATTTTACTTCGAAGACTCCGTCGCCGATCTCAAGAATCGAGATATCGAACGTCCCGCCGCCAAGATCGAAAACGGCGATCTTTTCTTCATTTTTCTTGTCCAGGCCATAGGCCAGCGAAGCTGCAGTCGGCTCATTGATAATCCGCTGGACATTGAGGCCGGCGATCTTCCCGGCGTCTTTGGTGGCTTGACGCTGCGAGTCATTGAAATACGCGGGCACCGTGATAACGGCATCGGTCACTTCCTCGCCGAGGTATTCTTCGGCGGTCTGTTTCATCTTGGCCAGCACCATCGCCGAGATCTCGGCCGGGCGATAGGTCTTTCCCTCCACCTCGATGGCCACGCTGCCGTTGTTCCCCTCAACGATCTTAAACGGACTGACGCTGATCGACTTCTGCACCTCGGCGTCGGTGAACTTGCGGCCGATCAGCCGCTTAACCGCATGGAGGGTGCGCGTCGGATTGGTGACCGCCTGTCGTTTGGCGACCTGGCCGACCAGCCGTTCATTGTTATCGGCAAAGGCCACCACCGACGGTGTCGTCCTATTCCCTTCCGAGTTGGCGATGACTTTCGGGTCGCCACCTTCCATAACCGCCACGCACGAGTTGGTGGTCCCAAGATCAATTCCGATAATTTTGCCCATAGTATCTCTCCTTATATCATCTAAACCGGATCGTCAGTTCCGCTCCGAATTCCTGCCCATGCAGCACACCTTGCTAATCCTTTATCACAATTCTCATTTATCTATACTTGTCAAGCGGATCGCCCCGTTATCCGACCGATCAAGGCTTCGCTGCACCGGCGGAAACCACCACCCGTGCCGGGCGCAACAGCCGATCCTTGTAACGGTAGCCTTTCTCGAACTCGCTGATCACATGGTTGGCCGGGATCGAATCGCTTGCCTCCATGGTCAAGGCCTCCTGAATGTTGGGATCGAACGGTTCACCGGCCGTCGAGATCGGTGTGACCTCGAATTTCTCAAGTATGCCCAGCAAACTTTTCAGGGTCAGTTGCACCCCTTCAAGCAACGCCTCCAGATTTTTGTCCGGCTCGACACCGGCAACAATCCCCTGCGTGACCGCCCGCTCGAGATTATCGACCACCGGCAACATTTCCCGAAAGATATGTTCGCCGGCATACTTCAACATGGCGCTTCGCTCACGCTCCATCCGTTTCTTATAATTCTCAAACTCGGCGGCGACACGGAGCACCTTGTCGCGAAGATCGGCCGATTCGGCGAGCGCCTGCTCCAGCTGCTGCTCAATGCTCTGATCTTCAAGCGATTCAAGTTCTTGCCCGGCAGAAGGCGTATCCGCACCTGATTCTTCCAGCACGTCTTCTTCGAGTTCCTCGTGTTTCCTATCCGTAGTCACCAATACCTCCTCTCCAATAGTCTGTGCGCATCACTCCCGCCGATCCGCACGCACCTGTACATCCGGAGCAGCGGCTCCGCAGGATTGCCTTGAAAAACCTGTGCGAACAATAATGAGGGGTATTTTTGTTGTCAAGCCGCCCCCCGGAAAAAAGGACCCGGCCTCGGCAGGGGGTCCGAGCGGCTGGCTCGAAAGCACAAATGGCCGGCGTTTCCTTACCGACCGGGTCAGTTCTCGCCGTACTTGAGCAATTTATTCTGTAAGGTCTTGCGCGTAATGCCCAGGCGCCGGGCAGCCTCGCTTTTGTTGCCGCCGGTCTCCTGCAACGTCTGCAGGATCAGCAATCGTTCCGCCTCCTCCAGGGTGGCCGGCCGGGTATCTGCATCGCGTGGCCGCTGATCGGCATGCTGTTGGATCGGCAGCGGCAGGCTTTTTTCCGTCAGGTGTTCGCCGCGCATCAGGATAACGCCGCGCTCGATCGCGTTTTCCAGCTCGCGGACATTACCGGGCCAGGGATAGGAACAGAGCACCTCCATGCAGGATGGCGTCACGGACAGAACATTGCGCCGGTTCTTTTCGGCGAAACGC
>CAZSOA010000055.1:0-18243 GCA_964608305.1 uncultured Desulfofustis sp. | reverse complement strand
CCGAGATGGCCCTCGCCTACAACATCAATATCGTCACCGGCAGCGTGCCGCTGCGCGACGATTCGGGCAAGCTGCTCAACGTCAGTTTCCTCTGCCGGCGGGATGGTACCTGGGACCAGCAGGAAAAGCTGCATATCACCCCGGATGAGGATGCGCACTGGGGGTTTGCCGGTGGGGATCGGCTCCGGGTGTTCGACACCGACGTCGGCAAGGTCGGCATCCTCATCTGTTATGATGTGGAATTTCCTGAGCTGGCGCGGCTGCAGGCCCTGCAAGGGATGAAGCTGCTGCTCGTGCCGTTCTGGACGGATACCAAGACCGGCTACCTGCGGGTCCGTCGCTGCGCCCAGGCGCGTGCCATCGAGAACGAATGTTTCGTTGCCATCTCCGGCAGCGTCGGCAATATCCCGAAGGTGGAGACCATGGGGATCCAGTATTCCCAGTCGGCCGTTTTTACCCCGTCGGATTTTTCGTTTCCCCATGACGCCATCGCCGCCGAGGCGACACCGGGCATCGAGACGACGTTGGTCACCGATCTGGATCTGGACATGATCAAGGAACTGCGGGCATTGGGCAGCGTCCGCAACGCCGAGAGCCGCCGTACCGATCTCTACGATCTGCGCTGGCGCAAGAAGAACTAACCACGAAGGCCGGGAGCCTGCCATGCAGCTCAGTGATCTGAAGAACCTGAAACGTTTCAAAGATATTATTACGGTCCTGGCAACCTATGGCTTTGCAGAGATCATCGACCGGTTCGATGAGATCCCCGGCGCCGAGTGGCTGCGCCGGATCAGCCCCGTCGATGAAGAGCTTGATGTCTATCAGCGCATTCGCCGCGTCTTTGAAGCGCTTGGGCCGACTTTTGTGAAATTCGGCCAGATCATGAGCCTGCGTCCGGATCTGTTGCCGGAGCCGTTGCTCAAGGAGTTGGAGAAGTTGCAGGACAATGTCCCGGGGGTGCCGACCGAGACCATCATGCCGCTCATCGAGGAAGCCATCGGCGGCCCGTTTCAGGCGGTGTTCTCCGTCTTTCCCGAAGAACCGTTTGCCGCTGCTTCCTTGTCCCAGGTCTATCGGGCGGTGCTGCGCCAGGGCGGCGAAGTGGTGGCGGTTAAGGTGCAGCGGCCAGGCATCGTTGACGATATCCGCGCCGACCTCGATATCCTTGAGGCGATCTGCCGTCTGGCCCACGACAACCTGAGCGAGTTGCAGGTCTATGATCTGCCCAATCTGGTGCGCACGGTGCGCCGGCACATCGTCAAGGAACTTGATTTCGGCGAGGAACTGGAGTCGATGACGATTGCCCGCTCGGTCGCCGACAAGACCGGCTTCTTCGTCCCGGCACCCTACGAGCAGTACAGTTCGGATCGGGTGCTGGTCATGGAATATTTTGCCGGCACGACCTTTCGGGAGATCGACACCGTGCCGGGCCTCGATTATGAGGCGCTTGCCCGGCGCGGCCTGCGCGGCGCCGTGACCCAGATCCTTGAACTGGGCTTTTTCCATGCCGACCCGCATCCCGGAAACCTGCTCGTCGGCGAGGATGGCACGCTCTGCCTGATCGACTGGGGGATGGTCGGGCGGCTGACCGATCGCGACCGCTACATGCTCATCGACCTGTTGCAGGCGGTTGTCGACAAAGACAGCGAGTCCTTGGCCGAAGCCTTGCTGGTGCTTTGCCACAGCCGGGAGAAACTGGTGGAGGCGGCAGCGCTGGAGCGGGACCTGCTGGCTATTCTCGATCGCTATTACGCGGTGCCGATCAAGGACGTCAATCTCGGCCATCTGCTGGCACGACTGCTGACGCTGTTGCGCTCGTATCGGTTGCAACTGCCCAACTACCTGGTGATCATGATCAAGGCGCTGATCACCGCCGAAGGCTCGGTCCGCCTGATCTATCCCGACCTCGATGTGGTCAGTGCGGTGCGTGGGCAGGTCCATCGACTGGCCCGCCGTCGCTATCATCCGCGCAATTGGTGGCGGGAACTGCGCACCCTGCTCGTCGCGTTTCGTTCCGGTCCCCGGGAGATACCACGGCGCCTGCAGCGGATCATCACGAAGCTGGAGCAGGGCGAGCTGGGGTTCGTCTTTCACCTGGAGAAACTTGAAGATCTGGTCGGCGTCCTGGAAAGTGCGTCCAACCGGTTGACCGCCGGCATCGTCGCCGGGGCGATCATTATCGGCTCGTCGATGATCATCACCACCGGCATCGGCCCGCTGCTCTTCGGCCTGCCCGCCCTGGGCGTTATCGGCTATCTGCTCTCGGTGGTCCTCGGTCTCTATCTGGTGGTCACCATCCTGAAAACGAGGAAATATTGACGGTAGACACAAGGTTCCCAGACAATGGACCAAACCAGCGCAGCACCCGGCGGCAACCGCCGGTTCCACCTCGAGTCCAACGACCTGGTTCGTGATTGCCGCACCGGTCTGATCTGGCCCCGCAATGCGATGTTGTTGGAATTTCCTCTCAGCTGGCCCGAGGCCCTGACGGCGGTGGCCGACATGAACGAGCACCGCCGGTTCGGTCGCAGCGACTGGCGGCTGCCCAACCGCTGCGAGTTGCGCAGCCTGATCGATCACCGCGAAAAGCGGCCGGCACTGGCGGCCGCCCATCCATTCCTATCGGTCTATCACGGTTGGTACTGGACCTCGACGACGGCCGCCATTGCCCCCGCCTACGCCTGGTATGTGCATCTTGAGGGCGGGCGCATGTTCTACGGCAACAAACAGGACTATTATTGGTTGTGGCCGGTCTGCGGTACGCCCGAGACCGTTTTGCAGACGGGTCAGCAGCAGTGCTGCGACGAGCGGGGCCGGTTCATCGATTGCCGGGGTACCGGGCAGGACGGTGCATTGCGCGTCGGCGTGGCCTGGCCTGATCCGCGGTTTGTACCGGCCGGAGATGGTTTTCTCGATCGATTGACCGGGCTGATCTGGCACGCCCGCGCCGATCTTTACCCAACGTGCCCCGGCTGGAACGAGGCGCGATCGGCGGTCGCCGATCAGGCCGAAAAAACGGGCCGCCCCTGGCGGTTGCCGACTATTACAGAACTGGAGACGCTGGTCGATGCCTCGGCCCACAGCCCGGCGCTGCCGACCAAGCACCCGTTTTCCGGCGTCGGTGATACCTACTGGTCATCGACAACCAGCGGGTTTGATGATGCCTGGGCTTTTGCCCTTTATTTGCAAAAAGGGGCGATTGGCGTCGGTCACAAACGAACAGCGGGTTTCTCTGTCTGGCCGGTGATGACGGCGAATGAGCAAAAGTCGTATCAGCCGCACTTCTGATGATTGGATCTGTTATCAGCTTCTTGCAGCGAATCAGTGAAAATGGGGAGAGAAATGCTGAAACGGGTTCCTTCGCCAACGGTACTGCGCACGGAAATATCACCATTGTGGGACATCACCACCCGCCGTACCACTGACAGGCCGAGGCCGGTCCCTTTCTGTTTTGTGGAGAAGTACGGCTTGAACAGATTGGGCATATCCTCAGCGGGAATCCCGCAACCAGTATCGCTGATCTCTATCTGAACCGCATTGTCGGCGCCGCGGCGCAGTTCGACTAAGAGCATTTTTTCCGATGATTTTTCCATGGCGTCCACGGCATTATGGACAAGATTACGAAACACCTGTTCAAGGCTGAATCGATTGCCGGTAATCCAGCAGGAGGATGCTGGAAGCGTCTGCTTGATCGTAACGTCTTGCATCTGGCAGAATGCTTCAAACGATTCGAGACAACCATGAACGATGCTTTTTAAGTCGATACATTCGTTTGGCTTATCAAGGCCTTTTCCAAGTTCGAGAATCTCCTGGTTGATCGACTTGATCTGGGCGGTTGCCTCGATGATACGGTGGAGGCTGGTGCGGGTTTTTTCACAGCCGGGCGATCGGAGGAGTGCCAGCTCGGCGTTGCCGGAAATCGCGGTCAGCGGGTTGTTGATCTGGTGGACCATCATCGGAACAAAATCGGCTAATGCTTTGCGCGTTGTTTCCAGCATCGAGTTTTTCAGAGCGACTACATGGGTAATTTCGGCAACGAGTTCATCGATCGTAAACGGTTTTTCGATAAAGCCGTCACAACGTGAACGTAAAGCATCCACCAACACTTCTTTCTCTCCGTACGCGGTCATCATGATGACCGCGATATCTTTGCCTGCTTTTCTGATTTCTTGTAAAAACTCCAAGCCGTTGACCTCAGGCATGGCATAATCGGTGAGCACCAGGTCGTAGTGCCGACCGTCACGGAGTACCGTCAGCGCTTCGGCGGCATTCGTGACGGCGGTTACCTGATATCCTTTGCTACGCAGGCTGAGCCGCAAGCTCTTGATCTGTTCGATTTCATCGTCGACAATCAGAATGTTGGTCGCCATTTTGGCAGTTTGGGTAAACATAGGGGAGATCCTTTTTTAGTACTTCTTGCGGGTTGTCGGACTGTTGTGAATTTTCTAGCAATTCTCGGTCCAAAATCAAGGCATTGATTATAAGATATAATTTCAAGGTATTAGGTGGCGGTGATGGGTCGAGAGGGAAGAGCTGGAGGAGGTACGGATCGTACCACCTTGTGCCCATTTTGGCAGGTAATAGTTTGAAATAAATACGGTATCACGAAATGATCCGGAAGGGATCGTGTGCGGTTTTGGCACACCCCATCGGGGGATATGATGCTGGGATCAGGAGTTCATGGCCCGGAGATGGCGAGCCAGGCGTTGCCGGGAAATGCCAAGCAGCTTGGCAGCTAACGACTGGTTGTTGTTGCAGCGTTGCAATGCCAGCAGGATCAGGTTGTCGGTCGCGGCTTTCAGCGTAGGCAGGGAGGCGCTCTCTGATTGGCAGCCGGCGTCGACGATTGCCGGAAGTGAAGGAGAAGCGATACCATCGTGACTCCGCTCGAGATCGATCTGAGCCTGGAACTGCTGCATGGAGAGCATTTTGGTTTTGTGCGTGGAGAGCGCGTCGTAAACCATGCCGCGTAATTCTCTGATATTTCCGGGAAACGAGTAGTTGGCCAGCAGGGTGAGGAGTTCCGGTGGATAGGTTGGCCTCTGCTTGCCAAGGTTCTTCGCTGCTTCCTCCAGAAAATGTTCAAGCAACAAGGGGATGTCGCCTGGCCGCTGCCTCAACGGCGGGATTTCGACCCGGTGCGAGCGCAGTCGAAAATAGAGATCTTTCCGGAACCTGCCTTCTTCCTGCAGTGCCGCCAGGTTCTGGTTGGTGCTGACTATGATGCGAGCGTCGGCCAGCTTGGCCAGATCCGAGCCAAGCGGATAATACTCGCCTTCTTGGATCAGACGCAGCAGTTTGATCTGAGAGTCCATACTCAGATCACCGATTTCATCAAGGACCATGGTGCCGCCTGCCGCTTTTTCTATGAGTCCCTTACGGGCCAACTCCGCTCCGGTAAAGGCGCCTTTGACATGGCCGAAAAGCGTGTCGGCAAAGGCGGTGTCGTCAATGCCGGCGGCATTGACGCTGATCAGTGCGCCCTGCCGGCCGCTGAGTCGGTGGATCGCTCGGGCAATCAACTCCTTGCCAACACCGGTTTCGCCGATGATCAGGACCGGTTGTGGACTCGGAGCAATCGATTCGATATAGCGGAAGAGTGCCAGCATCTGTCGGTTATTGGTGACGATGTCGGTAAAGGCCTCCGAACGCTCCGAAACAACGTCGAGAACTCGTTGTTTGAGTTGGTAGTTTTCGTATTTGAGTTCGCGGATCTCGATCGCGCGGCGAACTCCGGAGACCAGACGATTTTTCTCCACCGGTTTGACCATGTAGTCGAATGCGCCGTGTTTCATGCACTGTACGGCAACTTCTGCGTCGTTATAGCCGGTGACGACGATGGTCGGGATATCCGGGTACTCGTCGTTGATATGCGTAAGCAACTCCTGGCCTGACACATGGGGCATGTTCAAATCAAGTAGAATGGCAAAAATTTTCCGGTCGGCGAGGATGGTCTTCACTTCTCGAGAGTCTGAGCAGCAGAGGATATTCCTGATGCCGCCGGTCTTCAGAGCGAGTTCGACGCTTTTTAACGTATGGGGCTCGTCATCGATAATCAGTACCGGAAAGGTGGGGTAGAGGGACATTGGCATGGTCGATTACTTGCGCTCGGGAGGAGGGGCGGTGTTGCTCTGTGGTCCCAGGTTGATTGGATTGGTCTTCGCTGCCCCGGTTTCGGCCACCGGTAAACGGATGGTGAAAGTGCTGCCTTTGCCGGGCTTGCTGGCGATGTCGATTCTGCCCCGATGTTCGGCGATGATTTTCGATGAGACTGAAAGCCCGAGCCCGGTTCCACCGATGTCCCGTTTGGTTGTGAAAAATGGGTCTAGGACATGGGGCAGATCTTTTTCGGCGATCCCTCGGCCTTCATCTTCGACCCGGATCAGGACTTCCGCTTCTTCACTGTCGTAAAAAGTGGATAGCCCTATGGCGCGTTGTGTATCGGGCAAGGCCTGGCAGGCGTTCTGGAGCAGATTGATGATGACTTGCTCCAGTTTCTGGCTGTTTCCCTTGACCGGGGGCAGATCGGTGGCGCAGTGCAGCGAGAAATTTGCGGTCGCCTTGCGGATCTGGCTGTTGATCAGCGATACGGCCTGGTGCGCCACGGTGGTGATGTCGATGCGGTCATCAGCCTTCTCCAGACTCGGTAAGGAAAATTCTTTTAGTTCGCTGACAATTCGTTGAATTCTTCGCGTGCCGGCCATGATACCGGACAACAGATTTGGCAATTCGTCCCGGACCTCGCTGTAGGGTAGGCCGGCGACGATAAAATCGCCGAATTCTTCATAATGCCGGTCGATGATCGATTGCAGACCTAACCAGGTGTCTCGGACTAGGTTGACGTTGAGCATTATGAAATTGTTGGGATTATTGATCTCGTGGGCGACACCGGAGACAAGGGTTCCCAAAGAAATCATCTTGGCTGCTTGAACCAGGTCTTTCTCCATTCTCCGCTCGATGGATATATCGCTGATCCTGACAATACCGGAACCGGCATAATCGCTGTCTTTGCCAAGCGGTTCGACAAAAATCTTCTCAGTCCGTTCTTGATCGAACAGCCCCTTTCTTTCAAGCTGCACGCTGGTCCCTTCAGCAATTGCTGCTAGAATTTTGCAGTTGGAGCATTGTTCGGAATCGGCGCTGAGGTGTGAGCAGACAAGCGAGTGAGCTTCACCGAAACTGGTCTGAAAATACGTTTCGGCACGGGTATTCATCATCAGTATGGTACCGTCGGATCGGAGGAGCAGCAATGGGTCGGCGATGCCGTCAAACACCTGTTGCAGCATATTCTTGCTTTGTTCCAGATTGCGCTGTGCCTCCTTGCGTTCAGTGATGTCGCGGTTGCTCGCCCGGCGCCCCAGCCATTCCCCGGTTTCGCTGTACACCGGCTGGCAACAGTGGTTGATCCAGCGGACGCCGCCTTGACTGTCGATAATCCGAAAGTCCATCTGGTGGGTCTGGTGGAAACTGTGGTCGAAGGTGAAGTGCTCCTCGATACGTTCCCGATCATCCGGGTGGGTGATAGCCAGCGTAAAATCTTTATCGTTGAGGAAGTGTTCCGGTGCATATCCGGTCAGCCGCTCACATGACGGAGAAACGAACAGGAACGAGCCGTCGGGCGCCCGCCATTCCTCCCAATCGTAGCAGTGATTGGCCACCGTACGAAAGCGCTCCTCGCTCTTTTTCAGGTCCTCGTCTTTCGCGTGCTGGCTGGTGACGTCGAGCCCGAGTGAGACGACGTAGACTTTGCCGGTTTTTTGATCGTGAAACGAGTTGTTGAACCAGCTGATCAGGACGGTGTCTCCGGCTTTGGTGTTGCACCTGTTGATCAGATTGAAAGACCCCTCGCTCTTGATGAGCACTCTATGTGCTGCTTCGACACGGGCAAACTCTTCGGCAACAGGTATAAAATCAAACAGATTTTCTCCGAGGACCTCGGCCTTGGTCCAACCGAGTACCTCGGTTGCTGTCTGGTTCCAGTCAAGGATCGCAACACCTTCACCGTCGCTGCAATAAAAGATAAGAATCAGCGGTGTATTCGTGAGGATGGCATGGAGGATTTCCAGTTGCAGGTGGTTTTGGCGTTCACGTGCTTCGGCTCGGGTTTTTGCGGCAATCTCTTCGGTCAGCAGACGATTCGCGAGGTTGAGTTCCCGGGTACGCGCGTTCACCAGTAGCTCCAGTTCCTCGGCCTTGCGGGTTTCCGCCTGCCGCAGCTGTTCTTCAGTTTGCCGGCGTTGCAGCGCGAAGGCGTAGAGGGTGGCCAAACGTTTGGCAGCCTGCAGGTCGAGATCGGAAAAAGGTTGTTCCGGGTTGGCCAGGGCGATAATGCCGAGTATCTGATCATAGAGCATGACCGGTACGCCGAGAAAACCGGTAATGGGCAGGTGTCCTTCCGGGACTCCTGTTGCCCGTTCATCCTGATCCAAGGTATTGGTCATGATCGGTTGCCGGTGTTGCAGTACCCAGCCCCATAAGCCTGAAAAGTGCTCGAATACGATCGACTTATCAGGAATGTTGCATTGTTCCCAGATGTCCTTGGTCAGGGTATGACTGACCAGTTTCCCGGAAGCGGAGTCAATGCTTCCGACGAATCCGAAGCGGGCACCGGTCAGTTTTTTTGACGTTTCGAGCACCATGAAGGAAATCTCTTCGATGGCAAAGGTAGTCAACAGTAGCGCGGAGAGCTCGGCCAGCGAACGATCTATCATCCGTTGCCGGGCGAGTTCGTTGTCCGCCCGTTTTCTGATAATTGTTTCCCAGGCGATATCAGAAAAATAACTGATCAGCTCTACGTCTTGTTGGGTGTAGTCCGTCGGTTTGTTGCCAACGCCGAGGATGCCGACGACAAGTCCGTTGCGGATGATCGGTACCACCAGTTCCCGGATAATCGGGGCATGACCGTCCGGTAAACCGATACGATGCGCCAACCCGTTATAATCGTTATGGGTGATCGACCGTTTCCGGCGAACGGCGTCGGCCCAGACTCCAGCGCGCGAAATGGGGTAATGGCAGGAATGGCCGGTGGTGTGGCAGAAATCGCTCGTGGTCCTGCTTGACCATTGCTGTAATGAAATTGTCTGCTGATCTTCGGAGATAAAGTGAAAAAATCCAATCGGGCTGTCGACAAATGAGCAGGCGATATCAAGCGTCTTGACCAACAGTTCGTCGATTGAGTGATGCGTTGCGTAATCTATCAATTCGAGCCGCGCAGCGATAAGTTCATGGCTCAAGCGCTGTTCCGATGGTGACCGGTGAGGCCGGGTATGATCGCTGGTCATCTGCTGGTCGTATGGTGATGGTTTTGTTATCCGACGGCCTCGTTCTCGCCGGCTGATACCAGCGGAATATAGACGCAAAAAAGGGCGCTTGAGCCGGGTGAGGATGCCACGGTGATGGCCCCGTCATGATTTGTTAATATACCAAGAACAACCGGAAGACCCATGCCCCTCCCTAAAAACTTGGTGGAATAAAACGGGTCGAAAATCCTATCCAGTTGCTCATGAATGATTCCGCTGCCGGCATCGCGTACGCTGAGGCAGGCATAGTTGTCATGCTCCGAAACCCAGTCGATTGGATAGCGATGCCGTTCGGGTATCTCGTCGCCTGCCACCGATGACAGCGCTATCGATATATGGTTTGTGCGCCCGTCGGTAGGGCTGGCCTCCCAGGCATTCGTGACCAGATTGACGAGAATCTGCTGAATCTGCTTTGCGTCCGCTTTCACCGGCAGCGTCATCTGACTGGGGAAGGTGGTGTCAATCAATGCCGTGGCCGGGCAAGACTGCTGCAGGGCGGCTACGCCCTCTCGGCAGAGCTGAACCAGATCGTAAACCGCTTTATCCTCGGCAAACTGACCGAGATAGGTGCTGAGCAGGCTGCAATGTTTCGTGGCCTGCCAAGCTGCCTGGATGGCGCTGTTCAGATGGGTTTTGGCCGGCCCCTCTCCGGGAAGATAATCAAGCGCCATTTCGAGGTTTCCAAGAATCGCCGCCAGTTTGTTGTTGAATTTATGGGTCATTCCTCCAGCCAATTGCCTGAGGCTTTCGGCTTTGGCCAGTTGTCTCACGCGTGCTTCGAGCGCGCTTCGTTCATGCTCCAAATGCTTCCGTTCGGTGATATTGTCGTGAACCACAAGAACTCGACCGCTGTTTGTCCGGCCAGCCAATGCCGTTGCCGTGCCGTGAAACCACCTCTCTTCCGTTGCGTTGTGGCAGGGATATTCGAGACCGAAATGCGAATTCTCACCGGATATAATCGCTCGAATGGCCCGGGAAAACTGCTGCGCAATTGCGGCATCGTCGCCGACGACACCGTCACAGACGGAGAGGTAGTTGGCTCCTTCAGCGCTTGGTTTTGTCACCGGTCCATTTTCATTGGCAAAGGATCGCCAGGCCTTATTAACCGCCATGATCGTGCCTTCGTCATCCAGCACGCAGAGCGGTGACGGCAGGGAGTCGATGATATCAAGAGCGAACGCCCATGACGACTGCAGCGAACGCTCAAGCATAACCCGATGTGTTATGTCGGCAACGCTGATAAGTATTTCCCTTCGGTTTGCGGGCGAATCGGTGCTGAAAGCGCTGTCACGGTCAAGGGAAGAGCCTTGGAGAAGAACGTGCAGTTCATTGTGGGCAGGAGATTTCAGTTGGACCTGGATCGATTTGTCTTCCGGGCTGTTCCAGAAGGCGCGGAAACGTGAGCGGAAGACCTGCTGATCGTTGTTGCTGATGAGATTGACAAAAGGAAGGTGGACAAGGTCCCCGGCAACCTTGCCGATCATTCCGGCAAAGGCGTGGTTGGCCTCGACAATGATTCCGTCATTGCTGAGAACAAGATAGCCGACAGGGGCATGGTGAAAGAGATCGAGGTAACGCTCTTTGCTGCGTTCGAGTCTGGCATGAGCATTGCCGAGTTCTTCATTCTGAATCTCCAGCTCTATTTGATAGACCTGTAACTCGTGAACAAGCTGGCGAACATCGGCAAACCTGAGGTTATTTTCGTCGTGCTCCGCGGCCTGCAGGAGCGCTTCCGCTTTGGCGCGCAGGGTGGAAGAGGAGTCGTAGTTACCCGTTTTCATGACAAACAGCAGGAGACTGCACTATTCGGTATATGTGGTGATGGGTTATACGGATGAGTCGATTTTATTCCGGCTGTGAACCAGACCGCATTAATAATAGTGCAAATAGCACGTAAATTCAAAAATTAAAGAGAATTTTTCGGCATGAGTTGCACTGTAGTCGGGCAGGGGCGCTGAGAAGCATGGATTCGATGCTGCCCATAGGCGGGCTGCAGATGAGGAAATTCTTTGACAAAAAAATAACGCAAGAGAAAAGGCGATCAGGGACTCGATGCGGCAGAGCGGATGCAGCCACCATGGTTGCTGGGATGCAGTTGCTCTGCCGCATCGTTCCCCTGGAAAATAGTGCCGAACAATCAGGCGAGCTTGAATTGTCGTACCAGCCGATCGAGTTGTTCGGCAAGCCGTGACAGCTCTGTTGCACTGTCCATGACGTTTTTACTCCCCTCGCTCACCTCGCTGGAACTGTCGCTGATGCCTATGATATCCTTGGTAATATCATTAATGGCAACCGAACTTTGGACAACATTTTCATTAACTTCACCAATCCCGGCAGAGGCTTGGGCGATGTTTTCCGAGATTTCCGAGGTTGCCGCGGATTGCTGTTCGACGGCAGTGGCAATCGTGGTGATAATCTCATTTATCTCGCCGATGACCCCAGCCACTTCCTTGATATCGCTGATCGATCCGGTGGTGGTCTGCTGCATCTCCTCAATCTGATTCTTGATGTCGATGGTCGCTCCTGCCGTTTGCTTGGCCAGTTCCTTGATTTCGTTGGCCACCACGGCGAAACCTCTGCCGGCTTCACCGGCGCGGGCCGCTTCAATAGTGGCGTTCAGCGCCAGCAGATTGGTCTGCTCGGAAATCTCGGTGATGGCCTCGGTCACGGTGCCGATTTTCCGGGCGGCCAGGCCGAGCTCGTTCATTTTTGTCGAGGTTTGCTGTGACTGCTTAACAGCCTGTTCGGAAATGCTTCTCGCCCGGGCCGTATTCCGAGCGATCTCCTGAACGGTGGACGACATCTCCTCGGTCGCGGTGGCGACCATGCTGACATTGCTTGAAGATTGCTCCATGGCAGCCGAGACCGAAGCCATGTTGGTGGTCATCTCCTCGGTGGCTGACGCGACGCCTGCAGAGCGTGATGACGCGTCGTCGGCATTGGCGGCTAATTGGGTGGAAATTGCAGAGAGCTCGGTCGAAGATGAAGAAAGGGTGGCCACACCGTCGGAAATTTCGCCAAACATCGTCCGCAGGTTGCCCACCATGGTTTTCATGGAAGCGAGCAATTGCCCGGTCTCATCTTTTCTGTCCACATCAATGGATAACGCAAGGTTGCCTTTACTCAACGCTTCGGAAACGGCTACTGCCTTGATGAGCGGAGTGGTGATGGCTCGGGTGATCAGCAGAGCGATGACCAGTGCGAGAACGGCTCCGGTAATGGCGGCTATCAGCAGGGTCGTTTCCAGGCGGCCGGCAAAGCGGTGGGCGATTTCGACTTCGTTGGCAGCGACTTCCATGTTAATGGTAATGACCCGGTCGAGCAGGTCGAGCGCTTGTTGTTCGCTTGACTGTATTTCATTGAGCGCCAGTTGCTGCGCTTGCTGGAACTGCTGCAGAGCCAAGGCAGCCTGTTCCTGAATCCGATAAAACAGATCGAGGGTCTCGCGGACATTTGGAGCAAAGACCGTCTCGTAGGTACGGATTGCCGCCTCGGTTCTGTTTGCAGCGACATACTCCTTGATCTGCCGGATGCTTTCATGAGTGCGGTGGTGGGGGGCGGCGACATCTTCCAGAATCTTGTGCATCTGTGGATTGGTGGTTTGAAAGGTCTGCAGCCAGAGACCGAAATTGCAGGCCTGATGGTCGTCTCCTCCATCAAACGAACGACCGTCATGGATCAGCTTCAGAATGTTGTTTTCCAATCGGTAATGATCGCCGAGGAAGGTTTCGATGTTTTTCCCCAGATCGATAGGGTTGCCAAGATCGAGATTGTCCAGCTGCCGAGTCATCTCAAAGAACCGTTCGTTTGCGGCATGCCACTGTCTCCAGACCGGGACGAATTGACTCCATAATGCCTCTTCCTCAGGGGTCTGCGGCAGCGGTTCAAATCGATTCCAGGCGGCTTCGTAAGCTCGAGTGTGGTCGGCAAGCAAGGCGTATTGCCGTTGCCGTTCTTCCCGGCTCAACTCCAGATCAAGCATGATTCGCTGAACCGCTTTAATCGCGTTGGCACGCTCTTTGATGATCAGCAGACTCTCGACGCTTGGCAGCCGCACAATGCCGATTTCTTCTATCGATGCTTCACCTTTCAGTGCTCCGTAATAACCATACAGACCGAGGAAGAGGGCGATAGCGGCAATCAGCCCAAAAGACAGTGTCATCTTTGTTGCCAGTTTCAGATTCTTAAACATGGGGTGTCTCCTTGACGGGGTTGCCGCCCGGAACGGTATGTCGTTGCGTCTGGGATGCGGTCGGCGTTCTATTGCCAGAATGCGAAGCAAACACCGTTCCAGACCGGGATAATTCAGTTAACTGTTCTAGAAAGCTGGGAAAAAGCTGCTGGAAATGGAAAATGCTGGAGGCCGTTCCGTTGGTATGCTTTGGTACAGCGGGGCCGAATATCTATGATAGCTTTTTGTTTTTAAAGAAAAAACATAAAATGTTGTAAGATGAAGAGGTGATGTGAATTGTAACAATCGCAGCAATTGTCAGGGAGATTACTCATTCTTCCCAGCCCCCGCCCAGAGCAAGATAGACCCTGCTCAAGGCCAGACGGCGATCGAGCAGTCCCTGCACTTCTTCGGTTTCGGCGCCAAAGAGCTGGCGCTGCGCATCGAGTACTTCAATGAAGCTGACCACTCCGGCGCGGTAGCGTGACTCGGCCAACCGCAGGGCCTCCCGGGCGGCCGCGGTGCGCTGCTGCTGCAACGTGAGGGCCTCGCCGGATTCCAGGTAATCGGTCAGGGCGCTTGCGGTTTCGGCAAGGGCCGAGAGCACCGTCTTCCGATAGGTGATCAGGGCCTGGTCGAGCCGGGCCAGGGCGGCCTCGTGGTTGAAATAGTAGGATCTGCCGGCAAACAGCGGCTGCAGGGCGTTGGCGCCCAGTGAGGCCACCGTCGCGGCGCCGCCGGTGAGCACGTCGGCGGCTTCGGTGCTCATCGCACCGAACAGCCCGGTCAACGACAGTGTCGGAAAGAACCGCGCCTTTGCCTCGCCGACCCGGGCGTTGGCGGCTATCAGCCGCTGTTCCGCAGCCAGGATGTCGGGCCGAAGTTCCAGCAGGCGGCTCGGCAATCCGGCCGGGATGGCAGCCGGCAGGTGCAGTTTGGGATCCGGTTCGATACCAATCGCTCCGGGGATCCGGCCGAGCAGAACGGACAATCCGTTTTCCGTCCGGGCAATCTGCCGGCGCAGTTGGGGCAGCGCCACCTCGGTGGTGGCCAGGGCCACTTCCTGCTGGCGAATCTCAGCATCGGTGGCGATCCCGGCGGCAGACAATCGTTTGACCAGTGCCAGCGCATCGCGCTGGTTGGCTGCCGTGCGCTGTGCCACCGCATAGGCCGCATGGTTCGCCGCCAGTTGATAGTAACGGCCGGCCACCTCGGCAACCAGACTCATCACCATCCCCCGGCGATTGGCCTCATTGGCCAGCAGCTCGGCCCGGCCGGCTTCGTCGGCCCGCCGCAGCCGGCCCCACAGGTCGATCTCCCAACTGATGCTGACGCCGCCGGTAAAGTTTGATGCCAGGTCCTTGCCGTCCGGCCGGGCGATCGGCGTCGTCGCGAAACTGAGGCCGAGATGGGGATACAGCTCGGCGCGCACCACACCCGCCACGGCGGCGGCTTCCCGGATCCGGGCCTCGGCCAGCAGCAGGTCGGGTGCGGCTGCCAGGGCCTCTTCGATCAACGCCTGCAATGCAGGGTCGGGATAGACCGCACGCCAGGAAACATCACCGAATGACGCCGCCGTCGCTTCCGCATCACCGCGCACCCGATCAGGCAACGGTTGCTCCGGCCGCAAATAATCCGGGCCCATGGCGCAGCCGCTCAGCAGGGCAAGCAGCAGCGCGACCAGCAGCAATCGTCCGGTGTGCATGGCGATCATCAGAGAGCCTCCTCGGTGACCGGCCGGCGGGGGCGCCGAAAGCGCGCCGCCAGGCGTTCGATGGTCACAAACAAAACCGGGACCAGGAAAATGGCAAGGAGCGTGGCGGCCAGCATCCCTGAAAAGACGGTGATGCCCATCGCCGCCCGGGCCGCGGCGCCGGCCCCGCCCTTGACGATCAGCGGGGTCACGCCGAGCAGAAAGGCCAGCGACGTCATGATGATCGGGCGCAGCCGCAGCTTGCCTGCTTCATAGGCAGCCTGCTCGATGGTGGCGCCTTCTTCATGCATCTTGCGGGCAAACTCGACGATCAGAATGGCATTTTTCGCAGCCAGCCCAATGAGCAGGACCAGGCCGATCTGGGCATAGACGTTATTGGTCTGCCCGGTCAGCCAGAGGCCGCTCATGGCACCGAAGACGCCGAGCGGTACGGCAAGCAGCACGGCAAAGGGGATCGACCAGCTTTCATAAAGGGCGGCAAGAAAGAGGAACACAAAAACAAGGGCCAAAGCAAAGATAAACGGCGCCTGGCCGGCTGATTCTTTTTCCTGCAGGCTGATGCCCGACCACTCATAGCCGTAGCCGCTCGGCAGGACCCGGGCGGCCGTTTCTTCCATCGCCCGCAGGGCATCGCCGGAGCTGTAGCCGGGCGCCGGCTCACCGCTGATTTCCGCCGTGCGGAACAGGTTGTAGCGCTCGATGCTGTTGGGCGAGGTGATCGACACCGGGGTCACCAGGGTGGCGAGCGGGACCATGTCCCCGGTGGTGCTGCGTACGTGGAACAGCCCGACCCCGTCGATGTCGCTGCGAAACGCGGGCTCGGCCTGCATCGTCACCTTGTAGGTGCGGCCGAATCGCGAGAAATCGTTGATGTTCACGCCGCCGAGAAAGGTCTGCAGCGCCAGGGTCACATCGCTGATCGGGACGCCGAGCTTTTTCGCTTTTTCCCGGTCGAGCTCGAGGCGATAGGCCGGCGTGCTCGGGTTGAATTTCGAATAAATGGTGCCGATTTCCGGCCGCTTGCGGGCCTCCTGCACGAGTTCCTGGGCATGTCCCGCCAAGGCGGCCACATCGGCGCCGGCGCGATCCTGCAGCTTGAACGAAAAGCCGCCGGTGGCGCCGAGTCCGGGGATCGGCGGCGGGTTGAAGGCCATAACCATCGCCTCGGGCAACCGCGACGCGCCGGCCATCACGCCGGCCATCGTCGCCCGCAGGCTCAGCTCCGGGGTCGTCCGCTCCTCCCAGGGCTTGAGGACGGCGACAAACATCGCCGCATCCGATTGAATGGTACCGTTGAGGATGGAAAAACCGTTGATGATCAGGGTCTTTTCAATGGCCGGCTGGTTCTCCAGCACGGTGAGCAGGTCGCTGCTGGCGGCGATGGTGCGGTTCAGCGAGGCGCCGTCGGGCATGATCACCGAGCCGAGGAAAAACCCCTGGTCCTCGGCCGGGACGAAGCCGCCGGGCACCTGCTTCATGATGGCGCCGGCTCCGACAATGACGATGGCGAGCAGGCAGAGGGCGAACAGCAGCCGTTTGATGGCCAGCCGCACCCCACGCCCGTAGCCTTCGGTGGCAACGGCGAACCAGTGGTTGAATGCCGCGAACAGCCGGCCGATCCCCCGCTTTGCCGCTGCCGGATCACGGGGCTTGAGCAGCATGACGCAGAGTGCCGGCGTCAGCGACAATGCGACAAAGGCGGAAAGCATCGTCGAGATCGCCACGGTGATCGCAAATTGTTTGTACATGACCCCGGCGATACCGCCGAGAAACGCCACCGGAACGAATACCGCAGCAAGAATCAGGGCAATGGCGACCACCGGGCCGGAGACCTCGTTCATCGCCTGCAGCGTGGCCTCCCGGGGCGACAGGCCGTTGGCCATGTGATGTTCCACCGCTTCAACGACGACGATGGCGTCGTCGACGACGATACCGATGGCCAGAATCATCGCAAACATCGTCAGGGTATTGATGGTGAAACCGAGCAGGACGAAGACGATGAAGGTGCCGACCAGCGACACCGGCACCGCCAGCATCGGGATCAGCGTCGCCCGCCAGCTCTGCAGGAACAGATAGACGACGAGCAAGACGAGCAGCAAAGCCTCGAAAAAGGTGTGCATGACCGACTCCAGCGAGGCCTTGACGAACACCGTGTTGTCATGGACAACATCGTAGGCGAGACCGCTGGGAAAGCTCTGGGCCAGCAGATCGAGCTGGTCGCGGATCAATTGCGAGGTCTCCAGGGCACTGGCGTCCGGAGTCAGGTTGATGGCGAACGAAGCGGTCGGCTTGCCGTTGTAGCGGCCGACATAATTGTAGTCCTTGGCTCCCAGCTCGACCCGGGCGACGTCCTTGATCCGCGTAAAAGAGCCGTCGGGTTGGGCGCGGACGATGATATTGGCGAACTCCTCCGGATCACTGAGACGCCCCCGCACTTCGACGCTGTACTGGAATTGCTGATCCTCCGGAGCCGGGAGTCTGCCGACCTGCCCGGCCGGGGCCTGGACGTTCTGGTCACGAACGGCGGCAAGGATGTCGGTCGGCGTCAGGCCGAGCGTAGCCATCCGATCGGGGTGGAGCCAGATCCGCATCCCGAACTCGGCCCCGAACATCTGGACATCGCCGACGCCCTTGACCCGCTTGATGCTCTCGACGATGTTGATCGCCGTATAGTTGGCCAAAAACAGATCGTCATAGGTATCGTCCGGCGAATGCAGAGCCACGTACATCAAGGTGTCGGGCGTGGTCTTCTTGGTCGTAATCCCTGCATTGAGCACGTCGGCGGGCAGCACCGAGTTCGCCTGGGCGACCCGGTTCTGCACCTGGACGGCGGCGATATCGGCATCCGCTTCGAGTTTGAAGGTGACCTTGAGCGAATACGCGCCGCTGCCCGACGAGCTTGACGACATGTACTGCATGCCTTCGACGCCGTTGACCTGGGCCTCGATCGGCTGGGCGATCCCTTCCTCGACGACGGAGGCATTGGCACCGGGGTAAAATGCCGAGACCTGCACGGTCGGCAGGGTGATCTGCGGGAACTGGGCGATCGGCAGGCTGAA
>CAZSOA010000054.1:0-18738 GCA_964608305.1 uncultured Desulfofustis sp. | reverse complement strand
GCGCTGCCGCGGCGGCGGTTTGACGACAGTGGTTGGATTGGGCCGCACCGCCGGTCAGCACACAATCAGCACCCTGCGATAGTGCTTCACCAAAGAGAAATTCCAGCTTTCGGACCTTATTGCCTCCTTCGGCCAGTCCGGTAAGATCATCCCGTTTGATCAGTATCCGCGGGCCACTGAGATGCCGCGACAAGCGCGACATCTCAGTGAGTGGCGTCGGGAAAAAGCCAAGCTGGTAGCGCGGCCGGTGTTCCAAGCCAAAAAAATGCTCATCCATAGGGTCTCTCTTTTGCCCGTTTCTTCTATGAGTTGTTGTCTTCGATCATATGCCCCGCCGCGACCGGCTTGAGCAAACCGACTGCTCAAGAGGCACATCCTTGTCGGCACGGCACCATGACCGATATTCAGATCATCTTATCGGCGGTCGCCCAATTGCTGCAATGCTTGTTCCGCGGCAATCGTGATCGGCTCGGCACTTGGCTCCGACGATATATCAGGGTTGCACGCTGAGGTGAACATGGTCAGATCGGGAATGGTTTTTCCGCCAAGAATAAAGGCGCTGACGGCATCTATTTCCCGCGCCGGGGCCACCGACTGACTAACGATCTGTCCGCCGATCAGCCGCTGATTCTCACGATTGAATACCAGTTTCATTTTCCACGGCTTCATACCGGGAATCATCGCGTGTTTGCTCCTTGAATCAATTACGGAAGAAACCGTTTCGATCCCCTCCTCAGCTGCCCGTTCTTCGGTGAGGCCGGTGGCGGTGACGGTCAGATCAAACAATGTGCAGCCACCGGCATCGAGCACACCCGGAAACGGGATGCGATTACCAGCAAGTACCTTTGCAGCAAGCCTCCCCTGGACAACGGCCGGTCCGCGAAGCTGCCCCGGGGTCGGTTGCTTCGTGATAAAATTGACTTTTTCCACACAATCGCCACCGGCTAGAATAGCAGGGTCGGATGTTTCCTGAAACTCGTTGACCTTGATACCAAACCTGCCCATTGCCAAACCGGCCTCTTCAGCCAGTTCCACATTGGGCCGCACGCCGACATTCATCAGAACCAGATCAGCTGCCAGCACGGTCCCTGATGCCAGCTCCACACCGGTTACCCGGCCGCCCTGCCCAACCAGGCGAGTCACCTGTTCTCCGGTGAACAATCGTATGCCTTTTTCCGTCAGATAGTCGCCGACATACTGCCCCATATCGCGATCGAGCATCAACGGTAACGGGCGATCACGCAACTCAACGACAGAAATAGCGAACGCGGCTCCCCGTGACTCGGCGAGCAGAGCCGCGACTTCAAGGCTGATGAACCCGGCGCCGATACAGACAATTGCCCCCGTCACGAGCCGATCAAGGTATGCTGAAATTGCCTGCGCATCGGGCAACCCTCGCAGCGTCAGGACGCCGTCAAGATCGCTGCCGGTCAATGGTGGAACATATGAACGCGCACCGGTGGCCAGATAGAGTCTATCATAGCCGAGCGTCCGCCCGGTGCCGGTACGAACTGTTTTTGCCTGCCGATCAATGACGGTCACCTCATCATGGAGGACGGTAATGCCGGCGCCCTCGAGCATTTTGTCCGGCACGACGATCGACTGCCCGGTGGCCAGACCGGCCACCACATGCGGCAACGCTCATCGCACCAAGAAAAACTCTTCCTTGCGAATAACCGTTACCTCCACTTTCGGCATGAGCTTTTTCGCCATCATCGCAGCCGGTCCTCCCGAACCACTGCAGCCGACAATTACCAACTTTTCGCCATCTTTCATACCGACTCCTTTTAGTCACTCCTGCTGGTTGCTGAATAGTGCGACCTCAAGCACCTCCGCGACAAAGACCACCACGGCCCGACGCACCTGACCAGAAAACGATGTCATCATTCCAAGCATATACCCACAACAGACGCAAGTCAAACACCTGCTGAAGCGGACAACGATGTGAAGTTTTCTCCGGATCGCTTGATTATCCTTCTCGACCGGTTGTTCCAGACATCGGTGGAGAGCAAGAGAACAACCGGAAGCATGCTGCCGGCCCCGCTATCGCGCGACCGGGATGTATTGATCTCCTTTCCCAACCGCCGTCAGTGGGACAACGCCATGTCTTTACACAGCAATCGATTGCCTTGGTACGGTTCCTACCAGCGGATATTGCAAAAAGAACAATGGGCGGCGGCGAGATATCCCGGATGGATCGGCCCTTCCAGTATCTCAGCCGGGAAAAGGTCTTTAGGTAGTGCGGGGAGGGATATACGGGCCTGATGGGCACCAAGATCTGGCTCACCCATCAGGCCCGTCACAGCGATCTACAACAGGTTTGCGACGGCCTCACGCTCGCCGACCAGCTCGGCTTCGGTTTTTGCCATCATCTCGCGGCTGAATTCACTGATTTCCAACCCTTCGATTATCGTCCATTGACCATTTTCGCAGGTAATCGGAAAAGAATACATAATATTCTCATCAATGCCATAAGAGTTCCCGGCGGCATAAACGCCCATACTTACCCACTTGCCCTTGCTGCCGAGCGCCCAATCCCGCATATGATCAACCGCCGCACAGGCTGCCGAGGCGGCGCTTGACGCACCACGCGCCTTAATGATCGCGGCACCACGCTGTTGGACGGTGGGGATGAAGGTAGAAACATACCAGTCATTGTCCGCCTGCGAGGCTACCGGTTTTCCATCGACGGTGGCATAGCTGATGTCGGGATATTGGGTGGCGGAGTGATTCCCCCAGACAACCATCTGTTCCACCTTGGTGTTGTGACTGCCGACTTTCTCCGCAATCTGAGACAGCGACCGATTATGATCCAGGCGCATCATCGAGGTGAAATTCTTTGGATTCAGGTCAGGTGCGTTTTTCAACGCAATCAGCGCATTGGTGTTGGCCGGATTGCCGACCACAAGCACCTTGACATCTTTTGACGCGTGATCGTTGAGCGCTTTCCCCTGAACGGAGAAGATCTTGGCATTGGCCTCAAGCAGATCGGATCGCTCCATCCCCGGTCCGCGCGGACGAGCCCCGACCAGAAAGGCATAATCGGCATCTTTGAAAGCCACATTCGGATCATCGGTGGCGACGACACCGGCGAGCAGCGGATAGGCGCAATCATGCAACTCCATCACGACCCCATTGAGGGCTCCCATGGCAGGCGGAATCTCAAGCAACTGCAGGATCACCGGTTGATCCGGACCCAACATATCGCCATGAGCGACACGAAAAATAAGAGAATAGGCGATCTGACCGGCTGCTCCGGTAACTGCGACACGTACAGGTGCTTTCATGCTTCATCCTCCTCAATAACGTTGGTTCGTTGTGTTTTCTGCCTCGTACCGACTGCATCATGACGCGAGGCCGGGGTATTGCTCTAGGTGCAACAATGGTTTCCTGAAACAATGTGGTTATACCACATTATTTCATTGAATTCCACAAAGCAATGAAACTCTCTGGTATTACCAGTTGAGCAAGGGTACGGCATCTATGCTCGCAGAACAACCAACCGCCTCGGCATTCATGAAAAGTCTTCAAGCCGGCGCCCCCGCTCGATGATCAGCTCGACTTCTCCACATCCGCCTTCAACCACACGGGAGATCTGCACGATCCGATCCAATACCGGGTCGTCTCGATCGAGACACCGATCCGCCTGCTCCAGCAAGGCCCGGCTCTGCTCGAGCAGGCTGCGCGTTCGCTCCAGCAGCTGTTTGCGCTGCTCATGCTTCCGCCGTTCCTCGTGGAGCAACGGCATGATTCGCTCAATTGACGACGCAACCAGCGTGTCACGCGGTGTCTGAAACCGTTTCGAAACGCGATCCAGGCTTTCAAGCGTTCGCCTTGATATGACGTAGGTTTTTGCCACTCGATCGACAGCGGCCGGCTGATTTTCCGCGCCTCCTCGGGCCAGCTCGTGCAGTGCTTGCATATCATCCACCAGATGATCAACAATCGACTTCTGCTTAATGCCGAGTTGACCGGCCAACAGACTCAAAGCGTCGATACAGCGCGGTGGTAGCTTGAATGTGGTGCGCACCGATTGCCGGCCTTTCAGTTCGGCGGTACTGGCATCAGCGACAGCCACAACATTCAAACGGCTCCGCTCATCATCCACACTCATGGCCACTCACTTGAATTGGTAGGTTATATTCGGTGGCAGCACACGGTTCACTCGAACGACTATGGCGGGCACCACTTGATAACCGGCCATCGGCGCAACCAAAATTTCTGCTCATATCTCCGCCGTGCCGACACAAGACAACGACCGAAGTATCAGCACACCTGTCAGCACTATTACCAGTTCAGCTCCAGCGAAAAAACAAAAAACAATTGCCGAGCAGCCCTCAGAGAAAGACCGCCAAGGATTTTCTCTTTACAAACCGGCTGCTTCCTGTTCTTATGAATTTTATTAAAGGGAACCTTGACAAATTGCCATTTCATCCAATCTCATCGTTGCGCAATCACATTTTATCCTCGGAATATCATGTATATGCCTGCGGTAAAATGCTCTTGCGCGGCTCGATTTTGAACGAAATTTCGAATTTTTCAAGGTCCCCTAAATAGATACGTAGGCGGCCATGACCAGACTCTTCCTGCACGGGCTTGATTCATCTGGGTTCGGTACGAAAGGAAAGTATTTTGCCGAACAGTTCCCCGATATGTTGCGTCCGGATTTCGGCGGTTCGCTGGCGGAACGCATGGCCCGGCTGCGATCCATCACCTCGGACTTCACCGACCTGGTACTCGTTGGCTCAAGTTTCGGCGGCCTCATGGCGACTTGTCTTGCCAAAGAGGTGCCTACACAGATCAAGCGGATCATCCTGCTGGCACCTGCACTGAATTTTTCAGAGTATCGGGCACCGCGCAACCTGTTGACCATGGAAACCGTTTTGGTTATCGGCAGCCACGACACCGTCACACCACCGTCGCTGGTGATCCCGGCTGCCGAAGCGACCTTCTCGAACCTGCAAACCTCAGTCGTCGACGATGATCACCTGCTGCATCGGTGCTTTCCCGAGCTGAATTGGCAGACCTTGCTCAGCTGATAGATACCGACGCCCATCGTCTCCCCGGCCTTGCCAGACCACCCCCCCCGAGAGCTATTGCCCACCATGGTACCACGGCAGGTTTTTAAAAATCGTTGCGCAATTCGCGCAAGGCACGAAAAACAGCACGTGGTGATCGGTCGACCAAGCCAACCTCGGCAGCCAAGCTATCAATAACTGCCGGTGTGTCGCAACGGAGAAACGGGTTGGTGCGCAACTCTTCGACAACGGTTGAGGGTGCGGAGGGACGGGCACGGTCACGCAGCTCAGCGACCCGCTTGATCCGTTGCTCGATGTCCCGATTATCCGGCTCGAGTTGTGCAGCAAAACGCAGGTTTTTCATGGTATATTCATGTCCGAAATAGAGCCGAACCTGCTCACCGCAAGCAACTATCCGCGCCAGGGAACCCATCATCTGTTCAGCAGTTCCTTCAAAAAGCCGACCACACCCTGCCCCGAACAGGGTATCCCCGACAAATAGTTCGTCACCGAACCGATATGCCAGACTGGTTTCGGTATGCCCCGGCGTCCGTAGGACCTGGCCGGACAGGCCACTGATAAAAATGGTGTCTCCTTCTTTAAGCAACTCGTTGAGTTCAGGAATTCGCTGCCGGTCAGCTTCAAAACCAAGAACGCGCAGATCGGGAAATTCCTCCAATAATTCTTCGATGCCACCGACGTGGTCTCGATGATGATGCGTACACAGGACAGCCGTTAATGTCAGGTCGCGACTCTGCAACTCTCGCAACACCGGCCAGGATTCTGCCGGATCAATGACGATTACATCCTGCCGCTCTTCATGCCTGACCAGATAGGCATAGTTGTCGAACAAACAGGGAATGGTAATAATTTCCATACAAAACGCTCCGTGGCTGCAAAATGCCGGACAACTGACACCGGATCCGGCATAAGTTATAATAGTAATCACCTGCTGTTGAATTACGATAACCAGCGTTACCTCCATTTTCCAGGGTTACCAGAGCGCGCTTTGGCCGAAACGGCGCCTGTCGTTGTGCCGATACTGCCGAACCGCTCGGTGATGATGGCCCCCTCCGATGATAAGGGTCTGACTGTTCATCGAAAAGATCTCGCTGGCACACCACCAGCAGCAACACGACCACACGAGCGACGGGATCGGCTGCCGAGCGAAACCGGCGCATGCTCCTTTGCTCTTGACGAGACCAGAGAACAGCAATAGGGTTCCATTCAGTTTGATTCAATGAAAAGGCCGCATATCGTTGTCGTGATTATTCACTATCAAGCAAATGCAGAAGGAGGCTAGACCATGCATGAGAACAGCATTGAACTACTCAACCGTGCGGTAGCCGAAGAAATAACGGCGCTCCACCAGTATATGTATTTTCATTTCCACTGCGACGATCAGGGCTATGATTTGCTTGCCTCCCTGTTCAAACGAACAGCCATCGTTGAAATGATTCACGTTGAACGGCTCGCCGAGCGCATCCTGTTCCTCGGCGGAGATGTCGAGATGAAGGCCTCCGCGGACGTCAAGAAAGTCCAGGATGTCAACAAAATGCTGAAAATGGCCCGACAGATGGAGATGGACAGCGCACGGGATTACAACCTGTGGGCCAACGAATGCAGTGCCAACGCCGACTCCGTTTCCAAAAAATTGTTTGAGGACTTGGTTGTCGATGAGGAACAACACTATGATGAGTTCGACAATGAACTCGACAATCTGAAAAAATTCGGTGAACGCTACCTCGCTTTGCAATCTATCGAACGCAGCAAGACCCGAGGCGCCGGTCAGGCGGGCGCTTGAACTCTCCCGAACTGAATCCGTCTGGCCCGGAGGAGCGGCGACAACGAGCAACTTTCGGGCCAGCCAATCGGTAATCACTCAATCTGAAGATTCCGCACGCTGGGGTGGTGTGAACGATTGATAATCCACTCAGGTGTACTCCGCCACACTTATGCAGCAATCCTCTTTCAGACTTCAACGCCTGCGCCGTCGTGCACCGGGATACCAGTAACGGGAGGTGCGATTCCGCAGCGCACCTGCAGCACGAGGGCTAAAGACCAAGACTCCCGGCAAGTCGGCATTGGCAGGCGGCTGTTCCCACAACCGAGCCAGATTTCCGGAAAACAAAGACGGCACACATGCTTGTCAGCTTGTGTGCCGTCTATTTCAGAAAAAGATGTAGCCGTTCAGGAACGAGCCGGAAAAACGGTGCTCCTTTTCAGCGTTAGAACCTAAAACGAAGCCCTGCTCCAAAGCGGCCATACTCTTTCAAATCATCAAGTTCATCAACACCAGCACGTATCTCGCCAAACAGCGAGACATTGAAGCCCTCAGCTTCACCATGGATTCTTGTGCCAAGCCCGACAATAAGATCAAGCTGGCTGTCTTCTGCGTCAATATTACTATCGCCATCGGTAATCCAGCCGCCAAGGCCGAAATTGACGAAATGCTGCGAACCGAACCCATACTCTCCGAGCACATCGACCAGAATGGCAGTTTCGCCATCACTTCCATCAATATGTGGTGCGACACCAACCATTCCGATTACTGAGAATGCTTCGGTAATCCGGTATTCGGCGCCAACCCGACCGAAAAGATAGGTACCCGGATCAAACTGCCGGTAAAAGCCGACATCGGCCAACACTCTGATTCGCTCCATGCCGTGAATGCCGACCACGCACTGATCGGAAGCAGAAGCCGCGCCCTCGTTGTCATACACCGTTACCTGAACAGTGTTATTACCGCATGGCATGGCAACCTCAGCGACCAAGACACCAGCCTCGATATCCTGTTGGCTGACCACATTGCCCTGCTCATCAACAATGGCAACCGTCATTCTGGTAATGGTGCCGTCCGGGTCTGAAGATGCTCCTGCATTGATGGTTACCGGCTCACCGCAGAAGGCCTTTTCCGGAGCAACGGTCATGACACAGGTCGGCGGCTGATTCGGCGGAACCACGACCTGCGGTTTGGCAACCTCGCGCAACAGCGCAACGTTTCCACATTCCAGAGGAACGATAATTGTAGCCACTTTATCAGCGAGTTCGAGATCGAAGGTCACCGCGGCAAACGGTGTATCATTGGCCCAGAGGACATCCCGAACCACCTTAACCTCACCAACCCCCTTTTTCTTATAGAACATCCACTGCATCGTGGTGTCCTTCGGGTAATCGACGATCGTAATCGGAGCAGTTTTCACCTGGGCAAAAAACGGATCGATCAAATCTTCACGACCGGAAAGAGCCAGTCCTTTTCTGATGTCCGTCTCTTTTGCATCAACCATTGCCTGAAAATCGGCAACAGATGTCAACGGCGGTTTGTGGAATGGGCTGAGGCCAAATTCCGTCATCACATGGGCGGCCTGTGCAGTGCTGATCAGCCCGCAGAAGAACAAGATACAACAAGCAAGTACGGTACGTTTTTTCAAGGCCACACCTCCTTTGTTAAATTGAATAAAAGAGAAGACGCAAAGAATATTCCAGAAGGGAGTAGATCATCACAACGCTCTCATCACGAGGGGCCACCATAATCTTTGTCATGAGAATACGTACTCCAAGTGTAGCGCAGTTTGCCGACAAAGGCAAGGGTCCAAGAAAGAATCGACCGGCATTTCAAACGATTGCCGACACATCAGAGAAGCCACCCGAAGGTGTATGCATGATTGCACGATATCACCAGCTGACGGCAGCGTTCCTCAACTCCTTCGGAGCTGATCGCCTCGAAATTCAAACAGATTCCCCTCGGGAATGGATGCCCATTCCCGAGGGGAGGATTGGCGATTATCTTTCAACTGGTGCGATGGCGGATAAAAAGGCTCATCGATGAGCGGCAGGTAGGGACAAGCCGCCTGACCAGCAGCAGCTGGCCAGGCGGCAAGAAAAGAGGCAGTATCAGAATCCCGGGCCACCCATTGCACGTCCACCTTTTCCGTGGCCGCGCATGCCGGGACGACAGGATTCCGGTCCAAAACCGGCGCCACCGCACGGGCCGATAAAGCTGCTGACACCTGCTTCTTCAGCCTTTTGCCGCATCGCTGCACGCAGATCAAACAGTTCACCGGCGACCTTGCTTGTTACGGCCGGATCCGGATTCTCTCCGCGCATCAAAGCACGATACTCGGCTTGTTTCGTAACCATCGCCCTTCTGGCATCCTGGGTTTCACTGTAGAAGGTCTGAAGTTTTTCCTGGGTAGCGGGATCGAGTTGACTGTATGCCGGGCCTTGGAAGTTCGGGCAGCCACCGCGGGCTCCCCAGCCGGCAGACGCCTGATTCAATCCGATAAAGCCGAGACCGACGACTAGTACTGCAATTGCTAATTTCTTTTTCATGGCTTGCTCCTTGCTCGATAAGGTTCGTCTTCGACCGCGTGGTGCTGTCGTTTATCTGTCATAAAGCAAGCATCATGCCGGTTTTCACGAAATCGAAACAATATATATTATTTCAATCAGTTAACAATCTCATCCGTCGCTGATTGCCGGGATTCTTATCGTTGCCCGGGTATTTTTTACCCAGCTTCCGATGGAAAACGGGTAGAAAGTTCCCGCCTCTGCTTATCGGTTCTCTTCCCGTTCCCGATCGCGATGAAAAACGGTAACGGCTACCCCGTGATCATCGAGTATTCGCCGCAACGCCTCAACGACAGCCACGGATCGATGGCGCCCTCCGGTGCAACCGATCGCCAACCGAAGATGGCTCCTCCCGCTTCGGTCCGATGCCTCTACAAGAAACAGGAGTAACGGGGTGAGCAGCTCAAGAAATGTTTTCCCTGCTTCACCGGTCAGTACATAATCAGCAACGTCCCGATCAAGACCGGATAGCGGTCGCAAGGCCTCCTGCCAAAACGGATTCGGGAGGAATCGGACATCCCAGATCATCGTGGCATCAATCGGCACGCCATACTTGAAACCAAATGAATAGACGACCAGACGAAGGCGCTGCGATAACGACTCATCTTTCTCCAGGTGCGGTTTATCCATGTCTTACTCCGGACCAAGCGTGAGAACACGCGGTGCTATCGGTTTTCGACCGGCCGGACGGAGGAAGCGGACGGCCGGATAACCGCAGGCGATGACACTGTAGATTCGCTCATCCTTGGACAGCTTCAGAACGGCGGCGATTCTTCGATCCCGCCGAGCAGCCTCGACGACAAAGCCGACAAGGCAGGTTCCCAGACCGAGCGACTGGGCGGCCAACAGGATATTCTGGGTGGCCAGCAAGGCATCTTCGCCAGGGCAACTGGCTTGAGCGTCGGCGGCGACGATAATGGCCGCCGGTGCGCCATGAAACAGTCGATCGATCCGTTGTTCCTGCCATTGCTGCAACGCTTGGACAACAGTCGGATAATACCGCTGATAGTAGCTGCTCAGCGCGCCGCCGCCGACACAAAGACTCACCAGGCGCAGGAGGGGGTTGGCGGCGAGACGATTCAGACGCTGATAAAATTGTGCGGTTGCCGCCCCGAGCCGTTCCACGTCGGCCCGTGCAGGCAAGATGATAAACCGCCAGCACTGGCTGTTCGTTCCCGATGGCGCTGTAGTGCCGATTTTTGCCAGGTCGACAAGCAACGACGGATCTACCGGATCCTCAGTGAACCGACGGCACGACCGGCGCTGCCGCATCAACAGGAGCAGTCCCGCCGGGTCGATGCGGGCCGGCCCCGATCGCGGCACATATTCCGGAAAACATCTCAGCTCAAGTGTTTGGAGCAACCCCGGGACGACAATCGCCGCGACCGGGCACACAGCCTGACAATGCCCGCACAGCATGCACCGCCGGCCGACCATTTCGGCGACGCCGCCTGCCCCTCGCTGCAAGACACCATCGGGGCAGATATCGATACAGGCAGCGCAGGCAATGCAGCTTTCAGCATCGATAACCGGCAAAGACGATTCAGGTATGGCCATCTGTATCCTGCCCATCCAGCAGTTGGCTGACGATCTGCCGAACCTTTCCGTAAATGAGCGGATCGGAACTGGCGCGAGGACCGGCAACATTGAGGATCGCGACCCGATGATCTCTGCACCACCGGCAAACCAGTGCTGCCGTTTCCTCGGGAGTAGTCGTTGCGCAATCGATATGCAGGTACGGTTTGCCGCGACGGCGGGCAATCGCTTTCGTCAGCGCCGAACCGCCGCTGAGCGGACCGTGGGAAATGATCAGGGTTGCATCACTGTCCACAACATTTTTTTCGGTACGCACCGGATACAAATCGGACTCCAACTCTTCAAGCTGATAACGGTTCGACAAGGGGCCCGCTTCCGTCTTCCGCCCCGCTGGGATCGACCCGCCATGGGGAACACCGCAGGCAATGGCGGCGTCGAGCGCTCCCTGGTCGGCCCCGGTCTGTCCGCCGGATATGATGAGCCGTATTTTCTGCACCGTGAACCTGCTTTCTTGTGACACTATCGGATGCTGCCTCGAAGCAGGCATAGCAAGCCAACCGCGCCGATCTGAACCACGAGCAATGCCAGGATCAACCAGCGCCAGCCGAACGGTTCATAGACAAGGACAGGAACAATGGATCCCAGCGCGCCACCGAAGTAATAAAACGACAAATAGAGCCCATTGGCAACGGGTTTATGCGTTTGCTCAAGCGTGCCGACATACCCCGATAATGTCGCGTGCGTGGCGAACATCCCAAGGCACAGAACAAACATGGCACAGAACATCGCCAGGTAATGCCCGACAAGAAACGCCGCTGTACCGAACATGAATATCACCAAACCGCCAAGAACGGCGTTCGTCTCTCCGCCACACCAGCGCCTGATTCGAGCATTGGCCAGTGCGACGAGAATTCCCATGCTGTTGCCCAGATAGAGCAATCCGCTCATGGACTCTCCAGCATGCGGCAGAATCCGTTTCAGTTCGAACGGAACAAAATTCAGCACTGCTGTTCCGGAAAAAAATATCAAGAATATAGAAAGATAGATCCATAGCAACGGTCCGGGCCGGAACAGACTCATTATCTCATGGGCTCGTGGCCGGGCAAAGCTCAGTCGGGTCGTCTTGTCCACCGCTCCGACCAGAGACCAGCACCACGCCAACAGCAATGCCAGCAGCACAAAAACATACTGCCAGCCAAACAGTTCGGCGCTGATACCCGAAATCAGCCTGCCACAGATACCACCGACAACAGTCATGCCAACATAAACGGCAACCGCCTGCTGTGCCTGGTGTGGCGGCGACATACAGGACAGGTAGCTCATCAGTGAGATCAGAACCGCCGGGATAACCAACCCCTGCATCCCTCTAATGACCAGCAACGGGAAATATCCCCCGGCCAGAGCAAACGCCAGAGAGAGTAACGCCAGCAGGAGCAGTGAGCTGCGCAAGACCGTCCGGGCCGGCACCAGTTCCAGAAGATATCCATAGAACAACGGCGCACCACCAAGCGGCAGCATCATTACCGTAGTAAACAACACCGCCTGTCCGCCGCTCAACATGAATTCGCGCTGGAAAACCGGTTGAATCGGCTGGGTGGCAAAGAGCAATGAGACGGCAACTACGGCCGTCAGATACAACCGGCCGTGGAGGCGACGAGGCGGCGGGTGACCAGTCGCACTCCGCACCGACTCACCCTTCCCGATCGGCATTACCTGCTGTTTCTCGCCGTGCATCCCGCAACACCAATTTTGCTACACAACAAATGTTTTGTTATATAACCCCCATGACGGGGCGTCACAACGAAGCATGAAAATCATGCCAAAGCCGGCCCGGGCGGTTCTGTCGGAGGCTGCATCTGAAGGTCCGACAGAGCGCAGCAAAAATGCCGAAGGGTTGCGGACAGGACGCCTGCAACCGCCTCCGAAGAACCGACATCACTATGAAAAAACGAGTCGTCTACCGGGAACATTGGGACAATACGCTGATCGAGATCATCGACAATGGTGACTGCCGTTCACTGCTCTTCGGCGGCAGTGTCCTGCAATCGAGCATGTCACTCACGGCACCGCACCGCCTGGTTCTCTCCTACACCCGCTGCATGATGGCACCACTGCTCGCCAACGACGCTCCGGAACGGGTGCTCATCGTTGGCATCGGCGCCGGTTCACTGGTTCGTTTTCTTTATCATCACCTGTCATCCTGCCGCATTGTCGGCGTGGATATCGCTCCCCATATCGTGAAACTTGCCTACGGTTACTTCCTGCTGCCGGACAGTCAACGCTTCACCGTCCATTATCAGGACGGTTATGACTATCTGTCACATCTGCCGAAATCGGAGGCGTTCGATCTGATCTTGATCGATGCGTTTAACGGCGCGGGAATGGCCGAATCGGTCTATAATCCGGCTTTTTTTGCCCTGTGTCGACAGCATTTGCAGCCTGCCGGACTGATCAGCATCAATCTCTGGAGCGGCGACAAAGACAAGATGGCATCGGTCAAACGCCAGATCAACGCCCGGTTCGGCCCCCTGCTTGCACTGCCGGTACCCCACCGGGGCAATGTCATCTGCATTGCCGGCAATCAGACTGAACTAAGCCGACTGGCAACTGCCAGCCGGCAACGACGCAACCAGCTTGGCGACCGTTTTTCCATTGATTTCGACGAGATAACAGGTGTCTGCCGAAAAAATAACCTGACCGGCTGGCAACGACTGGCTTCGCTCTTTCGCTGATGCAGTCGACGATGCTAGGAACGGTTACGGATCATCGTCAGCTGATCCTGCAAGTCGTCGATTTCCCGGCGCCAGTAACCGTATGATCCGTATGATTCATCGATCCGGGTCGCACCGTCTTCAAGAAATTGCCGACCGCACCAACTCATGTAGTGAATAAAACGCATTGCCCGAAGCGGCTCAATCAGGGAAATGGTGCGCCGGTCAAAGAAGCTGAATGATTCATACCCTTCCAGAAGCAGTTCAAGTTCATGCTCCGCTTCGGCCAGCGGGCCGGGTAGCAGCATCCACATGTCCTGAATTGCCGGGCCGACTACCATGTCATCGAAATCGATAATGAAAAACGACTCACCCGGACGATAGATCAGATTTGCAGCATGACAGTCACCGTGAATCCGCAGAAATTCAACCCCGGAAAACAATGGCGTAATCTCCGCAATCAAGGCATCGACAAGGCGACGCAGTGACGACGCCAGATCGATCGGAACCAAATCGTGTTCCAGAAGATAATCGGCCTGTTTTTGCGTTGAATGACAGGGGTGCAGTTTTTCCCTGGCCGGCGCCGGCCGCATCCGTCCAACCTGATGCAGCCTTCCGAGCAAGCGGCCCACTTGCAACCAGTGCTCCTCGTTATATTCATCAATCAACCGGCCGCCGCACCGAGGATAGACGGCGAATCGAATTCCCTGACAATCACCGAGATATTCGGCGCCAATCAGCGGCAACGGCGCCACCACCGGCAACTCGGCATCCGCACAATCAAGAACGAAGCGCAGCTCATCGCGCAACGCCGGCTCCGACCACCGGTGCGGACGAAAAAACTTTGCTATCAGAAAGACACCGTCCTCGTCTTGCAATTCATACACACGATTGATATAGCTGGCATGCGGACGACATAAGTTGCGAAGTGGTCGTTGGACGGCTTGTTCAACACAGGTGAGAACAGCATCCGGGTCGAGTCGGGCAAAGGGCTGAACGGACATGATAAACCGATTTCAAAAAAAAGATGGCTCTGCCGATTCCAGTATGGTGTCAACGCAGGATACCCGGTTTCCCCCTCGGCGACCATGGGAAACCGACGTCTCAACGCAACCGGGCGAACCCAGCTGCTCCGCCTGGTGTCGACGCTGCACTGCCGAACATCGACTGCCGGCTGGTAATGCGGCACAGCAGGCACTCGTTTTGCGTGATTACCTCAGACAAACCGGCTCCCTTTCACTCCCCGGCCAGAGAACATTGCCGGATTCGCTGGTGTCCACCGAATGCCTGTTTGGTGAAGGCCGCGGAAAAATGTTCGGCGTACTCGAGGGCCGGCTTAGTGACGGCAGCAGCTGTTGGCTCTATGCCTTTTCCGGCCAGTATAACGGGCGCTGGCTCATACCAGGCTGGGCACCGCCGCTTTTTGACCCGGTGATTTTCGATGCAATCAACACGCCGACCGAGCGATATATCTCCGATCTGAGCAGACAAATCGCTACGCTGCCGGATCGCTCGTCTGGTATCTACCTCACCTTGTTCGAACAGCGCCGGGACGCCTCCCGCAGGTTAACCCGTTGTTTACAGAACCTCTATCGGGTCACCAACTTCCGCGGTGAGCACGTATCCCTTGCGGCAGCCTGCGGTAGACAAAGCGGACTGCCAACCGGGACCGGCGACTGCTGCGCTCCGAAACTGCTCAACCAGGCGGCCGTACTGGGCCTGACACCGCTATCCCTGGCTGAGTTCTTTTTTGGCCGGGACAATCGTTCGGCACGCCGACAGCATGGCCGTTTCTATCCGCCCTGCGAAGACAAATGCGGCCCGTTGCTCGGCTTCATGCTCTGCGGCAGTGATACACGAATATGATAGTTGCTGAACCGACAATTATCCATTGGGATGCGGCCCTGATTGTGATTGACAAACCATGCGATCTGCTCGCCGTTCCCGGGCGCGGACCGGACAAGCAGGATTGCGCTGTTTCTCGGATCAGACGTCATTTCCCCGATCTGCCCGACCAGCCGGCCGTTCACCGGTTGGACATGCAGACCTCCGGGCTGATGCTGCTGGCCCGCACTGCCGCGGCCCACCGCCACCTGGCCCGCCAATTTGCGGAACGACAGGTACGCAAGCGCTATCTTGCCGTTATCAATGGCCTCCCGAAGCACCATTCCGGAACGATCGAACTTGCGTTTCGGCTCGACCCAAATAATCGCCCATGCCAGGTCTACGACCCAATCAATGGGAAAAAAGGAATCACCCACTGGCGCACCATCGGTCCTGATCCGCGCGGCACGAGGATCGAATTCCGACCGGTTACCGGCCGGACCCACCAGTTGCGTCTGCATGCCGCCCATCCGCTCGGGCTCAATGCACCGATTGTCGGCGATCGACTCTACGGCAGAGGGTGCTTGAAAAACAGACTGCTCCTGCACGCCTGCTTCCTTCAATTCATACACCCTCTGACACTGCAGCCGCAAACCTGCTTCAGCCCACCGCCGTTCTGAAACACCACGTCTCCTTGCCAGTACCGATCGGCTGCTTATGATATGCTTATGTTAACCCGCCTGCGTATCGGAGATATCGAGGTAAAAACGAGTCCCGTCAGCAGCTTGCCTTTATGAAACGAACCATCACCGACGAAGCCATCCCGATCAAGCTCTGGCTTGACGACCTTGAGGCAGAGGCTCTGCAGCAGGCGCGCAATCTTGCCAATCTGCCATTCGCCTTCCACCACATCGCCATTATGCCGGATGCCCACTTCGGCTACGGCATGCCTATCGGTGGTGTGCTGGCAGCCGACAAGACAATCGTGCCCAATGCGGTCGGTGTCGATATCGGCTGTGGCATGGGCGCAATCAAGACCTCGCTGACCGGGATCAACCGGGATCACCTGAAGCGGGTAATGCAACAGATCCGGGCAACCGTGCCGCTCGGATTCAAGCATCATCGGCACCCGTTGCCCGCTCAGGTAATGCCTGACGGACCAGGCGAATACCGCAGCTATGCCCCCCCGCCTATCGTCGAACAGGAATTCGATCGAGCTCGAGCGCAGATCGGTACGCTTGGCGGGGGGAATCATTTCATCGAAATCCAGCAGAGCAGTGATGGATTCATCTGGTTTATGGTCCATTCCGGCAGCCGTAATCTTGGGTTTCGCGTCGCCAATCATTACAATAAGCTGGCCATTGCCCTGAACAAACGCTGGAAGTCGCCGGTACCATCTTCCTGGCAACTGGCGTCACTGCCGCTTGACAGCGACGAGGGCCAATGCTATCTGCGGGAAATGCGGTATTGTGTGGCCTTTGCCGAGGCCAATCGGCGAATGATTTGCGACCAGGTCAGAGCCGCTCTGGTTGAAGTGGTATCCACCGATATCGATTTTGCCGAACCGATCAATATTGCCCATAATTACGCCGAAGAGGAACACCACTTCGGCACAACGGTGGTCATTCACCGAAAAGGAGCCACGCGAGCAGAACGCGACGAGCTGGGCATCATTCCCGGTTCACAGGGAACAAACAGTTATATTGTCAGCGGCCGTGGCAACAAGGAAAGTTTCCACTCATGTTCGCATGGGGCCGGACGGAAAATGGGAAGGAAGCAGGCACAGCGACAGCTTGATCTTGAACGGGAAAGACGGCTGCTTGACGAACAGGGAGTGATACACGCCGTTCGCGGCCGACGGGATCTCGAAGAAGCGGCCGGAGCCTACAAGGATATCGCCACGGTGATTGCCAACCAGCGGGATCTGGTTGATATCGTCGAGATTCTCCGCCCGCTTGCGGTAATCAAAGGATGATCCGACACGGTCACACCGGGGAGCTCCCGATAGCGTCGGCAGCCGAGCAGGGCAACGGGAAGGTCAGGGTGAAAGCCGCTCAATCGTCCACCCGTGTTCGCCCTGATGCCGATAGAGGAAGCGATCATGCAATCGGTTTTCTCGCCCCTGCCAGAATTCAATGGTTGACGGCGAGACCCGATAGCCGCCCCAGAACGACGGCAGCGGAATTTTCCCGGCTCCGAATTTTTGCTTCATTTCGGCGAATTTCTGCAGCAACGCCTGGCGGGATTCAAGGATCCGACTCTGACTCGACACCCAGGCCGCCACCTGGCTGTCCCGCGGTCGGCTGAGAAAATAGCGGGCCGAATCAGCGGTCGGCACTTTCGCGGCCCGACCGCTGATAATAACCTGCCGGTCAAGCTCGAGCCAGCAGAACAGGAGGCTTACCCGGTCGTTACCGGCAATCTCCGTGGCTTTCCGGCTGCCGTAATTGGTAAAGAAAACAAAACCATGGTCATCGAAATATTTCAGCAGGACGGTCCGCTGACTCGGCTGCCCGGCAGGGTCAACCGTCGCCAGGACCATGGCGTTCGGATCGTCACGCTCGGAGGCGCGGGCCGTCTCAAACCAGATGGAAAACTGGAGGAACGGGTCTTGGTGCAGATCCTCTCGGCGCAAGCCGCCCGCGCGAAACTCTCGACGAAACTGACTGATATCCACCCGATTTTCCCCCGCAGTCAACGCCGACCTTAAAGCTGCCGTTCCTCGACCACCTCGATTGCTTCCAATCGCCAGTTTTCGGTGCCGACCGGCCTTGCCCAGGTCCAATGCTCAGCAAATGTTATCGGATTGGTGCGACTACCGTCAATACATTCGCCACTCTGTTCATCAATCGTATAATCGAGCAGCGACGCCGTAAAGAGGACGGTAATGAAGTCCTCACCATCGCGGTTGCCGGCCGCAGCGATTTTCACGTTGCGAACAGCGATATTTTCGAGGCGATTGATCCGCCCCGCGGCACGCATTTCAGCAAAATGACGCTCATACTCCGCGGCCAGTTGATCACCAAGCAAATGCCGATAGGTCGACAGATCCCGGCCGGTCCAACCAGCCTGAATCTGGAAGAAGACATCCGAGGCAACCTCGACGAAGTACTTCGCGTCAAAACCGGGGTCATTGCGCCTTATGGCGGCCAGCCCATCCTCAGGTGTGCCCGATTGCTCTTCCTCTCCATGAGCGCCGGCACCAGAGCCGATCTCAAAATCCGTGGCCACCCGCGGCGATGCCATTCCTGCCGGAGCCGGTGACGGTTGATGCGCAGCACGGGAACGGGCAAACGAGC
>CAZSOA010000053.1:0-19922 GCA_964608305.1 uncultured Desulfofustis sp. | reverse complement strand
GGTGTAACCGTCAAATTAACCCCATCTGGTCAACGAGCCTGAGACATGGTCATGTACGCCGAAAATTTTTTTGGAGGCATGCATCGTGGAACAACAAGCAGATCAGAAACACGGCACCAAGCAATCATTCTGGCAGCAACATATTAACGGCTGGCAACAATCTGGGCAGAGCCAGCAGCGTTATTGCCGGCAACTGGGAATCGCCCTGGCAATGGAGGCCTGGGGGACGCCCATAAAAATATAACTTTCATTCTTTATAGTCATCTTTTAAGCATGGGCCTGGGGGACGCCCATAAAAATATAACTTTCATTCTTTATAGTCATCTTTTAATAGTTGATGCATGCCACGCCAAGCACGCATAGACGCCCCTGGGGCACTCCATCATGTGATTGTAAGAGGAATCGAGCGCAGAACGATATTCAAGGACAATATCGACCGTCACGCTTTTCTCCAACGACTCGGTAATGTCCTGTCCGATACAAAGACCAGCTGTTTCGCCTGGGCCTTGATACCCAATCATTTTCATCTCTTGTTGCGCAGTGGCAGCCAACCGCTGTCTACAGTTATGCGTCGGCTCTTGACCGGCCATGCCATGAGCTTCAACCGCAGGCATCACCGCAATGGTCAGCTTTTCCAAAACCGCTACAAATCCATATTATGCCAGGAGGAGTCCTATTTATTGGAACTGATCCGCTATATTCACCTTAATCCGTTACGTGCCGGACTTGTAAGCGATATTGATAAACTGGATCGTTACTCTTTCAGCGGCCATGGCGTTATCATGGGGAAAAAGAAAAACGATTGGCAGGAAACAGCTTATGTGCTCAATCTCTTTGGGGACCAGAAATCAGAAGCGCGGCACCGCTACAAGGCGTATGTCTCCGATGGCATCGAAATGGGAAAACGTCCCGATCTGACCGGCGGCGGCCTTGTTCGCAGCAGCGGAGGATGGTCAGTGATCGAACAGGTACGCAAGGCCAATATTCACATCAAAAGTGACGAACGCATTCTCGGTGATTCCGATTTTGTCGATGTGGTACTCAAAGCCGCCGGTGAGTCTTTAAAGCGCCGATATGCTTTGAAAGCCAAAGGATGGGATCTGGATAGACTGGGGCAAAAATCGGCAACGATATATGGGCTTGAACCTGATCAACTCTACACGCCAGGTAAACAACCCGCGAAAGTCAAAGCCCGTAGTGTTTTTTGCTATTGGGCCACCGTCGAGTTGGGAATCACAATGACTCAATTGGCCGGATTGCTGAAAATTTCCCAACCGGCTGTTAGTATTTGTGTCAGACGGGGTGAACAGATCGTTTTGGCTGAAGGGTTTCGAATAATGGATGAGTAGAGGATTCATCATGAAACAGGATAAGGACAATGGGAAACGGCTGATTCGTAATAGTACAGCGGAGTTCCTGATCTTTACCGGGCAAGCAGGAGAACAGAGCATCGAGGCCCGGTACGAGGACGAAACGATTTGGTTGACCCAGAAGCTCATCGCAGTACTGTTCAGTGTGTCTATTCCAACAATAAACGAACATCTAAAAAATATTTTTGACTCAGATGAACTGGACCCGTATTCAGTTATTAGGAAATTCCGAATAACTGCGACAGACGGCAAAACCTACTCCACGAATCATTATAATCTCGACGCCATAAGCTGGCCAGGAAGCATGCCGAGAGTGAATTTGAAAAATACCGCATCGTTCAGGACCACCTATTTGAGAGTGACTTTGATCGGGTGATCAAGCAATTGAAGGAAGGTAAAGACAAGGAAAAAGGTTGAGGCAGGAATTCAAAAATCCAAGAGACATGAAACTAAATTCCAACCAGAAAATGCACCGGGCAAGCCGGTGATTTTCATGTTATGAATTAAAAATACAGATATATAAAAAAGCTTTTTTCTTAGCGTATATATGCAAGATTTTTAAAAAATTAAACTCATCACTATAGGGTAATTATGGATCCAGATAAAATGTTAGATGGCATTTCAAAAGAATTGATGTCAGCATTAAATGATATGTCGAAAACGAAGAATATTGATGAAAAGTTGAAATACAGTCAAGTTGTGAAAAATTTATGCGATTCATTAGGGGTATTTCTTGATTTTGCAGGCAACATGATACCACTAGATAATGACGACAATGAGGGTCCAATTCCTTTTTAAAATTATGTGTCGAATGATAATGATATTTGTTTAGGGGCCTGAATAAATTGAGGACGGACCAAGATATGTGCCTGATATTATATAGAAATGTCTCTAAAAAGAAGCCATTTTAGCTCTTAGAAGGTCTTTTTAGGTGACGAAAAAGTACTTTATGTCACTCCTCTCAAGTGGCGCGATTGTTTATTGCGCCAGAAAAGCAAATTATTATGGCGCGATTACGAAAATTGCGCCATAATAATTTTACCATGCCAAAACAAATCTCTCAAAAAGACCTCGATAGTATCGTAGAAGCCGTGAGTTCCTTTCCGAATGGTGGTGGAATTGAAGAAATTAATTCGGCACTAGAAGAGAGGATAGCTCGTCGAACCTTGCAGCGACGTCTATCACAGCTTGTCGAACAGCAACGTCTCATAGCTGAAGGCAGAGGTAGAGCCAGTCGCTACAGAGTGCCAAATAACCTCAATGTCGTAATTCCTCCACTGAAAGCGGCTTTTTCCGGTGAAACGTACATCCCTTTATCTCCCGAAGGTGAAAAGACAAAAAGGGCCATTCGTGCGCCAATACAGATTCGGAATCCAGTGGGGTACAATCGAGCCTTTCTAGATGCATACCAACCAAACCGGACATTCTATCTTGCTGAGGACTATCGGCATAGGCTTTACGATATAGGGCGCTCGTCGGATGATCAGCAATTAGCCGGAACCTATGCACAGCAGATATTCAATCGATTATTGATCGACCTTTGCTGGAACTCAAGCCGATTGGAAGGAAATACCTATTCGCTATTAGAAACAGAACGACTTCTTGGGCAAGGTGAAGCAGCGGAAGGCAAAAATGCGATGGAAACGCAGATGCTTCTGAACCATAAGGATGCCATTGAACTTTTGGTTGAGCAGGCAGCTGAAATAGGTTTCAATAGATATACTATTCTCAACCTGCATGCCTTGCTGTCCAACAACCTTTTGGCAGATCCACAGGCATGCGGTCGATTAAGAACCACTCCTGTAAAGATCGGCGGTAGTGTGTATCATCCCTTAGAAGTACCTCAGCTGATTGATGAATGTTTTGGGCAAATCCTTACCTTTGCATCAAAAATTGAGGACCCTTTCGAACAAGCCTTTTTTACAATGGTACATCTGCCATATCTGCAGCCGTTTTTAGATGTTAACAAACGTGTTTCGCGCCTTGCCGCCAATATCCCGTTGATTCGTCGAAACCTCTGCCCCCTCTCCTTTCTCGATGTGCCAACTCAGGCCTACATTGACGGCACTGTGGCCGTTTATGAGTTGAATAAGGTTGAGCTCCTCCGTGATGTTTTTGTCTGGGCTTATGGAAGATCCTGCAAGAGGTACTCTGCTATCCGGCAGTCCATGGGCGAGCCCGATCCTTTCAGGCTGCAGTATCGGCAGCAGATAAAAAAACTCGTAGCTGAAGTGGTGCGTAATTGCATGGACAAGCGAAGTGCCGTGAACTGGTTAGTCAAGATGGCTGAAAAAGAGATCCCTCCAAACGATAAGGCTCGCTTTGTAGAAGTGGTCGAGACAGAGCTTATCAATCTGCATGAGGGGAATTTTGCTCGTTACCAATTGCGTCCCTCAGAATTCTCGGATTGGAAAAAGGTATGGTATTGAGGTGGGATGCCTCATAAGAGAAAAGCAAGAAATGTGCGAATGACAACCGAAAATTGACCACCTGTGATCACCGAATTTTGACCACCCTGAATTTAAGAAATAGTAGGGTGACAGGGTAGCACCCAGCATGATTGTTTCCGGGGGCAGGAGAAATGGAGGGAGCCGTAGGCGACCGGAATTTCTCCTGCCCCCGGAATGCTCCTCCGTTGTTGGTTTAATTTTGCAACAAAGCCTGATTAAACAATTCTCCAGCCTTTTCGCGGCTGTAATTTATACCCTTTCGTGAGACATCATAAATAATTACGGGATAACCCCTGTCATCACGAGTGATCAGCAAAGCACCGTCGAGATCGGTGATCATAGTGACGTTTTCAGGGCGTGCCATACCAGCAAACCATGTTGTGGTGGCTTCGGTAAAATGGACCGTGATCGTTTCCAGTCGGCCTTTCTGTGGATTGTATGCTATGACATTCATCATCGTTTCCCTTGTTTTGGCTGGTGCCCTTTGAGACTTTCCTTCAAACGATAGCTGTCCCACAGGCAGTTGACGATGTGGGCTCTGTGCGTCAATCGATCAAGAAGGGCAGCGGTCATCACCGGATCGCCGAATACCTGCGTCCAGTCGGCAAAACCGAGGTTCGTGGTGATAATCACCGACCCTTTCTCCTGACGCTCGGCAAGAACCTGAAAGAGCAATTCCGCGCCTTCCTTGGAAAACGGGATATAACCGAGTTCATCGAGAATCAGCAGATCGTAACGCGCCTGCCGTCCAATCAGACGCTGAAGATCTTTCTCCTGACGGGCTTCAATAAGTTCGTTCACCAAGCCATAGCAACTGACAAACCTGGTCCGGTAATTGTGCCTGCAGGCTTCAACGCCGAGCGCCGTTGCCAGATGGGTCTTACCGGTACCGCTGCGGCCAAGAAAAATAACATTGCGATGCTCCTTGATATAATCGCATCCGCTCAACTCCCGCAGCAGTCGGATGTCGAGATCGGCCACGGCGGCAAAATCAAAACCCTCCAAGGTCTTCAGCAGAGGGAATTTTGCCTCCCGTATCCGGCGGTTGAGTCTGTTCTCCGCTCTGGCCTGCAACTCGGCCGTCGTCAGCTCCAGCAAAAACTCATCGTAGCCGGGGCCACTCTCTTTTGCCTGACGGATCTTGGCTTCCAGATCCCGAGCCGTGGTCGATAGGTTCAGTGCCTTGAGATGCTCGCGCAATTGGATCATGGTCGCCGTCATCATTGCACGCCTCCCAACACTCCATAGACGCTCACGTCGGGAGATGGCAGGCTGGACCAGTCGGCAAGCGGGGCAATGGCGATGTTCGGTTCATTGGCATAGATCAACAGATGCCGGACACCTTCGCTGCCGGTAAGATTCTTTTCCAGGGCAAGTTCCACCGCCGCCTCCACGTCGCTCGCCTTATAGCGGCTATAGAGCATCAGTACGGCAATAAAATCCTTGATCCCTTTGGTCTCTCCCTGCATACGGCAGAAATGTGCGAGCAATTGATGCAGCGACTGAGGCCAGTGTTCGCGCCATTGCCGAATCACTCGAGCACTGGCAAACGCCATCGGACGTTGCTCAATCAACTCCAGGTAATGCTCCGGGGCAAGACTCCAGTTGTTGTTGGCGAACAGGCGTTGGTGGACTGCCAGTCGTTTGCTGCCGGCAAAAATCTCCACCTGGTCCACATGCGCAAGGATCTTCAGTTTACGGCCGGCGTATCGCCATGGTACGGAGTAGCGGTTCTTGTCCACCGTTACCGTGGCGAATTTATCGACCCGAGCCTCGTGCAACCGGATATTGCTGTAGGCTACTTCGGGCGTCTCAAGGAGATGAGCTTTCTCGCCTTCGTAACGTTCGGCAACACTCTCCGAGCGTCCGGCCAGCTGATGCGATCCGTACGCCAGGCAGTCACTGAGGAGCTTTTCATTGAGTTCCTCAAGGCTTTCAGCCTCCGGCACCGGAACCATATAGTTCCGCCGAGCAAAGCCCACCAATCCCTCCACCCCACCTTTTTCGTTGCCGCCGGCAGGGGTGCAGAACCGTGCGGTAAAACTGTAATAGGCCTTGAATATACGAAAGCTTTCCTGCTCAATTCGCCTTTTGCCCTGCAAAACTTTGCGAACCGCAGTTGTTAAATTGTCGTAGATCAGCACCGGAAAGACCCCGCCGAAAAACTCAAAGGCTTTGATGTGGGCGTCAAAAAATGCCTGCTAACGCTCACAAGGGTAAAACCGGACGAAATGCTTCCCGGAAAATTTGCTTCGCATGCAGAAAAATTTCAGCCGGGCTGCTTTTCCGCCGAGCACCGCCGTCGCAGTGCCCCAATCTACCTCCGCTTCCTGGCCCGCCTCAGCTTCACAGGAGATGAACACCTGGCTGGAGAGATGAAGCCCCAACTCCATTTTCATCTCCCGCACAAAGCGACGGACGTTGGATTCACTTCCTTGATACCCCTGTTCTACTCGTAATCGGTTGTATATCCGCCGTGCGGTGTGGCGCTGCTTCTTCGGCTGCTCTTTGTCGCCTCTCAGCCATTCCTCGATTGTCGAACGATATCGACCTAATACCGGTAGTAGTTGCTGCTCACGTTCCTTGTAGCCCCACGGTTCACCTCGCAGAGCCTTTTTGATCGTGTTGCGCGAATGGCCCGTCTGTCTTACCAGTTCGCTGATGTTCTTGCCGTAAACCCTATGGGCAGTCCTGAGGTATTCGTATTGATCCATTTTGAGCAATTCCCCACCTCCGCATTGAATGTTCAGAAATGCAACATCCTAATCGAAAGTGCTTTGCTCAGGGTGGTCAATTTTCGGTAATCACTAACCCGCTTTCCTGGTCAATTTTAGGTTAGCACAACCACCGGGCAAGCTGGTGATTTTGGCGTTATACTTTTAAATATGGAGGCATTAAATGAAAATCAAATCAGTTTGTTGTGTATGCTTCTGGGTCTGCCCCCGTCGCCACTAACTGCCGCTGACGATTTTCCAGTGGATGGACAACAAAAACGTTTACTCCTATTGAGCAGGGGGATTCAGCACGCTCAAGGATTGCGGTGCTGCGTTTCCCCCAACTCCCGGCGTACCAGATTCAAAGTCCCGCCGGCCAGCAGGCTCTGCCGCTGCCGGTCGGAAACCTCCAGCAGGGTCTGTATTTCCTGCCCATCAACCCTGATGGCAATTTCTGTTTCACCTCGTTGAATACTGGTTCTGATACCAGCCAATTCGATCACTGACAAATCTTTTATCCTATCGTAATCAGATGGGTTTTTGAATATCAGGGGAAGAATGCCGAAATTGCACAGATTCGCCTTGTGGATCCGGGCATAACTTTTTGCCAGCTTGAGGCGTATTCCGAGAAAGCGGGGGGCCAGGGCGGCATGTTCCCGGCTGGACCCTTGACCGTAGTTTTCGCCGCCGATCACCGCTCCATTTTCAACGAGGCGGCACCGTTCATGAAAATCAGGGGCTATCTGATAGAAGACAAACCTGCTGATCGCCTCGATGTTCGACCGCAGGGGCAGAACCGTGTTACCTGCCGGCATGATGGCATCTGTTGAGATATTGTCGCCGACCTTCAGTGCCACCTGCAGCTTCAGGTTGTCCGGCAACGGGGCGAGGTCCGGAAAAGGGGTGATATTGGGCCCGCGCACGACTTCGGTTGCCTGCAAATCTGCAGAAGGGTAAATGATGGAAGACCGGTCCACCAACCGCTGCTCCGGATCATGGATAACCGGATACTCCATCTCCTCTCCAAGTTCGCGCGGGTCCGTTATGACGCCTCTTAGTGCCGCGGCCGCGGCCGTTTCCGGTGAGCAGAGGTACACCTGATCGTCCTTTGTTCCGGAACGTCCGGGGAAATTTCTGGGAAAGGTGCGGAGGCTCACCTGGCCGGTACCCGGTGCCTGGCCCATGCCGATGCATCCCAGGCAGCCGGACTGGTGAATTTTGGCACCTGCCTTGATAAGCGGCAGCAATCCTTCGGCCGCTATCACGTTCTCAAGTACCTGGCGGCTGCCGGGGTTGATGTGCAGATCCGTGTGGGAGGCGCTATGTCGTCCTTTGATAATCGAGGATACCCGCAGCAGATCTTTCAGGCCGCTGTTGGCGCTGGAGCCGATAATGACCTGGTCGACACGGGTACCAGCCACCTCGCGCACGGCAACGACATTGCCGGGTGATGACGGACGGGCGATAAGCGGCTCGACTTTGGCCAGATCTATCGTGTCATATTCATCGTATTCCGGGTTTTCATCCGCCTCCAGCGGAAGCCAATCAGCCTCTCGCAGCTGGGAGGCAAGATATCTCCGGGTGTTTTCGTCAGAAGGAAATATCGAGCTGGTCGCTCCCAGTTCCGTACCCATATTGCCGATGGCAGCCCGATCCTCAACCGTCAAGGAGGCCACCCCCGGACCGAAATATTCCACGACCATTCCAAGGCATCCTTTTACTCCGTAGCGACGCAGCATCTCGAGGATGATGTCCTTGGCGCTTACCCATGGCGGCAAGATGCCTTCGAGCCTTACACCTAACACCTTCGGGCAGGGCAGATAATACGGACGCCCCGCCATGGCCAGCGCAACATCGAGTCCTCCGGCGCCAAAGGCGAGCATGGAGAGACCAGCCGCCGCCGGCGTGTGACTGTCGGCGCCGATCAGGATGAGCCCCGGTTTGCCGAAATTCTCCAGATGGACTTGATGGGAGATGCCGTTGCCCGGCATGCTGAAATGGATGCCATAACGAGCGCAGGCGCTTTGCAGATAGCGGTGATCGTCCGCATTTCTGAAATCGGTCTGCAACAGGTTGTGATCGACATACTGGGCGGCGAGATCGACACGGACCCGGTCCAGCCCCAATGACTCGAATTCGAGCATCGCCATGGTGCCGGTGGCGTCCTGCAACAGGGTATGATCAATTTTGAGGGCAATTTCTTCGCCCGGCTGAAGCCGGCCTTCAACACGATGCGATTCAATGATTTTCCGCGTAAGATTGACACCCATTTCAAGCTCCTGGTGAATGCTGGTTTCGCTTTCGATGCGGGTTATCCGTGAACGGCGGCCTGGCCGATCGTCCGAGCGGCCTCCTGCAATGCCTCAGAGCGGGTCGGATGGGCATGGCAGACGCGGGCCAGATCTTCGCTGCTGGCGGCAAACTCCATCGCGGCTACCGCTTCGGCGAGCAGGTCCCCGGCCTGCCCCCCGATGATGTGGACCCCCAACAGTCGGTCGGTGTCCCGGTGGGCAATGACTTTGACCAATCCGTCGGTATCTCCGAGGGCGAGCGCTCGGCCATTGGCCTTGAAAGAACAGGTCCCCGTTTTGATCGGCACCCCATCCGCCGTTAAGGACGACTCGGTCCTGCCGACTGAGGCGATCTCCGGATGAGTATAGACAATACTTGGCAGTGCCTGGTAATTGACATGGCCGTAGCCGGTGAACAATCGTTCGACACAAGCCAACCCTTCTGCAGAGGCCTTATGGGCCAGCATCGCCCCGCCGATCACATCACCGACGGCATAAATCCCGGGAAGCGAGGTCTGCCAGCAATCATCCACTTCGATGAATCCCCGCTGATCGGTAGTGCCGCCAAGTTCTGCAAAACCCAACCCGTGAGTGTTCGGTTTTCGTCCGGTGGCGATGAGAACCTTATCTGCCGTCAGCGGTTCCCGGCCGGCAATCGTGACCCGGCAGCCGTCCTCGACCGGCTCGATAGCGGAGATCCGGGCACCCAGAATAAACGTAAACCCCTGCTTCTTGAAGATTCGCAGGGCTTGTTTCGAGATGTCCTGATCGGCTGCCGGAAGCACACGGTCCAGAGATTCCACCACCGTCACCTCAGCTCCAAGCCGGAGCCATACCGACCCCAACTCCAACCCGATCGCCCCGGCCCCCACCACCACCAGCCGCCTGGGTACCTCGGACAGGGTGAGCGCCTCAGTACTGGAGATGACCCGATTTCCGTCGAAATTCACCCCCGGGATGGCAGCAGCTTTGCTGCCCGAGGCAACCAGTATGGTCCTGGCCCGCACTGTCCCTTCGTATCCTCCGGTAACCTCGACTGTCCGATTGTCCAGCAGGCGGGCCCTGCCTGCAAATCTGTCAATCCCGTTTTTCTTGAACAGGAAGTCAATGCCGGAAGCGAGGGTTTGCACGATGGCATCCTTGCGGGCCATCATGCTCTTGAGATCAAAAGAGACCCTTTCCATGGTAATACCATGGACCGCCATCGCCTCATTGCACTCGTGATACATGCCGGAGGATTCAAGCAGCGTCTTGCTGGGGATGCAGCCAACATTGAGGCAGGTGCCGCCAAGGGTCCTGCCTTGTTCCACGCAGGCGACTCGTTTGCCCAATTGGGCGGCGCGGATGGCGGCGACATACCCCCCCGGCCCGCCGCCGATAACCAACAGATCATATTCGTCTTTGCCGACGGTAGTTGACAGCATGCTCAGATCTCCAGGAGAAGTTTTTGCGGCAGTTCAATCCTCTCCTTCAGGCCTTTGAGAAAACCCACCGCTTCGCGGCCGTCGATGATGCGGTGATCGTAGGATAACGCCAGGTACATTATCGGACGGATCGTGATCTTGCCATTGACCACCACCGGCCGGTCCTTGATAGCATGGAGTCCGAGTATGGCGCTTTGCGGAGGATTGACGATGGGTGTCGACAACATCGATCCGTAAACCCCACCGTTGCTGATGGTAAAGGTGCCGCCGCTCAACTCCTCGGGGGAGAGGGCATTGTCTTTGGCCCTTTGACCGAAATCGGCAATTTTGAGTTCTATCTCGGCGAAATTCAGCTGTTCTGCCCGGCGGATAACCGGCACGACCAGTCCCTTGCCGCCGCCAATGGCCACACCGATATCACAATAATCATGATAGACGATATCGTTCCCGTCCAACCTGGCGTTGACCACGGGGAAATCGCCCAGACCGGCAATGGCCGCCTTGACAAAGAAGGACATGAAGCCGAGCCGCACGCCATATTTTTCAGAAAATTCCGTTCCCAGCGTCGCCCGCAGCTCTTTGACCGCCGATAAGTCCACCTCGTTGAAGGTCGTGAGCAGGGCCATCCCCTGTGTGGCTTCCAGCAGCCGGCCTGCGATAGTCCGGCGCAACAGGGTCATCGGGACGCGGTGCTCTCCCTGTACTACTCCATCTTCGTCGGCCGGCGGGGAAGATGCGCCGGGTTGCCCCGGCGAAGCCGGCCTCGCCGATTGTTTTGCCGCTTCCCGGACGGCATCCTCTTTCAATATCCGTCCCCCCGGGCCGGAACCACTCACCTGTTCCGCAGATAGGTTGTTCCGGGCCAGCACACCGGCAGCCGATGGCATTACTTTTTTTTCTGCTTCGACCGGCGCGGCTGCGGATTGGGACTTCGAAGCGGAACTCTTTTCTTCTCCGTCGGTGCCGGACTGCGTGGTATCGATGCGCCCGATGACCCCGCCGATCGAAACCACCTCACCCTGCTGCTTGACAATCTCCACCAGGATCCCTGCCTCGGGAGCGGGGAGTTCAACGGTCGCCTTATCGGACTCGATTGCCACAAGAGGGTCGTCCCGGCGGAACGCGTCGCCCACCGTAACCAGCCATTCACCGATCTCGACCTCGGTAATCGATTCTCCCAGGTCAGGCACCACAACGTCGATTATCATGTGTTTCCCTCGCTCGCAAAGGCTTCTTCTATCAGTCGTATCTGCTCAAGCTTATGACTGGCAGCCGATCCCGTGGCCGGCGTCGCCGATTCCGGACGACCGACCCTGGCAAAGCGCCAGTATGTGCCGAGGAGATTACCATATTTCAGATGGATGAACGGGTAGGCCCCCATATTGAGCGGCTCCTCCTGCACCCAGATCAGTGATATGTCCTCGGGATAGTGCTTCAGCGCCGTCAGCAGGGCGTCTTTCGGCAAAGGATACAATTGCTCGACGCGGACGATGGCAACATTGGTCAATTCCCTTTCCTGTCGAGCCTGCAGGAGATCATAGTAGATTTTTCCGGTGCATAACAGGATCCGCCGCACCTCTTGGGCAACCACCGTTTCGTCAACGATAATTTTGCGGAACGAGCCGGAGGACAGGGCCGAAAACGAAGAAACGGCTTCGGGATGCCGGAGCAGGCTTTTCGGCGACATGACGATCAGCGGTTTACGGATCTTCCGCAGTACTTGCCGCCGGAGCAGATGAAAGATCTGTGCCGGTTCAGTGGGATAGACCACTTGATAGTTGTCGGTTGCGGCCAGGGCCAGATACCGCTCCAGGCGGGCGCTGGCGTGTTCCGGCCCGGTGCCTTCCAGGCCGTGGGGTAATAAGAGAACCAGTCCCGAAAGCAGATTCCATTTGGTCTCGGCTGAGGCGATAAACTGATCGATATAGACCTGCGCTGCGTTGGCAAAATCGCCGAACTGCGCCTCCCAGATCACCAGGGATTCGGGAAAGGCGGTTGAATACCCGTACTCGAAACCGAGAACCGCTCCTTCGGTCAGCGGGCTGTTGACAATATCGATCCGGCCCTGGGATGGACTGATATGGGCAAGCGGCATATAGCTGTCGCCGCTTTCTCTGTCGTGCAGGACACTATGACGATGGCTGAACGTCCCTCGCTGGCTGTCCTGGCCGCATAGTCGCACGGCTACCTGCTGGTCGACCAGGGAGGCAAGGGCCAGGCCTTCAGCGGCGCCCCAGTCCAGCTGACCGTGTTCGGTATACATCTGCCGCCGGGTTTCAAGCAGCTTGTCGAGTTTGGGGTGAACATTGAAACCGGAAGGGAGGGTGGTCAACGCCTTTCCGATCCGCACCAGTGATTCACGGTCCACTTCCGTGGCGACCTCCGGAAAACGAGCGTCCGCCCCCCCGCGATAGCTGCCGGCAGCCGGCATAAACAGACAGCCATGGTCTGCATCGGGATCCAGGTCGGCCACCAGCTTCCCGTATTCTTCCTCCAAAAAATGTTCCCGGGAGCGTCTGATAGCTTCCGCCTCCTCTGCCGTCAGCTCGCCGAGGGCAACCAGGTGTTCCGTATAGCGGGTCATTACCGTGGGCCGCTGATCGATCAATCGATACATCAGTGGCTGGGTGAAGCGCGGCTCGTCTCCCTCATTGTGCCCTCTGCGGCGATAGCAGTACATATCCAGCACCACATCGCGTTTGAATTTGTGCCGAAAATCAAGCGCTACCTCCAGGCATTGGGACACCGCGCCGGGAACTTCGCCATTTACGTGAAAGATCGGGGTCTGGAGCATCTTCGCCACATCGCTGGCATAGACGGTCGAGCGGCCTTCCGCCGGCAAGGTGGTAAAGCCGATCTGGTTGTTGACCACCACATGCAGCGTTCCCCCCACGGTGAAATCCGCAAGTCCGCTCAGATTCAGGGTTTCCTGCACGATACCCTCTCCGGCGATTGCCGCATCTCCGTGAATCAGGATCAACAGCCCTTTCTGCGACGCACTATCGCCCTGTTTAACCAGGAGGGCCTTGAGCGCCACCTGGGCGACCGGTCCGACAAATTCCAGATGACTGGGATTAAAGGAGAGATCAAGGGTGATCTTTTTTCCTTCGTCGGTGAGCCACTCGCGATGATATCCTTTATGATACTTGACATCGCCGCGCCCAATATTCAGCTCCGCATCCGCATCCTTGAATTCACCAAAAATCGTGTGCGGATGTTTTCCCATGATATTGGCCAGCACATTGAGCCGACCTCGATGGGGCATGCCTATGACGATATGGTCCACGCCTTGGGCAACGGCTTTTTCGATAGCCTGGTTGAGAAGCGGGATGAGGGTTTCCGCTCCTTCCAGGGAAAACGATTTGGCTCCGACAAATTTCTTCTGGATGAATTGCTCGAACACGACCGCATCGGTTAACTGCTCCAGGATCCTGATCTGCTGTTTTTTGGAAAGCACGAGGGTATTTTGCGAGGACTCCATCCGCTCCTGCAGCCATTCCCTTTCAACCAGGGCATCGATATGCATGAACTGCACGCCGATATACTCGGTGTAGGTTTTTTTCAGGATCTCAAAAATCCTGCGCAGGGGCATCGCCTGTTGGCCGGAAATATGGCCAAAATTGAAGAGAAGATCGAAATCTTCTTCACTCATCCCGTAATAGTCGAGCTCCAGTTCAGGAAGTGACCGCGGTGGCATCTCCAGCGGACTGACCTTGGCGAGGAGGTGCCCGCGCACCCGGTAGTTTCGTACCAGTAAACTGACATTGTACTGCAGAAACGACATCGCCTCCGCCTTGCCGCAGCCCGCACAGAGCTTGCCGCCCGGCCCGAATCCCTGGTGAAGCTGTTGCCTGCCGAGAACAACCGGTGGCGGCGGGACCGGTTCCACGGATGGTCCGTCCCGGCCCAGTTCAGCAAAATAGGTACGCCAGGTGGCAGATACCCCGTAAGGGTCCAGCTGGTAACGCTGCCACATTTTCTCTATATAATCGAGACTGTGGATATTGAGTGATTCAACCTTCATGGTCAATCCATCGTTGCCGGTTCCGGCTTACTGAATACATTTTCGATTCCCGACGAAAACGACTGGTGCAGCAGAGGGTTGGTGAAGTTTTATATTTTTAATTGGATCTAGGTACATAGATATCACTTTGCAACAGATCTGTCCAGTTGGCCAAGGGGCATCTGCTCGCAGCATGAGGAAAACCCCGCTGGTGCGGATCGGTGATCAAAACGATCGCCTGACATCCTCTGGTAATCGTTGCAATCACCTTGCATTATCAGATTAATCGTGACGACCCTGATGAGGACGAAGGTATATCAATACCTCTCCTCTACTCCTCTCATGTTTCCCCTCGACGCAATTGCGAAGTGCCACATCGTGGTTACAATATAAGACGTACAAACCGGTAGAAAAGCCGCTCGGGTAATAAACGTAAATATTGGGGATAAAAACAAAAATCGCCCTTCTCCCTGGTGTTTTCCGGTACATTCGCACGAGTCGGTGAACTATTTGTCAGCTGTTCTTCTGGGGACCTAAGCGGTGAGTCCTGAAGCTGATCATGCATCGGATCTGCAGCCGAGACTGCAGGTAGCTCTCTTGGTCCAGGCGGAATGAGGAGACATCTGCAAGAATTCCGCTTGTCCGACTGGTCAAAACCAGTGGAAAACCTCAAGACCGGTTTTTGAGGGCCTTCAAGCCCCGTATCCCCCACCCTGTGGGCGAAGGTACGAACAACAAAATCAAAAGTAACCTTAACCCTTCCCGTTCCGACTGCGTAATCCTGGGTAATGAGTGGTGTCAGCACCCTCAGGGAGGTCGGCGCCATCTTCTCCGGCTGGCATACTTGTTGAAGCTGCCGATGCGGAGGTCGCGTCGCAGGTTGTTGTGGGACGAAGGTGTGAGTGTTATGGAAACGGCAGCTTCGGCATGCACAACAACTTCACGTTGCCCGGGCAATCGGATATCAGCAGCCAACCTTGCGGAACTCTATTGCAAATCAGCAGAATATTATGATGGCCTGCCGGCATTTGCCACGCGAATGGCTCCTCTTCGATGGGAGCCTGTCTCGTTCCGCGACCTCTATGATCGGGGGCTTGACCTGGCAACCGGACTCATCGATATCGGTGTAGAGGCTCGCGAGCATATCGGACTTTTCAGCGACAATCGGCTGGAATGGATAGTGGCCGACTACGGCGTGCAACTCTGCGGCGCCGCAGACGTGCCGCGTGGCCGGGATGTCACCGACGATGAGCTGGTCTTCATTATCAATCACGCAGAAATACGAGTGGCCTTCGTCGAGACGGAACTGCTGGCTGAACGGGTGAGGCTTCTCCGGCCCCACCTGGCCGGGTTGCAAGAGATCATTCTCCTCGACCCGGATGGAAAGGCAGGGCGCGGCACCCATTCCCTTCAGGATATCTCCGGTCGTGGGGCAAACCTCAGAGCCCGGGGCGACCGCCGGGCAGAAGAGAGAATTGCCGATATCCGTTCGGACGATCTCTTTACCCTGGTCTATACTTCCGGCACGACCGGACAACCGAAAGGCGTCCAGCTGACCCATGCAAACATTATCTCACAAGTGCAGTTGATTCCCGATAAACATTGCTGCACTGATCGTGTTTTGTCGATCCTGCCGATTTGGCATATCTTCGAACGAGTGTTCGAAATGTTTACTATCAGTTGCGGGACCTGTACCTACTATTCAACCACCCGAACGCTCGCCGAAGATCTGAAAAATGTTGAGCCGACGTTCATGGGCTCTGCCCCCCGGCTGTGGGAGAAATTGCATGAACGCATTCTCAAGAGCATCCGAGAATCGCACCCCGTACGGCGCGCGCTCTTTCGTATCGCCTATTTCCTTGCCCGTCATTACAAGGAATCGGTGTATTTTCTTACCGACAGAAATCTCCGAGTGCAGCCTCAACCGGCATGGAAGAGGATGCTGTATGTACCGTTTCATGCCTTGCGTTGGCTCACTCTCGTTCCCTGGTATGGATTTTTCAACGTGGCCGTGCTCGAGCGCATCCGGCAGGCGGCAGGGGGAGCTCTCACCGTTACCGTTTCCGGTGGTGGCGCTCTCCCCCTTGAGATCGATCGGTTTTTCAATTACATCGGCATCGCCGTTCATGAGGGATACGGGATGACGGAAACGTCTCCGATTATCGCCGTACGTACCACGCAAAACCTCGTCGTCGGTACGGTCGGGCCTCTTTTCCCGCAAACGGAAATTCGCATCATCGATATTCAGTCGGGGAACACTTTATATCCGAATGCGAACGAGCCGTTTGGGGGCCGGGGAAGACAGGGGGAGGTTTGGGTGCGTGGCCCTCAGATCATGAAAGGATATTATAAACAGCCGGAGCTTACCGAAGAAGTCATCCAGGACGGGTGGCTGAAGACCGGAGACCTGGGAATGATGACCTTTAACGACTGTCTGAAGATCATGGGACGGAGCAAATCGACCATAGTGCTCTCAAGCGGGGAAAACGTCGAGCCGGAACATATCGAAATGCGCCTGCAACAGAGTCCGCTGATCGATTATTGTCTCCTGGTCGGTCAGGACCGGAAACATCTCAGCGCGTTGATCGTTCCGGTGCACGATGAGTTTCGGAAAATGGGCATCCAGGCAACATCGCTTGCCGAACTTGCCGATGACCCCGACGCTCAGGAACTGATCCGCCGAGAAATTCGCCAGCTGATCTGCCCGGCGACCGGGTTCAAAACCTATGAGCAGGTACGGGATTTTCGCCTTCTTCCGGAAAGCTTTGAGGTGGGTCGGGAACTGACAAACCTCTTCAAGATAAAACGGCATGTCGTCACCCAAAAATACATGAAAACAATCGACGAATTGTCGGTAACGGAACACTTGTCGGTATGAAAGACCATGGAATTTGAAAAACAGCTCCTCCATGCAAGCGACCAGATCCTTCTTGCGCTGATGATATTTCTCATTATGCTGGGGATGGGGGCGAGTCTCAGTGCACATGATTTCCGTGCCGTACTCCGGCACCCCCGCGGAATGCTGATCGGTTTTGTTTCTCAATTCGGATTAATGCCGCTGGTCGCTTTCAGTCTTGCCACGGTTCTCAACTTTCCTCCCGCTTTCGCCATCGCTCTGATCCTGATAGGGTGCCTCCCGGGAGGAACGACGTCGAACATGTTTACCTATTTTGCGAGAGGCTCAGTGGCATTGAGTATCTCCATGACCACGGTATCAACCATTCTGGCCCTTATCATGATGCCGCTCCTGCTCGAATTCTACACCTCCGGTTTTGCCCGGGAGATCAGCGAAACGGTGCGGGCCGAAGGAGTCGAGACCGATTTTGTCATCCCGAAGGGTAATATCATCTTTTCGCTTCTGCTGGTCCTCATTCCGGTGGCCTTGGGGATGGTTCTCCGCAGAAGATCACCCGCCTGGGCGAAGACTGCTGAGGATACCGCGGGATTCATGGCGATCATCGTCATCCTGTTCCTTCTCGGCACGGCATTTGTGCGGCATGGGGCACTGTTTGTCGAAACGCCTGTTGAAATTTATATCGGCGCAATCAGTGTTGGTCTTCTTGGGTGCTTCTTCGGATACTGGGTTTCACGATCTCTGGGGCTTCCGCCGATCTTCCAACGGGCTATCTCGCTCGAAACAGGCATTCAAAATGGTCCGATCGCCTTTGCCGTTATTCTTCTCAGCTTTACCGATCCCTTCCAGAGCCGGATGATATGGTTGGCGATATTGTATTCGACCTTTATCGTGATATCCGCCTCCTTGCTTACCCTCTATTTCCGCAGGAAAGGCGCTTTTGATTGGGAGGTGTACCGCAACACCGTTATTCACACCAGGCTCTTCGGTGAAAATTATAGGACTCATTATCCCAAGGGCTTCCTGCCCAAAAGCATTGCTCGCGACCCTGGTCAGGGAGCAAAGTCCTGAGGGGGAGGCGTTCCTGAACCACTCGTCGACGGTAAAAAAAAGACCCTCTTCTCCTCGCAATGAAGGGAAAATTGCAGTATCGATGAGGTCGGTCATAGGCTCAGGATGCTTTTCCCCAGGTTGAACATTGATACGTTCAGGAGATTTCTTGTCCTTGTGGCGTGGTGCTCTCGTTCGCCATGATCCTGAACGGGACTTCAAATTTTTCAAAGCAGCCTTAAGATATCCAGTTTTCTATCTGAAGTTCTGGGACTCGAGAAAATTCTTTTTCGTTATTGGTAACCAGGGTGCAATTGACTGAAAGTGCATGTCCAGCAATGAGCATATCTAATGCCCCAATAGGGGTCCCCTGTTTTTCGAGGAATGCGCGGATCTTGCCATAATAGTGAGCAGCATCATCCCCATATGGTAAAATTTCCAGGGGGGCAACAAATTGCGATAAGGCAATTTGATTTTGGTCAGGTTTTGAACTTTTCATAACCCCATATGCGAGTTCGCTCAAGGTAATCGACGAAATAGCTATGCTCGATATCGGGAGTTGCCGAAAACGGTTGATCACATGTATGGGCTTTTGTTTAATGATGTAAATACAAATGCTTGTGTCGAGCATGTGCAAACTCATAGCTCTTCTCGACTGTCTTGGAGAGGTTGCTTCCTGTCATCCATAAAATCGTCGGAAAATTGGTCGAGGCTATTGGCTAACACTGACCAGGGATCATCTTTTGGAATAAGGATAACAATCTTCCCGATTTTGTTGATATAAACATCCTCGCCAGAGAAACGAAAATCTTTGGGAAGGCGTATTGCCTGGCTACGGCCATTGGTAAAAATCTTAGCTGTTTGCATAACGAACCTCCTTGCAGGTATATATCGAAGTATATACCTTCTTCGGGGTTTGTCAAAAATAAAAAAGCACGTCGAATCGGGTAAGAGCGGATCTTCCTCCCGCCCTCCCCCGCCACCTGGCATGCGGGTCCGCACCAGGCGGTTCCCAGAGCTACCGCACCGTAGCCGGGTAATGCATCTGAGCAAAATCATGGGGTCAGGTCTTGTTATTTGACCATTTTGCGAAACTATCCGAGATCACATTATTCGGTTTAGCGTCCCCGATGTATCCCGGAGCGATCCGAAGACTCTGAGCTTATTGCATGGTCAAGTCGACTCCCGCGACCATAATTCACATATTGAACGGTTGAGTAAGAAATCCTCAAGAGCCGCTCGTAACAGAGATTGATGCAGCCGACAATGATTATCCCGTGCAAGGTGCGGGATCCCTACTCACCGGGAAATAATCGATGGAATTTTGACGGGATACCGGTGTCGAATCGGTATACCCTGCCGGTTGCAGGATGAGTGAAGCCGAGTACCCGGGCATGCAGGCCGAGCCGGCCGAGCGGGTTTTGTCGGGAACCGTATTTGCTATCGCCGACCACCGGATGCCCGATATCCTGCATGTGGACACGAATCTGGTGTTTTCTCCCGGTTTCAAGCCGGATCTCCAGCAGGGAGTAATCCTTGCCGATCTTCAGCGTCGTATAATGGGTCACGGCTTTCTGGCCGTTTTTCGGATTCTGCGAAGAATAAACTTTAAAGGCCTTGCTCTCGTTTAAAAAGGAAGTGATGGTTCCTCCTTCCCGTTGGACCGCCCCTTCAACTACCGCCACATAGATACGTTCTTTGATAGTCGAGACCCAGGTCTCCTGGATCTTGTGCTTGATTGCCTCATTTTTGGCAAAAAGCAGGAG
>CAZSOA010000052.1:0-20290 GCA_964608305.1 uncultured Desulfofustis sp. | reverse complement strand
AAATGGGACGGCGAGTGGCACATCACCCTGGAGGTCTTCCGCGACCTGGGCCTGGCATTCTGCGTCGTGCTGGTGCTGATCTACATGCTGATGGTCGGCTGGTTCAAGAACTACGTGACGCCGCTGGTGGTGATGGCCGCCATCCCCTTCTCGCTGATCGGTATCCTGCCGGCCCACTGGGGGTTCGGGGCCTTCTTCACCGCCACCTCGATGATCGGTTTCATGGCGGGAGCCGGCATCGTCGTGCGTAATTCGATCATCCTGGTGGACTTTATCGAGCTACGGCTCCAGCAGGGGCTGCCGCTGGCCGAGGCGGTGGTGGAGGCCGGGGCGGTACGCTTCCGGCCCATGTTGCTGACCGCGCTGGCCGTCGTGGTCGGCGCCTCGGTGATCCTGGCCGACCCGATCTTCCAGGGATTGGCCATCTCGCTGATGTTCGGCGAGATCGCCTCGCTGCTGGTGAGCCGCATGGCGGTACCGGTGATGTATTATATGGTGAAGAAAAAAATTCATTGATCCTCTGCTGCCGGGCACCACTGCCAGTATGACAACCGTTTTCGTAACAGGACGAAGTCCCGTCCAGATTGGACGCCAATTTCCCCAAGTGGGCGATTCTCCTCAATGGTGATTGAGCTCCCCTCAGGGAAAATTTAGCAATCGAATGTGAAACCGGAAAGATAGTCGGCCAGGGCCTGTTGTTTTTCCCCGGTCAGTGACGGGCAGTCGTCGTGATCCTTGACGCCTTCGATCACCCTGGCTGCGAAGACCAGGCAAGTCGCTTCACCGCATCGGCGGCAGTTGGTTTTCGGCAGCAACTTGAACACCTCGAACAGGACAGGCGGTTTCGCCCCCTCGGTTCTCGGCTCAATCTCGTGCCGTGCTTCCCAGGTGCTGTTGATCTCCCGCTGGAGCCAAGCTACGATCTTTTCCGCCTCCTGTTCGTCGCGCAGCGCGTTGACCGCAATTTTTCGCGCATGGATGGTGATCAGCTTCCCTGAATTTTTTAAGGTCATGGAGGGCGGATCGACGGTGTAGGAGAACGCGCCGAGTGCCGAATTCAGATACGGCAGAGCCTTGCTTACATCATCGTCAAGGTGAGCGAAACAGTGCAGGGTCTGGGCACCAGCATGACACTTCGACCTGAATATCTCCAAGTGGTAGCCTGTCAAGAGCATGGTCGCCTCCCTAAACGAGATGATCTAATCGCCGCGGTAGCCAAAGCGAAACAGACAGATCAGGAATTATATCTCCAAGCTCCATAGATTACCCCTCGCATACGAGAGAGAAAGCCTGCAACAACTCATCGTCACTTCGTTTACCGCAGAGCGAGCATTTGGCAATAGCGATGGTTTCGGGTAGATAACGACCGTACATTCTAATCGGCAGTTCAGAAACGGAAATTTTCGGTGATAAGGCCAAGGCGAGTAGATACTCGATCAAAAACGAGGCGTTTTGGGCTATCGGCCCGCTGTACGTCTGGCGGCTGCGAAGCCTGAGAATTCTTAGTTCGTGCATAGATCGGCCAAATTCGGACTCGATCAATTCCTCGTCAGAGGTGAGGATAATCTCCATTATTACCGTGTCCGCCCCTTCCGCCAAATAAGATGCAAAACCCGCCTGCAGGGCGGCTGGATCAAGCCCCCGCTGAACGGCGATCGACCAATCGAACCGATGCGACTGCTCAATCAGTCGGCTCCTGTTCGGCATCTGCACCTGGACCAACAGGTTAACGGCGTTGTACTCACCACGATGACGCTCGATTTCCACAACCGTAAAGCCTGACCTACGGTCCAGCAATTCGGGAATCCGCTCGAGAAACTCCGCCCCCCCTACTATCTTGAACCCGAGTAGATCGTTGATTGTCACAGCTGCCTGATTGATGGCCAGATGACGGTCACGGAAGCGGGCTGCGACGGCAGCTTCGGCAGCCGTGAAATCGTTTTGCATCTCCTGCTCGGTACTGACCAAATCGGCAAGAACAGTACCCGTTTGGGCGGCACGACGGGCGGCCAGCAGCCTCGCTTCATCATTGATCTCGCGAAACAATGCATCAGCCAGTCGAAAGGAAACCTTCTCCGCCACCCGTGACAACCGTTTAATCCTGCCGATCGCAGCCAAACGGCCTGATGGTGTCTGGACCAACAACCCGTCGAAAGGGGCCCTGGGAAAATAAAATTCCGGATCCGTTTGGTAGTGCCGTAACAATTGTTTAATTCGTTCAGACGAATGGGGGAGGCAATCAATCAGGCAACGCCGCAGCAGTTGTTTTTCCCTGACTCGCCGAGCCTTGAGAGAAAATCCGAAGATATCCTCCAAAAAACAAAGAATATCCCTGACCAGCACCGCCGCGATCACGCTTTCATAGACGAAGATCCGGCTGATGGTCCGGCAATCGCCTGGATCAAAAGAATCGTTGAGCCAGCGCAGACTCACATCGAACAACTCATCGCGATGGGTCATCGTTGTGAGATACATAATTCACACCAGCCCTTACGGGTACCACAGAACATATCCCACCCGTTCCCCAACGTTTCAACCGAACGCTCTATCCGGACATTGCAGGACATCCCGCAGAGAAGCGTCCCCCGCCCAAAATCCTTTGTCTCGAACTGAAGTACCGGGTTATCGACATGAGAGCAACGCATCATTTTTTCACCGTTGATCAAACCCGCACGTTTTTCAGTTTCACTCACCGGCTGATCTGGAACCACCACGTGGCAGCGTTTCCCACGACACCGCTTCCAGCCGGAACCATAGCGAGCAGATCATCAACCTGGACCCACCCGAGCACGACAAAATCGTCATGCTACTTTTGCTTCCGCACCAATTATCAGCCACGGTTAAGCTCCTCTTGATAATGCAGATCAACCGACGGCACTTCAGCTACTCCCAAGAAGTCCCATCATGATTTCTATCGACAGTGTTTGCGGTCTCATTTGAGCCAGGAAATTACTTCCTCCTTGGTCGGAACCTTACCAACCACTTTCACCTGACCGTCAATCACCACCGCCGGCGTACCGAAAACGCCATACAAGGCGATCTTCATGAGATCGGAAACCTTTTCCACATCAGCGGATACTCCCGCTTCGGCAACAGCCTCTCTAACAATATTTTCTGTTTGTTGACATTTGGCGCAACCAGGCCCCAACACTTTGATCTCCATGACGTTCCTCTTTCTCATTGATTATTATTCCAGGTTTCAGGTTCGACCTGGATCATGTACCCCCAAATGGCTCCAGTCGGTTAACGGTCTTTTCCGGTATCCTCCCATTCGTGGCCATCAAGCGAAAATCGACCCGTAGACCATCCCGGCAACCGTCGACATGATCACGATTATCAGACAAAAGGTTATCGTTTTTTTGACTCCCATGACACTGCCGATGACCAGCATGTTCGGCAGTGATAACGCCGGACCGGCAAGCAGCAACGCCAAAGCCGGCCCCTTACCCATTCCCACCCCCAGCAACCCCTGAAGGATGGGAACCTCAGTGAGCGTGGCGAAGTACATCAAGGCACCGGCCACCGCGGCTATCAGGTTTGCGGTCAACGAGTTACCGCCGACCAGGTTTTGGATCCACTGCTCGGGAATGAGGGCCGGGTGACCAGGCCGCCCTAGCAGGAACCCGGCAACGAGCACCCCGACGGCCAGCAGCGGCGAGATCTGTTTGACAAAACCCCAGGTGGATTGCACCCAGCTTCGCCGTTCTTCGCCCATAAACCAGAATTTAATCATATAGCCGAGCACAACCAACAGGACGATGGTGATATACCACTTGGCCGCGAAAATGGCCGGCCACAAACCAGTCGAGCCGGGCGCCGGTTTGGCCCAGGCGGCAAACACCAGAATCAACACCATGGTCAGGATATAGAGTGATTCCTGCAACAAGGTCCGCTGCTTTTCCCCATCGTCCGGCAGATAGATCTGGCCGGCGGTCCGGGCGGCATCGTCCTTGCGGAAAATGAGTGCCATCAGCAAGCCTGTCAGCACGGCAAAAAATATGGCCCCGATCGCCCGCGCCAACCCCATCTGCCATCCCAATATCTTGGCAGTTAGGGTGATGGCCAGAACGTTGATGGCCGGACCTGAATACAAAAAGGCAGTTGCCGGGCCGATACCCGCCCCTCGTGTATAAATTCCCGCAAAGAGAGGTAATACCGTACATGAACAAACGGCCAGAATGGTCCCGGAAACGGAGGCAACTGAATAGGAAAGGATCTTATTGGCCTGCGCCCCGAAATATTTCAACACCGCCGCTTGCGAGACGAATACGGCGATGGCTCCGGCGATGAAAAACGCAGGGATGAGACAGGTCAACACGTGTTCCCGGGCATACTCCTGCAGCATCATAAATGCTTCGAGTCCGGACTGCCGAATCAGCGGATGACTCCAGGGAACATAATATGCGGCACAGAAGACCGCGACGATAAGCGCAAGTTTTGTTCTTTCTTTCATTGCCGATAATCCTTTGACGGACGACCAAACGCGTGGCCGATAATCATGGCTTTGCAGGCACACCCATCACGAGATATCGCAATGAGTGGTTTCCGCATCTTCTCCACCCACCGTCACCTGCTTGACAGGAGCAGTAGTCTGTTCTTCCTCGGGCTATTTGGGAACGCCAAGCTTGGTAAGGACCGACACAATCGCTTTTTTGTCCATAAAACCCAAATGCCTGGCCATTTCCTTGCCGTTCTGATCATAAAATATCTGGGTCGGGATACCCTTGATACCAAACCGACGCGCCTGCTCGCGGTGCTGCCAAACATCAATGAAAACGATCGAGGCCCGCCCTTCGTATTCTTGCTGCAGTTCCTTAATAATCGGGGCCATCATTTTACACGGGACACACTCATGAGCGCCGAGGTCGACCATGGTCACCAGCCCCGGCGTCGGCACCGGCGGGGTGTCGGCGGCTGCCTCTGCCGCCGACACCCCGCCAGAATCAACCGTCAGCACACAAAACATCAGTAATACAGCTGCACACACGGTGCCCACTTGTTCCATGATCTTCATCGCAATACCTTTTCTTCCGTTGATTGTGGTTCACGGCTTGATTGTATCAATCCATTTCTCTATTTCGGCTTTGTTCGGGAGTCTGCCTGACACCTTGACTTCGCCATTGATAATCAGGGCGGGCGTCAGCACGATTCCCTCACCCGCGATCTCCAGAGGGTCGGTGACGTAGCTGAAATCGGCCGCCAAGCCGCGCATCGTAAGCGCCTGCAAGACCATGTCACGCAGCTGCCGGCACCGGGGACAACCCGGGCCAAGCACTTTGATGGACGCACCTGCTTCTGTTTCCGCACCAACCGGCAGTCCCCGAAACTTTTTATACTCTCGGAGAAAGGCCTGGTCATAGAGTTGTACCGCGGCCGGAGCGAAATAGTTCTTCCCTGCCAGCTTTTCCCTAATCCTCGGGCCGATTTGTTTGTCGTTCAACGGGTCTGCATCTTCGGCCACTTCCGCCAACGCCGATTTAAGACCGATGATCCCGGCCTGCTGGTTTCCGACCTTTATCTTGACATAATCGTCCATTCCATGCCTCTCAGGGACAAGGTTATCGCCTCCCAAGCCGCGCCAAGGTAAGTTTTACTCACACTGACCGGCTATGCCGGAAAAAACGGCTGAACGATAAAATAGCAGCCGAGAACCACGATCATCGCCGCCGCCGTCTTCCGAAACACCTGACCGCCCTGCTGCCAGGCGCTGCTTTCCAAAAGGCGCCTGACCAGGGCGGTGGAGCTGCCGGCCACCACGATCGGCAGGCAATGACCGATGCCAAAGAGCACGATGAACAACACTCCGGTCATCACCGTCTCCTGTATCGTGATCAAGGCCAAAATCGGCGCGATAAAACCGAAGGTGCAAGTACCAGACAGTACCCCGTACGCCAGCCCCAGCACCAGTGCTCCAGACCTCCCGGTCAGGCGCAACCTCGCCATCAGATTACCGTTCGTCGAACAGGCGGATACACCCATCATACCCAGAGCAATCCAGATCAGCACCAGCCCGACGCCGATCGTCCAATAGGGCCCAATATCACCGAGCATCCTGCCGAGAAGCGAACAGATAATGCCGACCGCCGCGATGGTGAGAAACAGGCCGATGGTGAAAAGCACCGCATACAGGGTCGCTCGACGTCCTTCAACCAAGCCCTTCTGGCCCCCCACATAACCGATGATCAAGGGGATAGAAGCGAGATGGCAAGGACTGAGCAGAACACTTACCATGCCCCAGAGAAAACAGCCGATGGCGCCAAGGACCAGCCCCTGGCCCATCCATTGATGGATGGTCAGAAAAAATTCCTGCATGACGATGGGCTCTCAGTACTATGGTCTTGCGGCCGCATGGTGTAAACCGATGTTTCGCTTCAGTTGAGCAGCGCCTGGTGTTCCTCAGCCTGCACCCGGATCACCGTCTCGACACAGGAGAGATACTTGAGTATGCACGGGACCTTCAATTCATAATACACCTGCTTGCCACGCTTCTGATCGCGGATGACCCCGGCTTGTTTGAGAATGGCGAGATGTTTCGAGACCGTCGATAAATCGGCATCGATGGAAGTCGCCAGTTCACAGACGCACTTCTCGCCATCTGCCAACTGTTCAGCCAGCCAGAGTCGAGTAGGATGCCCCAGGGCCTTGAGTACTGCCGCCTTCGCTTCAAAAAGAGCCTTGTCGTATCGTTTCATGGATCACTCCGGACAATAATGGCACATATGGTAAAATAACCAAATGTTCCGGTCAACCTTTTTCCACTTTTGCCTGATCCCGGCTCAATCTTTCCCCAAAGCTATCTGCCAATCACCCTCCCCGATCGACACCTGCCCACTGTTGCTCATGACGCCAAAATGCTTGACCACCATGTTTCGATCAGGCACTATTCTCCATCGGCTAGCAGATGATACGGACCTGACCGGCTTTACTCTCAGCGTATCTAACGATCCACCGGAGTATATCCAAAACAGAGCAGGCATGAGCAAACCACACCCGGAAAAGATCTATCTCGAGCCGACAACTCGATGCAACCTGCGGTGTCGAATGTGCGTCAAATACGCACCCGGCAACAGCATCGAGGAAATGAATATGGACCCGAGTCTGTTCGCTAAACTGATACCGGCTTTGCCCACCGTTCGGCGCGTCATCATCAACGGCATCGGCGAGCCGCTTATGCACCCGCAACTGGACCAGCTCATTGGCTTGCTTCATAACCACCTCAGCGAAAACGCCAGCATCGGTTTGCAAAGCAACGGCTATCTGCTCAACCGAGATCGCGCCGAGACCCTGCTGGCAGCAGGTTTGGAAACCGTCTGCCTGTCGCTTGACACCATCTCCGAACACCGGAACAGGCCCGGGAAACAGCTTGAACACACGATCGGGGCGGTCCGTTCGGCAATCCATGCACTGCGGGCTGCGGAAAAACGACAAGGGCTTTCCTGCCGAATTGGCTTGGAGACCGTCGTGGACCTCGACAACTTCGAAGAACTGCCGGATATCGTCGATTGGGCTACCAGAAACAACCTGGATTTCATTATAGTCACTCATTTGTTTCATTACGTTCCGTCATTATCGGACCTTTTCACCCCCCATCCCCCTCGCGCCATCGATTTTTTCGCACGCTTCCAGGAACTGGCCGCTGCGCAACAGATCGACCTGCGCAGCTGTCTGGACGTCTTTCGCACCTTTGACCGTTCTCCAGGATCCCTCAAGGCCCTTGCTTTTCTCAACAACATGCACCGCGAAGCGGCCTGGCACGATATCCAGCTGCATCCTGCAAGCCTGATCGAACATCAGGAAGCCATCGACCGGGAACGGGTCCTTGCCGTCTTTGCCGCAGCCCAGAAACGGGCCGCCTCAGCCGGCCTGATACTCGAATTGCCACCCCTGGAGGCACACGATCAACCCTGTTGCCGGTTCATTGAAGACCAGGCAACGTGTATTGCCGCCGACGGATCGGTCATGCCTTGTCATTTCCTTTGGCACCGTTATTCCTGCCTGATCCAGGGAAGATCGGTGGCGGTGGTGCCGCGGATTTTCGGCTCACTCCGTGACCAAGACCTGCTCACCATCTGGAATGGCGCATCGTATCGAAATTTCCGCGAAGAAGCCAGCGCCTATGGCTACGCCTCCTGCTGGAGCTGCCCGCAGGGACCCTGTCCCGATCTGGTCAATGCCTCGGAACACTTCGAAGCCAACGACTGTTACGGCAGTACCGTCCCCTGCGGTCACTGCCAATGGAGCCTCGGGGGGATCAGATGCCTGTCCTGAACGAGACGACCGGGCCGAAGGGTGATTGCCGACAGCGAGCCCCGCGCGACAATCGCTTGCTCATCGTCGGCGGTATCGGCCGCAATGTCGGCAAGACTGAGTTAATCTGCCGCCTTATTAAGGAGTCATCGTCAACGATGGGAGGGACCATAACCGCCCTCAAGGTTTCCGCCGTGTACCCGGGAGAATCGTTATGGCACGGGTCTCATGCCAAAGACGAGCCGTCCTTTCAGCTCTTTGAAGAAACCGACCGGACCTGTTCCAAAGATACGTGCCGCATGCTTCGTGCCGGAGCCACCCGTGCATTTTATCTGCACTGCGTAGACGAAGACGTATTGCCGGCTTATCTCTCTTTCAGAGAATTTCTGCCGAACAACGCCGTCATCATTTGTGAATCCAACAGTCTGGCAGATTTCATCGAACCGGGATTGCTGGTGATGGTCAGGGCTCCGGGCCGCAACGTCAAAGATCGTGCCCGAAGACACCTGGCCAGGGCGGATATCGTTATTCATTCGGATGGGCGCTCAGGTTTTCCCGGCATGGAGCAAATCGCCCTGGATAAATCAGGCTTTTGGCAGCTCACCAGATCTGGCGTTACCCTGACGTAACACATGCTTGTATCTCTTCGGCCCCCTCGGTTATACTGAACTGAATTCCAGGCGTGGATCGCTTATTGCATATTTTCCAGCGATCACCACTTAACACGCAGTCTTCCGCCCATCCGGAGCACGCCATGGCACGATCGATCATGTTCTTCTGCCTCACCATTCTGGTATTGATTTCTATCGGCAGGGAGGCGGCCGGCCAGTCCGAGTTACGAGCCGGTGTTGCCAGCATGATCACTCCCGTCTCAACGGTCCGCTATTATCAGCAGATCATTGATTATCTCGGCGAAAAACTTGGCCGGCCAGCCACGATGATCCATCGTACTACTTACGACGAAATCGATCTGATGCTCGAGCAGGGCCAGGTAGACGTCGGCTTTATCTGTTCCATGTCCTACGTATTGGACAAGGAGAAATTCGGTGGCGAACTGCTAGTCGTGCCGCAAGTCGGTGGCAAGACCGTCTACCAATCTGCCATTATCGTACATCGAGACAGCCCGGCCGAGAATTTCGCCGATCTGGAAAATAAAATATTTGCCTTTGTCGACCCCAAATCAAACAGCGGCCGGCTCTATCCCCTCTACCTGCTGGCCAGGGGCGACACCACTCCCGAACGTTTCTTTTCCTCCTTTCTCTACAGCTACAGTCACAACAAATCGGTAGAGATGGTAGCCAAAAAACGGGTCGACGGGGCCTCGGTCGATTCCATCGTTTACGATTTCATGACGGCCACCGGTTCACCCTATGCCCAACAGACGAAAATCATCCATCGCTCACCGCCGTTCGGCATCCCGCCGGTGGTAGTGCCGCCTTCCACCGAACCGGAGCTGAAGGAGAAAATGCGTTCGATTCTGCTGCATATGCACCGCGACGCAAAAGGAAAAGAGATTCTCAACCAAATGCGTATCGAGCGCTTTGTCACCAGTTCTGATCGCAGTTATGACTCGATCCGGGCCATGCTCGCCTTCATCGAAAACAGCCAACAGCACCCAGTCGACCAAGACGAGGTATCGGACACACAAACAGGCACCGGCGAGAAGCCTATCCGCTTCGGCGTGCTACCGCGAGACAATCCGATCATCGCCTATGAACGCTATCAGCCACTGATCGACTACCTGGCTCGGCAGACCGGACTGCACGTGGAGCTCCATTTGGAAAGGAGTTATGAAGACGTTGTGAACCGCCTTGGCGACGGTTTCATTTCCTTCGCCCTGCTCGGACCGCTCACCTATCTTGACGCTCACAAGCGCTTTGCCACCGCGCCCATCGCCCGTAGTGCCACCGCCCGCGGCGAGACCTTCTACCGAAGCGTCATCGTTACCGGCCCGGACGGCTCGATCAAGGAAGTTGCCGACCTGGTGGATAAGCGTTTCGCATTTGCCGCCCTGTGGTCCACCTCCGGAAATTTGATACCCCGCTATATGCTTGCCTGGGCCGGCATCCATCTTGGTGAGTTGGGTGATTATAAGCACTACAACTACCACGACACGGTGGCCAAGAAGGTAATCAGCAAGGAATTTGACGGCGGCGCCATCCGTTGGTCCACGGCGGAACGCTACCTCCCTTACGGCCTCAAAGTGATCGCCACATCCGATCCAATCCCCACGGGCCCGGTGGTGGCCTCGTCGCATATCACTCCGCTCATTCTTCGGACCATACAACAGGCGCTGTTGTCACTGAAGGAGAACCCGGAAGGCCAACTCGTGCTCGAAAAGCTCGACCCCGACCTGCAGGGCGGTTTCATTGCCGCCTCCGATGCCGATTATGCCGCCATCCGATATCTGTTCAACGACATCCCCAACTCCTGCGGCAAAAGCTGCCACCCCAGTATTTCCTTTTAGGAGTCCGGTCGATGCGCCTGTCGCTCCAAAAAAAATTCATTCTGGCAGCGTTCGTCTCACTTCTCGGCTTGACTTCAGTGATCAGTTTCATCGTCGCCTCCCACACCAGAGACGCTCTGTACCATGCAATAGAGAGACAGGGCCACTTGTTGGCTCAGACCGTCAGTGCCCTGATCATCAACGAGCTTATCTACGAAAAACTCGGCCTGATCGAAGAGGGCGGGCTCATCGACAACTATGTGCGCGATCTGCATGGCCGCCGGGATCTCGATCTCAACTTCGTGGCTGTGCTCGACACCAGCCAGCGGGTTGTATCACATAGCGATTTCAAAGAATTCGGCAAGCGCTACGAAGACCAGTTCTTCACTCGGGCAACGGACAACAACGCCATACTGACCAGACAAGCGGTTCTTCATGAGGACACTGCAGATGCCCTGGAATTCGCCGCTCCGTTATCCATCGAAGGAAAACAATGGGGGCTCCTCTATTTTTCCCTCAGTCTGGCCTCTGTCGAAAATGACACCAGAGCTTTGACCAGGCGCATAGTATCCTATTTTTTCCTGGTCATGGCAGTCCTTCTGTTTTTGATTTTTCTGCTCAGCTGGCGGTTCATCAAACCGATCACCAATCTTTCCCTGGCCATGGAAGAAGTGGACATAGAAATGGGAGAGAAATTCCTTCCCGTGATAGCCGATGACGAACTGGGAAAACTGGCGCAGAGCTTCAACGACATGGTCAGACGAATCCGTCAGGCTAACGAGGAAATGAAGAGCACGTATGAGAAACTTCGGCAGTCTGAAAAGCTTGCTACCCTCGGGGTACTTTCGTCTTCCATTGCCCATCGCATCAACAACCCCCTGGGTGGTCTGTTCAATTGTGTACGGATGTTGCGCCGCCAGGGAGACGATCCATCTTTTCGGGAAAGTTACCTCGATTTGATCGAAGAAGGTCTGCAGAGCATCAAACAAACCACCGGCCAACTGCTCACCACGGCCAGTCGGCGCACTGGCGCAGGTAGAAAACTGGAAGTAGCCGAGGTGCTGACCACTGTCCTGAAGTTTTTCGACCACCGGTTGAAGCGCCAAAACATCGACTTTTCCGCCGACATCGAAGCGGGGCTCTTTCTCGCCGTCGCCCCATATGACTTGGAGGAGTTGTTTCTCAACACCATGCTCAACGCTATCCAGGCCATGAAATCAGGCGGTCGGCTTACCGTTGTTGCCCGAAGAGACGGCAAAGGAAACGTCTCAATCACCATCGAAGACACGGGAATCGGCATTAAACAAGCCGATCTCAACCGTGTTTTCGATCTGTTTTTTTCAACCAAAAGCGACGGGGAAGGTACCGGCCTGGGGTTGTGGATGGTCTATGAACTGGTCAAGAAATACAAGGGCGACATCACGCTGAGCAGCACCGAAGGCGAAGGTACCACCGTCACCTTGATTATTGCGGAGGAAAGATGAACGATAGCATCCTGCTGGTCGAAGATGAGAAGATCCTGCGCATCTCCCTGCACGACGCGCTTCGGGCCGAGGGGTTTTCGGTACTGGCCGTCGAGGATGGCGAGGCGGCACTGAAGGCCCTTGAAAATGGGGTTTTTTCCCTGGTCATCACCGACATCAGGCTCCCCGGTATCGGGGGGATGGATATCCTCAAGAAAAGCCTGACCGAGGCCCCCTCCACACCGGTGATTATGATGACCGGTTACGGGAGCATCGAGGATGCAGTCCAAGCCATGCGCCTGGGCGCCTTCGATTACATCACCAAACCGTTCGACCTTGACGAACTGCTGATCACCGCCCGAAAAGCGATCGAAATCCACTCGCTGACCCAGGAAAATATCAGGTTGAAAAAGGAGTTGAGCGCCTATTATGGTAGCCCAAACATCATCGGTGAAAGCAAGGCGATGCAGGCGGTTTTTGAGTTGCTCGACAAAATCAGCCGCACCGATTCGACGGTATTGATCCTCGGCGAGTCGGGTACCGGCAAGGAACTGATCGCTTCCACCGTCCATTATCAAAGCTCCCGCAAACACAAGCCGATCATCAGAGTCAACTGCGCCGCTCTGCCCAACGACCTGATCGAAAGCGAATTGTTCGGCTACGAGAAAGGAGCCTTTACCGGCGCCGACGCCCGCAAACCGGGCCGCTTCGAACTGGCCAACGGAGGCACTCTGTTCCTCGACGAGATCGGTGACCTGCCATCGCTGACCCAGACCAAGATCCTGCGCGTTTTGGAAGAGCGTAGTTTCGAGCGCCTCGGCGGGACGGCCTCGGTCTCCGTGGATGTACGGATTATCGCTGCCACCAACAAAGACCTGGAACAGGAGGTCAGCGACGGTCGCTTTCGCGAGGATCTGTATTATCGACTCAATGTCATCCCGGTTACCATGCCCCCCCTACGAGAAAGAACGGATGATATTCCTTTGTTGGTCAACGCCTTTTCCCGACGCTTCAACGATCTGCTCGGATGTTCAGTTACCTTCAGTCCCGAAGCCCTGGAATTACTGAAGGCATATAGCTTTCCCGGAAATGTGCGAGAGTTACTCAACATCGTCGAGAGGACCATCGCCCTGGCAAATGATACCCGTATTCTGCCCGCCGATCTGCCACCGCACATCGCCAAAATTCGTCAGGATAAGACCCCCCTGGCCCCGTTGAGCGTCGTAGTGGCGGAAGCGGAGAAACAGCACATTGCCAGAATCGTACGGCTGACCGGAGGAAACCGCTCGAAGGCGTCGGAGATTTTGGGAATCAGCAGAAAGACACTGTGGGAAAAAATTTCTGCTCATCAACTTGACCTGTGAGTATCCTGCCAGCTCTCATCAAACGAGAGAGTCCCTGCGAGTTGTTACCGATTCGAAACACATGTGTTACGTTGACTGAACCCAACTACCCGATATCAATAACCATGTATCGGCATCCTCGCCGTTCGCCGATGTGAGACGCGACATTTCACGGCAACTTTTATTTGTTTTAGGTAGTTAGATCTCCCGCATCAAACCAGTGTTACGTCTCCGTAACAAATCGAGCCTCTTTTTCATGGCACGAAAAATGCTTAATTGCTTGCGGGACATATGTAGTACCATCAATCTGTTTCGCTCCTGCCCGATCAATTGAATGCTCGCTCCGCTCGATTCTTCGATCGGCTGAGTAAAGTCGGTAGGAACAAGCAGTGAGCGAAGCCGGACGGAAGGCACATCTAACCAGAGGCCAGCGTCTCTAATCTCGAGGAGGATTTAACATGCGCATTCGTAGAAGGGATTTCATCAAGGCAAGCGCCGCCGCCGGCGCGTTGCTCACCGTCGGTTGCAGTCCGAAAATGAACGCACTTCAACCAACTACCGGCACTGCTGGTCAGGATGTCGGTGAAGCGGTCGGTGAATGGGTTGCCTCAACCTGCCAAGGTTGCACCACCTGGTGTCCCATCGAGATTTTCGTGCAAAACGGGCGTGCGGTCAAGGTTCGCGGCAACCAACTGAGCAAGGCCAATAGCGGTTACTGCTGCCCGCGCGGGCACATGATACTGCAACAGTTGTACGATCCGGATCGAATCAAGGTGCCGATGAAACGTACCAACCCCAAAAAGGGTCGGGGCGAGGATCCTCGTTTCGTACCGATCACCTGGGATGAAGCGATGGAGACCATCGCCGACAAGATCATGGAGTTGAGAAAGAATAATGAGACCCACAAATACCTCCTGATGCGGGGTCGATATTCCGATCATAATTATCTGCTCTACGATTATTTGACGAAACTGATCGGCTCACCGAACAATATCTCCCACAGCGCCATTTGCGCCGAAGTCGAGAAATTCGGCGCCTACTACACTGAAGGTTATTGGGGGTATCGGGACTACGACCTGGACACCATGAAATACCTGATTGTCTGGGGATGTGATCCGATCTCATCCAACCGCCAGGTGCCCAATGCCATCCGCAAACTCAACAACATCCTGGCAAACGGGACGGTGGTTGCGGTAGATCCCCGCATGAGCAACACCGCAGCGAAAGCGCACCGATGGCTGCCGATCAAACCAAGTGAGGACGGCGCATTGGCAACAGCCATGGCCCACGTAATCCTGACTGAAGGCTCTTGGTACAAGGAATTCGTCGGCGATTTCAGCGACGGAAAAAACCACTTTATCGCCGGACAGACCGTCGCCGAAGGCGATTTCCAGGAAAAACATACCAACGGACTGGTGAAGTGGTGGAACATCGAACTCAAAGATCGTACGCCCGCCTGGGCAGCCAAAGTTACCGGTCTCGAAGAACAGGCCATCATTGAGGTCGCTCGCGGCTTTGCTGCAGCTGCTCCGCATTGCGGCGTCTGGTATGGTCCCCATATGCAGCCTCGAGGCAGCTACGCCGTCCTCTGCATGCATGCCTTGAACGGTCTGGTCGGCGCCGTGGACAATGAGGGTGGGGTCATCACTTACCAGAGTTCCCCCTATAGCAGTTTTCCCAAATTTGACGATTATCAGGACGACATTGCCAAGGCGGGTGCCAAAAACAAGAAAATTGATCAGCGCGGTACCTTGAAGTTCCCCGCTTTGAATAAAAAATCAGGAGGCGGAGTCGTTACCAACAATGCGGCCAACGGAATTCTCGCCGAAGATCCATACGATATCAAAGTGGCAGTCGCCTATTTCAACAACTTCAATTTTGCCGGAACTGAAGGAAAACGCTGGGACATGGCCCTGGCCAAAATTCCGTTTTTTGTTCACATCGTCCCTATGCTTGCGGAAATGACCCAATTCGCCGACATTGTGCTCCCTTCGACCATGCACCATTCCGAACAATGGGCGATCATTCGCTGCGCTGCAAATACGTATGGTCACACCTCTATTCAACAGCCGGTAGTCAAACCCCTTTTCGAGGCAAAGGCACCGGAAACGGAGTATGTCTGGCTCTTGGCAGAGAAGTTGAAACAGAAAGGTTTTTCAAACATCTACGACTACCTGCATAACGAGTTCAAGGATCCGGAAACCGGGAAAAACCCGACCAACTCACTGGAATTTTCCCTGTTTGCGACCAAAATCCGCAGCCAGAAAGCCTGGGATCCGAGCATGAACGCCGATTACAAAGGTGATCGCGTCACTGGTTGGGAAGAGTTTCGCCGCAAAGGAATCGTCAATTCACCGAAACACAAACCGCGCGCACTCTGGGAGAAAGGTTTTCCAACGGAAACGAAAAAATTCGAATTTTACAGCGAGACCTTGAAAAAGGTGCTCGCCGAACATGCCGAAAAGCACAAGGTTTCCATCGACGAAGTGCTCAAGGTCACCAACTATGAGGCATCCGGTGAAAAGGCTTTCGTTCCCCACTATGAAACCCCGCTGCGCCATGGTGACAAGGATCGCTATCCGTTCGATCTGATCGACATGAAGTCGAGATTCAACAGGGAGGGACGAAGTGCCAATCTCCCCTGGTATTACACCTTCAAAAAGTGCGATCCAGGCGACTTGGTCAACGAAGATGTCATCCAGATCAACCCGGTCGATGCCGCTCAGCTCGGTATCAATGAAGGCGACCTGGTCAAAGTCACCTCGATTATCGGTAGTTTGACCGTTCGGGCTCGACTCTGGGAGGGGATCCAACCGGGGACAGCGGCTAAATGCTACGGCCAAGGGCATTGGGCCTACGGCCGGGTGGCCAGCAAAGACTTCAAAAAGTTCGAACCACGCGGGGCCAATTTCAACGATATCATGCCCGACGAATACGATCGGCTCACCGGGTCAACAGCCCGCAATGGCGGATTTACCGGCGTCAGCATCGAAAAAATATAACGGAGGTAACCCACAATGCCACAATATGGAATGGTAATAGATCTTCTCAAATGCACCGGCTGCGGGGCCTGTGGCTTGGCCTGTAAAACCGAGAACAACACCCAAGATCGTAAAGACGGCCAGAGCCACAACTGGGCCGATTACCTGATCGAGGTGGAAGGTACTTATCCCAACGTCAGCTATACCAACTACCCGGTTCTCTGCAACCACTGCAGCAATGCCCCCTGCGTGGACGCCTGCCCGGTTGAGCCCAAGGCCATGTTCAAGACAGCTAGCGGCATCACCATGCATAACAATGAACGCTGCATCGGCTGTCTTTCCTGTCAGGACGCCTGTCCCTACAGCGCCGACACGGTTGACGGGGATATCGTACAGTACAGTGTTATCAGTTACAACGAAGAAGGAGTCGAGGCGCATGCGCGTTATCGCGACGATTCCCGGCTCTACGCCGGTACCATGTCGGGTAAGGAAACTGCCGTTGTGGCAGGTGCCGTTCCTCCCTACAAGACCGACTTCCGCCATCCAGACTACGAAGCGGTGCGACGGCCCGGTATTGTTGAGAAATGTATCTTCTGTGATCACCGGTTGCAAAAAGGACTCGAGCCTTATTGTGTTGTGGCGTGCCCATCAGAGGCCCGTGTTTTTGGCGATGTGACCGATCCGAACAGCGAGATTGCCAAGCTTCTGAAAAGTCACAAGAGTATGCGTTTGAAAGAAGAAGAAGGTACCGAACCAAACGTATATTACATCAACAAATTCAAGGCATAGGGTAGAAATTCCCACCCCCGGAAACCGTATGCATAGGGGCCGGCGGCTATCCCCAAGCCGCCGGTTCACCCGTTCGAGGAGAGAACCTGATGGATATTGACAAGCAGATGGCAGCCGGCGAAACGTGTCGCCTACTCGCCGTCCTTTTTTATGAGCCGAAAGGCGTACTTGCTGCTGGAGCAGAGGAGTTCTTTACATCCTTTAGCCCCGTTGCGACAGCGTACGATGCTGACTTGGAAGAGCATTTTACAGCCTTGCAGGAAGCCTATGAAAAAACTGACTTAACCACCCTGCAGGTCGATTACGCTGCCCTCTTTGTCGGTCCAGCCGAACTGCTCGCCTGTCCCTTCGGCTCAATCCATCTCGAGAAAGACCATCAGTTGCTCGGGGAGACCACTGCCATGGTGCAAAGGCTCTATCGACAGGCCGGTCTGCAACTCGATCAGGAAGCGAACATGGTGCCTGACCACATAGCCGTGGAACTCGAATTTCTTCATTATCTTCTCATTAAACGCACACAGTCGAAGGAACAGGGCTTGACCGAATGCCTGACCACATTTCTCACTCACTGCTTTCGCCCCTTCGCTCAGCGACTTTCAGCCCAGATGATCACCCACGCACGGACGGACTTTTACCGAATTGTCGGTAAAATGTTGCAGCATGTGACGACCACGATCGACAGGGTGCCGTCGGTAGCGGCTTGAATATGCATCGCCGGGCCGTTCGTAACCCTTCCTGCGGTGACGGTCTGTGGGGATGCAGGCGTTCTTCAGGTAACCCTTCATGACGAGACTTTCCCTTTTGCCCCGAATGGTTGACTGCAAGCAGCCGGATGATAGCCTCGTGATGATTGAACAGCGCTGTTTACGCAAGCGCTTGAACACCAATGAGTGTCAACTATGCTTGGAAGCCTGTCCGCACCAAGCCCTGACCCTTGAAGGCCGAACGGTGCACCTTGCCACCGAACGCTGCACCGGTTGCCTTCGCTGCCGGGCCGTCTGCCCGAACGATGTGTTTGTTTCGGACTTCGCTCTGGAGCAGGCGATCGGCAGCCGCTGTTCCGGAGACGACACAACCGTCTTTTCTTGTACCCGGCAGCCGCAGCATGAGGAACGGGAGATCAGACTCCCCTGTTTCGGGATTATTTCCCCGGCGGTACTCGTGTCAATCGGAGCAAGCGGCAGTCGTGCCATCATATTTCGCACTGGACCCTGTGCAGCATGCGTCAACGTCAAGGCCACTGAAGCTTTCCTCGCCATCCGCCAGACCTTCGCAGGGTTGATCGAACGTTTGTTCGCCGCCATGATAATCATTTCCGACGACGACCAGGAGGCTGCGGACAGCAAGGCGGTTTCGCGCAGAGCCTTCCTCCAGAATCTGAAAACTGTTTTGAAAAGCTCACCGACGACCATTTGGCAGGACAGACAGCCGACCGGCTTTGAAAAAAAAAGAATCCCGGAAAAAGTGTCATTTTTGCAAAAAGTGCTATCAAAGCTCGATGAACCGGCGAGACAGGATCTCCAGTCGACCTGGCTGCCACGCCTCACGATCACCCACCAGTGCACGCCCTGCAACCGCTGCGCCAGCATCTGCCCAACCGGCGCGCTGAAACGAACCGGTAACGGAGGTAACAAGTGCCTCCTATTCAGCGCTTCACGTTGCTCATGCTGCCGATTGTGCGAAAAATTTTGCAACAAATCGGCAATTCACCTCACATTACCGCAGTGGGCAGAGAGCAGCGCTGGCGTTACCCCTGCAGGAGAGTAGCTTTCCTTGATTTTCTCACACCTGCAGGTCACGGTCGTGCAAGTGATGGGACAGAGACGGATTTTGTTGGGGAATGAGGCCCTCGGTCACCGCCGGCATCCCGGTGCCGTATCACCAGACTCTTTCAAACGCTCGCCATAAACCCGGCGTTGCAGCCAAAACGCAACATTCACCAAAGCGATCAGCGCCGGAACCTCCACCAGCGGACCGATGACTGCCGTGAATGCCACGCCCGAATTCAGGCCAAAGACGGCGACGGCTACCGCGATCGCAAGCTCGAAGTTGTTTCCGGCCGCCGTGAACGCGACCGTAGTGGTCTTGCTGTAGTCGGCACCAACCTTGACTGCCATAAAGAAACTGACCAGGAACATGACAACAAAATAAATGACCAGCGGAATAGCGATACGGACCACATCCATGGGGATGGTGACGATGAGTTCCCCTTTTAAACTGAACATGACCACGATCGTAAAAAGAAGAGCAGCCAACGTGATGGGACTGATCTTGGGGATGAATTTTTTTTCATACCAATCGCGACCGTACCTTCTCACCAGAAAAAATCTTGTCAACATTCCGGCAACGAACGGAATTCCCAGATAGATCGCTACACTCTCGGCGATCTGTCCGATCGAGACCTCGACAACGGTGCCTTGCAAGCCGAACAGGGGGGGGAGTACCGTGACGAACAACCAAGCGTATACCGAGTAGAACAACACCTGAAAAACCGAATTGAAGGCGACCAGTCCTGCACAATATTCGGTGTTTCCTTTAGCCAGTTCGTTCCAGACGATGACCATGGCGATGCAGCGGGCCAACCCGATCATGATGAGTCCGACCATATATTCCGGGTAATCGCCGAGAAACACGATGGCCAGCACGAACATCAGGATCGGCCCGATAACCCAGTTCTGGATCAGAGAAATACCGAGAATTTTTTTGTTGGAAAATACTTCCCCGAGTTCTTCATAGCGGACCTTGGCCAACGGCGGGTACATCATCAGAATCAAGCCGGCTGCAATGGGCAGGTTGGTTGTTCCGACCGAAAACGCGTTTACCACATCCTTTACCCCCGGGTACAACCAACCGCCGAGAACACCAATGGCCATGGCAAGGAAGATCCAGAGGGTAAGATATCGGTCCAGAAATGACAGTTTTTTTGTTAATCCATGTTCCATGCCTTGTTCTCCGAAGTTACACGCCAATTTCTTTGCGGAGATACGCTCCTATTTTGACGTATCTCATCTCTTGTTTGAC
>CAZSOA010000051.1:0-20446 GCA_964608305.1 uncultured Desulfofustis sp. | reverse complement strand
GAAGAAGGTGTTGATGATCACCGCGTACATGATGATCGTCGTCAGCTTCTGGATGGCTTCTTTTCCTGCATCAAAATTGGCGTATTTGCGCATGATCAGACAGGCAATCAGGATCAGCGAGGGGCCGGCGGCAAACGCGGAGGCCAGGAAGCGGGGGGCGATGATGGCCGACAACCAGAAATGACGCCCCGGCAGACCGCAGTACAGCATGGCGGTAACGGTATGAATAGAGACGGCGAACGGAATGGAAATGGCCACGAAAAAATAGATCCATTTGGGCGGCGGTACCTGCTTCCGTTCAGCGGTAAGGATAACCCAGCCGCAGAGGATGTTGAGCAGCAGATAACCCCAGAGCACACACATATCCCAGAAAAGCATGGATTGCGGGGTCGGGAAGAAGACGACGTTGAGGCCGCGCAGCGGCTGACCGAGGTCGGCCATGATAAACATCAGGCACATGACCAGCGCCGAGATGGCGAGAAACTCACCAAGGATGGTGATCCGGCCGAAGGCCTTGTAGTTATGGATATAGTACGGCAGCACCAGCATCAACCCTCCCGCGGCAACCCCGACGAGGAAGGTGAACTGGGAAATATAGAGCCCCCAGGAAACGTCGCGGCTCATACCGGTCAGTTCGAGACCGAAGACGTATTGCCTGAAGTAGCAGGCCCATCCAATGGCAATGAACGTGCCGAGTATGGCGAGCCAGATCCAGTAGGCTGGTTTTCCTTTTAGTGTCTTTTCAATCATGACGACCTCACACGATGTAGAAGACTGACGGTCTGGTGCCGGCAGCCACATTACGCTGAATGGTAAACTCCTGATCAAGTACCGCTCTGATTTCCGACTGGGGATCGTTGAGATCACCGAAGATCATGGCACCGGTCCCTTCGCAGGCCTCGACGCAGGCCGGCTCGAGACCAAGGGCCAATCGGTGGCTGCAGAAGTTGCATTTCTCAACGACACCGCGCATCCGACTGGGAAAATCCGGGTTGTACGTCTTGATGAACGGACGCGGGTCCTGCCAATTGAAGCTTCGCGCGCCGAACGGACAGGCGGCCATACAAAACCGGCAGCCGATACAGCGATGGTAGTCCATGGCAACAATGCCGGTTTTCTCACTGACAAACGTGGCCTTGGTCGGACAGACTTTGACGCAGGAGGGATTGTCGCAATGATTGCACAACACCGGAAACGGGCTGTTTTTGACAGCTTCCGAACGATGCATATGGGATTGATCGATAAAGGCATTGGCGAAACCGGTCTTCCATATCCACTTGATCTCACTCTTGCGCCCGGGGATGTCGGGAACGTTGTGCACCTTGTGGCAGGCAGCGATGGCCCGGTCGAGCATCGCCTCGTTATCGTAGAATTTACGCATATCGATAACCATGCCAAGGCGCATCCCGGTTCTCGGTTTAGCGACCGCAGCGGCCTGGGCGGTTCCGGAGGCCGAGCCCGTCGATGTCAGCGTGACGATCGCCGGTGCGCTCATGCCGGCGACAACCGCGGCGCCGGCCATCTTCAGGAATTTTCTTCGTTTATTATCCATCAGTGTGCCTCCTTCTTCGATGCTGCTTCCACCGGGGTCAAATGACACGTCCAGCAGTCGGGGGTAACAGCGACATAATCATGGCAGGTGTCGCAGAATTTTTCCTTGTTCGAGTGGCACTCCATACAGGCCATCTGCAGGCCCTTGCGGTACTCCTTGCCGCCGACGGTGAGTGCAACGCGGTCGGAATTGCGCAGGACGTCGTCACGCCATTCATTGAGTAACTGCATATGCGTGTCACGCATCACCTTGGCCGAGGCGACACATTCCTTTTCGCCGCCGGGAGGTAATTCAGGTTTGGGCAGCGGACCGGCATCCAGACGGTTGTACCAGACCGGAAACGTCACCATCAGGACGAAGATGACCAGACCCGTTATTATCATCGTTTTGTTATACATTATTCGTCACTCCTCTTATCTGGTCATGTTTAGAGCAAGGTCCGCAGCCCTTCATCAAGCTCACCGCGGGTCTCACCTTCCAGCATGATCGCGTTGCCGACCAGTTCGCTGATCCCGCAGACCCCGACATTGGGGTTCCAGTAATTCATCAGCGATGTCAGGGTGGCGCGGTCAATGGCGCAAACACAGGACAGCATGTTGACGCCATGCTTTTCCTCGACATATTTGACCGCATTAGCTCGCGGCAGACCGGAACGCATCCGCAGTTCCATGATCTCGTCGGTATTCAGCCCGGTACCGGATCCGCAGCAGAAGGTCTGTTCGCGAATGGTATTTTCCGGCATCTCATGAAATTTATTAACCACATGCTTCAGGACATAGCGTGGCTCTTCCAGCAGCCCCATGGCCCGAGAGGTATTGCAGGAGTCGTGGAAGGTAACGGTCAGGTGATCGTTGCGGCTCTTGTCAAGTTTCAACTTGTTATGCTTGATCAGATCGGCGGTGAACTCGCTTATATGCGTCATCTTGGTGGATGCCGCATTCCCGAAAACAGTGCCGGTGATCGGTGATTTCGGCACTTCAAGGAAATCCGCCGGACCGTTCATCGTATCCATATACTGATGCAGCACCCGCCACATATGACCACACTCGCCACCCAGGATCCATTTGACCCCAAGCCGCTTTGCTTCGGCATACATCTTGGCGTTGAGTTTCTTCATCGCCTCGTTGTTCGTGAACAGACCGAAGTTACCCCCTTCCGATGCGTACGTGGACCAGGTGTAATCAAGCCCGATATGCTCAAACAGGATCAGATAACCCATTGCCGTGTAGAGCCCCGGTTCAGCGAAGACGTCGGCCGACGGGGTGATGAACAGAACCTCGGCGCCCTTGCGATTAAACGTCGGGTTGATCCGAACACCGGTAAGATTTTCGATATCGTCGGTCAGAAACTCGACGTTGTCCTTGAAGGTATGCGGTTGCAACCCCATATGGTTGCCGGTCCGGTTGGAATTGGAAACCGGTTCGAGGATCCAGTTGATACCGATGCCGACCAGGTGAAGCAACTCGCGGAGCATCATGGTCACCTCGGCGGTGTCGATACCATACGGGCAGAACGCGGAACAGCGGCGACACTCGGTGCACTGATAGGAGTACATGAACCACTCCTTGATCACCTCAGGCGTCACCTCCCGGGCACCGGCCATCCGGCCGAGCAGCTTGCCGGCCAGCGTGAAATCATTGCGATAGACCGAACGCAAGAGTTCGGCGCGCAGCACCGGCATGTTCTTTGGATCACCGGTGCCGAGGAAAAAATGGCACTTATCGGCACAGGCGCCGCAGCGCACACAGCAGTCCATGAAGATCTTCAGCGAACGGAACTTCTCAAGACGTTCCTTGAGACCGTTGATGATGATCTCCTTCCAGTTCTCCGGAAGTTTCCAGTCGTCGTCCTCCGGCGACCACTCCCGGGCATTGGGGAAATGGAGTCCCTTCTGGCTGTTGAGGTACTCCACTTTGTCTTTTTTGGCAGGAAAGGCATAGTTGCCCGGCTTGAAAACCGCCGGGATATCCATCCAGTCCCTGGTGGGAATTGCTCCGGTGGCCAAGGACGGTCCCTGCACGACGCTTTTGGATAGTTGTTCTAGTTTTGCAACTGCCATCGTTGAAATCCTTCTAAGCTATGTTTGTCAGAACCGTTAGGCTTCGTCCTTTTGCGGAGCGGGTTGTTTCTCCACCGGAATGCCAGCATCCACCATGAACTCCCGGAACTCGTCTTCATACGCACTATAGGAATGCGGTTTGATTTCCGGGTTCCACGGGTTGATATGGCGTACCTCGCGGGTGTTGTTACGCAGATTTCGTGTCGGGCTCAGGAAGACACCACCCAGGTGCATCAGCTTGCTGAACGGGAAATAGATCAGCAGGACGCAGACCAGAAACAGGTGAATGTAGAAAATCGAGCCGATATCACTGCTGATCACCGGGTTGAAGGTCACCAGGCCGACGGCCAGCTGCTTGATGGCATTGATATCGATCCCGGTCCGGATAAACATGCGCATCAAAACACCGGTAATACCGATACCAAGCAGCAGCACCAGCGGGAAATAGTCATTGAGCAGCGAGATGTAACGGACCTGCCGATTAAAAATCCGTCTGCCGAACAGGAATACGAGCGCGAGCAGCAGACCGGCATCCGTCATGTACAGGGCCGGGGTACCGATCTCAAACATTGAATCGGCCCAATCAAGCATCGCGAGCCATTCGGGAACCGGATTGAGAAACAGCCGCAGATGCCGGATGACGATGATCAGGAAACAGTAGTGAAACATCAGCCCGAAGAGCCACAACCACTTCGAAGATTCGTAAGTGATCTTCGGTCCGTCGTAGATTTCCGACTTGGTGTTTCTGAACAGCGACCGAAACGTCAGGATTTCCAGGGCCATCCTGGCCACAACCTCGGCGTTGGTGTGCGGCGCTTCAAGCCGGTTGTGCTTGATGAAATCAAGCGATTTCCCCTGGCCGCAGGTGGTCTGGATGGGAAAGGGAACCGGAGATTTGGCCCATTGGACGACCCGGTAGACAAACCCGCCCAAAAAGACCATGATGGCCAGATACGGTACTGCAACACCGAAAAAGTATTGCATCCCCGGTATCTGGGAGCCGAGCCAGGCAATCAGGATCAGTGCGATGACTGCCAGGAATGAATAAGCATACTTCATTTCTTAACCTCGCTTCATGGTGAACTGTTTTGGATGCACGACATCCCCGGCAACCCGAACCGGTTGATGCAACATCCGGTAACTTGCTTTTACTTTGTAATTTCCCGTATATTCTTCAACGCCTTGGAGGGGCAGGCGCTGTCTGTGAGGATATGGGTTCCGGATTTGATCTCGTCAATCCGGATCCGGTATATCTTCTCCCTGCATTGCACATACAGATCGAAAGCGGCAAGCACCGCCAGGTCAACGGCAAACTCGAAGTCGTATAATTCGTTGACCAAATGCTTGGTCTGTTTGTCTGAAGCGAGAACGTCTCTGGTGATATGCTTGACCGCATTGAGCGGCGCGACAGCCTGCGACGGCGTGAAGTCCTGAACGGAACGCAGGTGCATGAGGTGCGCCAACGGCTCAGCAAAAGTCGCCCCGTCTCCCCCCTTGGCGAGCAACGGGAAAAGAGCGGTCAGCGCTCTGCGGATGGTTGACCCGAGCGGATTGGCAAAGCGGTCTTTTTCTCTGAGGAGAAATTCTTTGGCCTGATACGTTGCCAGGGTATACGCCACCCACTTGTCGATGATGACGTATCTGCTGTTGTGCAGCGCTTCCGCGAGCTCCATCCCGGCAATCTTCCCCTCTTAAAAGCTGTTATCGTAAGGTATTCAAACGGTTCGCCGATCGTGAATGAATGGCCATTCACAAGAGCAAGTTACTAGCACTTTTGTGTCTCTTTTTCAAGACTAATTTGTGACAGTAACAGCCTGAAGCCCCGGCTGTTCCGTGATTTTGCAAGATACCGATCGTTACGGCAGGTGTGCGCCGGCCAGGTCGACGAGAATCATCCGGGCCTCATCGACATACGGATCCTTGACGATATTTTGTCGCCAGTCATCAGGCTGATGCTCGCCGTTTGCCGGCTCAGTCTCCTCGCCATCGCCGCTGAGCTGGAGTTCCTGCCCCAGGCGATGATAGTGCGCTCCAACTCGTTCCCGGGCCTGGCGCTCTTCTTCCCGCCGCGCCCGCATTGAATCAACAGCAAGGGTCAGTTCGGTCAGTTCGCTGCGGCGGGCCGAGCGGGCGGCCTCCGCTTCAATGAGTTGCAATCCTTCGGAAGTGGCCACGCGCTCCTTGCTCCGGCTGACGATAGCTCCCAGGTCGGGGATTTTGTCTGTATATGGCTCATATGCTGCCGGGGTGTCCTGATCCCAGGCTAACGAATAATCGAGGTATTGCTCTCCGGACTTGAGATGTTGAAACAGGCTCGGAAGCACAACATCCGGTTCGACGCCTCGATACTGGGTCGAACCACCGTCTACCCGGTAGAACTTTTGGATGGTCGCCTTGAGTGCTCCGAGATCATCGTAGCGGCGAAGATGCAGCAGCGGGATATGCTCGTTGAGATCGACGATGGTCTGCACCGTACCTTTGCCGTGAGTGTGACGGCCACCGACAACGACCGCCCGACGGTAGTCCTGCAGCGCGGCGGCGACGATCTCGGATGCCGACGCCGAAAACTGGTTGACGAGGATCACCAGCGGACCGCCGTAAACCAGCGTATCGTCTTCGTCTTCCAGAATCCGCTTGAGGCCATAGCTGTTTTTCACCTGGACCACCGGACCGGAGTCAATGAACAGACCGGTAATGTCGACCGCGTCGACGAGCGATCCGCCACCGTTGTCACGCAGGTCGAGAATAACTCCCTCAACCCCCAGCGATTTCAGTTCGAGAATGGCCAGACGCGTGTCGTCGGTGGAATTCCGCCCTTCCTCATTATTCCTGCTCTTCTCAAAATCGCGGTAGAAGCTGGGGATGCTGATATAGCCGAATCGGTGTCCGTCATGTTCCAGGACCGTATATTTGACAAAGGCCTCCTCGATCTGAACGACGTCTCTGATGATCGGGATACTGTCTTTTGTTCCATCCGGCTTTCTGACGGTCAGCTGCACTTCGGACCCTTTCGGCCCGCGGATAAGTCGAACCGCATCACGCAGACGCATGTCGGAAACTTCGACCGGCTCCTGGTCCTTTTCAGCAACGGTCAGAATAATATCCTCAGCCTGCAGGCGACCCTGTTTTGCCGAAGCGCTGCCGGGGATGATGCGCACTACCTTGATCAGGCCATCTTCTTCTCGCAGGAGTGCACCGATACCCTCGAGACTGCCACGCATGTGGATATCGAAGTCCTCTTTTCGGTCGGGCGGCATGTAGTTGGTGTGTGGATCGAAGGCTCTGGCAACCGCGTTGAAGTAGCGATCATAATGATCCTGCAGCGTCTCCTGATGCAATCGATGGAAGAAATCAGTGAACCGTTTGGCCACGCGCTCTTTCGCCTCCGACCAAAGGGCGTCCCGATCCAGGTCCCCATCGCCGGCCCGTTCCTCTTCCAGATCGAGAAACCGGTTTACGATCTGTGCTTTCAACAGCAGTCGCCAGCGCTCTTTCAGCGCGTCCAGGTCGGTAACATACGCAATTTTTTCCGGGTCCGATTCAAGCGTATCCGGTTGCTGCGGATCGAAGGTTTCCTGCAGCAACGCGATTACGATCTGCTCCGCCTGCCTGATCCGCTCGTTGAGTATGCTAAAACCTGCTTCCGGCAAAGCGATGGTACCGCGAATCAGATTATCGTCGATCGTATCGGCAAAGACCTGGAGTTGATCCACGTCGCTTTTCAATAAAAAACGTTTCTGGAAATCAAGCTGTTTCAGGTAGAGATCAAAGGCCGCCCGTGATAGTTCGTCGTCCATCTGTTTATCGCTGAAATGCAACGACGGCAGCTGCTTGCCGAGCATATAACCAATCAGTTTGTTGCGCTTGTCGTCAACCTCAAGGCGACTGTCGGCAAAACCGATGGCTGCACTTAACGCCAGCACCAACGCGATATGCAGTATAAAGAAGAGATGTCTTGTGATTCTCATGATGGCTCGTACCCTCAAAAATACCCCGCATCAAACGATGATCCGGTCTACCAGATTCAGTGCAGTCTTAACAGAAGCACACGACAAATACCACGACAAAGACAAAAGAGCTTCCGCGGCTACCGCGCACCTTTCAGCAGGTGCGCGGGTCGGCGGTGCAGAAAGGCGACTCGAGGCAACGACTTTTCACCTCGGTCGGCAAGAGCGTGTCGACCAAGCCGAGTTCCCGGGCGAACTCGTTTAACTCCTCGTAACTGCAGTTGATCGCTGCCGGTGGGCGACCCTGCCGGTCGTCAGCAAGTTCCACCGCCAGCAGGAGCAGCAGCGTCGCTGCAACTTCATGGCGGAAGGGGCGATAATCACGTTGCCGGCGGCGACAGAACCGCCGGTAGCGACGCCAGTTGACAATGGCCCGTCGCACACCGCGGTACGCCGAACCATGCCGATTGGCGGGCAACAAATCGCGCAGGACGATTTCCTGATAGCGGGTTGCGGCCGCCTCGACCAGTTTCTGGTGTTGAGCAACAGACAGCGTCAGCCCCGGTCCGTTTTCGTCATCACACAGATAGTGCAACGCTGCGTACAAGGCAACTTCCGGTATTTCTCCCGAATGGCGGACGACGTACCATTCGTTTTCAAGTAAATCAGCCGTTTCGGTCGTGGGAAGCATCGTCTTCAAGGCCGAAAATCGTTCTGACCATATCGATCTTCACGTCGTCACCCTTCCGGCAGGATTCATTTTTGAGAAACCGGAGCGGGTCGTGAAGCATCTTGCTGGTGATTGCCTGGGCCAGTCGTTCGATCTTTTGGCGCTCGTCTTCGCTGACCTGCAGTTTCGGCAGGGTCTTCGCCAGTTCCTGACGGCAGATCTCGTCAGCCTTGCGTCGCAATGCGGTTATCGTCGGGGTCACCGCCAACCCGGCCTGCCAACGACAGAATTTCAGCGTCTCTTCTTCGATGATCCGATACGCCTTGAGCGCTTCTTTTTCCCGTTCCGCACGGTTCCCTTCAACCACTTGACTGAGATCGTCGATATCATAGAGAAACACGTTCTCTATTTCATTGAGCCCCGGATCGAGATCGCGGGGAACAGCAATATCGATAAAAAACAAAGGACGGTTCCGGCGGCTGCGCATCAACGGCTGCACATCATCACGGTGGATAATCAGGCCGGCTGCTCCGGTCGACGAAATGACAATATCGACCGCTGCCAGCTGGCTGCCCACCTCGTCAAGCGAACAGGCTCGACCATGAAACCGCTTCGCCAGATCGACTGCCCTGGCCAGCGTGCGGTTGGCCACCGTCACCGAACCGATCCCCTGTCCGATCAGGTGTTCTGCAGCCAGTTCAGCCATCTCGCCGGCACCGATCAACAGCACCTTTTTGTCGTCCAGTCGGCCGAATATTTTTTTTGCCAACTCGACGGCGGCGGAGCTGATCGATACCGCCGACGAGCCGATTCCGGTCTCGCTGCGGACCCGTTTGGCAACGGAAAATGATTTATGCAGGAGCTTGTTGAGCAATGGTCCGGTACAGCCATACGCCGCGGCATGACGGTAGGCTTCCTTGATCTGACCAAGAATCTGGGCCTCACCGACCACAAGAGAATCAAGGGACGCAGCAACCTGAAAGAGGTGGTTCACCGCTTCGGCATCACGATACCGATACGAGTAGCGATGTCGCTCGGCCGGACCTATGGCGGATCCGAAGAGGAAATCCATCATCTGCTGTTCAATCTCAGCCTGCCCGTCGGAGACAAAGAGCAACTCTACCCGGTTGCAGGTGGAGAGCAGATAAAACTCAACCGATGTCGCCAGCCGTTTCAGGGTAGTCAAGGCTTCTTCGTAGCCACCGCTTAACGCCAGGCATTCACGGATCTCCACCGGTGTCGTTTTGTGGTTGACGCCCAGCAGGGTGATATGCCTGCCGGTTATGAAACAGGATTGATGATGCATCAGGTCGTGACCCGCCAGAGTGTCAAAATTACCACAACAAAACCGACCACAACCATAAAGGCAGAACGCCGGCCCCGCCACCCGACGGTAAAGCGCAGGTGCACTTGACTCAGATAGACAAGCCAGATGATCAGCGAACAGACTTCTTTCGGATTCCAGCGCCAATAGGTGCCCCAGGCCTGTTTCGACCAGAAAGATCCGGTCACCATGCCGAGGCTGAGGAAGACGAAGCCGATGGCCAAACAGTGGGAATTCAACTGATCAAGGGCGTCAAGTGACGGCAGTCGGGAAAAGAAATAGCCCAACCGCCGGCTTTTCAATTCCCGTTCCTGGAGCAGATACATCAAGCCACCACAAAACGCGAGACCAAGAAAGCCATAGGCAATGAGCGAGAAACCGGCATGAACCGGCAGCCACCAGCTCTGCAACGGCGGTTCGAGCGGAATAATCTCACGAGAGACGACAGCGGCGACGATCAGCAAGGAAAAAACAAGCAACGAGACAAAAGCGCCGAAATTTTTGACACTGTAGCGCCATCGAAAAGACAGATAGGCTGCAGTGGTAGACCAGGCAAAGAAAAAAACGGTCTCGTGATAGGTCGTTACCGGGGTATTACCGATGAGAAAATAACGGGAAACAATATAAAGGGTCTGCAGTAACCATGATGAAAACAGCAGTCGTCGCGCCCATGTCCGTGCCCGGCCATGCTGGCCGACGAAAAAGAACAGATAGCAGATGCTCGAGGCCAGCGTCACGAGCAACACCGCGAGGAATATACCGGTATTGAGCTGCTGAAAGAACAATGGCTGGTGGCTCATCGGACGTCACCTCTCTGTAGTTCTGCCTTGCTTTTCCTGGTCGGCCAGTTCGGCGACAAGCCGATCGCAATCAACCTCCGGCGGCAGGACCCCCGTCAATGCAGCTTGCAGACCGTGCCAGTCACGCTCTCGAATCATCTCGAGCAACGGCAGCTTCAGCACGGCATGAAACAGATCCCGGTTATCATCACAAGCTTTGTCTCGGCCAATCACCTGCCGGCGGATCCCGGCCAGCACGTGGGCGAGCAGGCCATATTCCTGGCCAAACTGCAGGGCCAGACGGCGTTTGATGAGTGCCGATAATGCAGGGCTGGCGCCGCCGGTGGAAACGGTCAGCAAAAAATCGCCACGCCGAATCCGGGCAGGGACCAGAAAATCGGACAATCCCGGGTTTTCGGCACTGTTGATCAGGACGTTCTGCTCTTTTGCGTGTCGGGCAACCATCTGCTGAACGTCGGGGTTGTTTGTTGCGGCAAAAACAAGAAAGACGCCGTCCAGATCGCTTCTGCAATAGGGGCGGCGAACCCAGGTTATCCGCTGCTCTTCAGCCCAGCGATTGACTTTGGTGCTGCCCTCCGGGCTGACCACCCGGACGATCGCGCCGCTCAGTAACAGCGAAGAAATTTTCCGTGCCGCTACTGTCCCGCCGCCGACAACCAGGCACAAACGCCCTGAAATGGCAAGATTGATCGGATACCATGTCTCGGAAGCAACCATTGCTTCATTTCCCATCCCGTCCGTATTCCGAACCTACCTGGATGCATCGCTGCGCAATTGCAGACGATTCACCAGAACATCAGTACGCCGATTGTCTCTTTGCACAGACTCTTTTTTAGTACCGATCAAGAAGTCGCGTTCGGCCGCCCGTAAAAACAAAGGCAATGATTTACGTCGCACATCGTGAGCGAGATAAATGGTACCGCCGGGCTGCAGGTAGTTTTTGCATATCCCGAGCAATGGTTCAACAAATTCCTCCCGAAAAAGAATCTCGGCACCGACAATCACCGAAAAACGACCGAGCTCAGGTGGTTGCCGCCAGTTGAACATAACGCTTTGGACGTCGGTCAGGCCGTTGGCAGCGCTACTGATCCGCTGGAAATCAAGAATTGTCTCGTCTGAATCACTGAGCACCAGCTGATGGCCGGCAGCGGCGGCGGTAAGGCCGGGGGCTCCGAGCCCCGCTCCAAGTTCAAGCAGTCGACTCCCGTCGGGTACCGGCATTGAAGCAAGCAAACGGGCCAGGACGATAGCACTCTCCCAGAGACACGCCCAGAACGGAAACGAGGAGACATCGGCAAACGGGTCACGGCCGGCGAGCACTTCCTCGAGATCGGACGGCATCAATAACCGGATGCTGATGGTACCGAATTGCTGCCGAACGAAGTGCAGCCGGTACCTGGTGCGCAAACGCTCATAGCGATCCTGTTCTGCTGCCGGCAAGGTTCTGATATCCATATGCTTCAGGGAAAGAAGAAGAGGGAAAAAAGTCCGATAAAGGCCACCGTCAGACAATAATACCCGAACCAGGGCAGGCGGTTCCGTCTGACAATATCAAGCAACAGAACAATCGCCAGGTACCCGGTAAGAGCCGCCATTACTGTCCCTGCCGCCATATAGCCGGCACTCTGCCATGAAGGGGGATCCCGCAAAAGATCATCGAGATGGAGCACTACTGCACCGAGAATGGCCGGTATAGACATAAGAAAGGAGAACCGGGCTGCGGTCTCCCGGTTGACGCCAAGCAGCATCCCGGTGAAAATCGTCGATCCGGACCGCGACAATCCGGGCACAATAGCACAGGCCTGGGCAACGCCGATCAACAGCGCACGCCCGGCGTTGATCTCTTTGCCGCGATCACGCAGTCGCCTGCTGAAAATCATCAGCAGGCCGGTAACAATCAACATCAGATAGACAACAAAAACCGATGTAAACAGGTATTTAACCGTATCTTTCAGCGTCAGGCCGACAACCACCGCCGGCAGCGTCGCCACTATTATATAGAGATCCCAACGCAGATAACGACGAGTCTCCATCGACCGATCGCCGTGCAGCCAGCGCCATGGAGCGAGGATGAGGTGTTGCACATCCTGCCGGAAAACAATCAACACCGAAACCAGCGTGCCGAGATGCAGCAACACATCGAACACCACACTCTGCTCACTGAAACCAAGCAGGTGTGAGCCAAGCACGAGGTGCCCGGAACTGGATACCGGTAAAAATTCGGTAGCTCCCTGGATAAAGCCAAGCAGCAACGCCTTGAGCAACTCCACGACACGGCCCCTTTACAGCAACGCCTCGAAACCTCTCCTGTTCACCGGCATCCTGTCTGAATTACAACAAAAAAGGTCGACTGACATGCATCAGTCGACCCCGCAGACTACAGATAATGCGTCTGTCTGTCAATCAACAACCTTCGATGGCGCCCCCTTTCGGCGGTACGACGCGCGGCTTGTCACCGGGCTTCAGTTGATCAGCACCTTCACAGGTCATGATGACCTTGTCACCTTCTACCGAATCAACCGTGCACTTCAACCGCTGGGCAAATGCCATGCCGGCAGTCGAGGCGACGAACAACAGGACGAGTACTGAAGCGAGCATTCTTTTTTTCATGATCAATCTCCTTTGTGCTGATGAGCGATTCACCGAAACAAGGTTCGGTCTGCAACGCATGCGGCATGATCTGACCGACGAAAGAATTCCGTCGTTATCGACACGAGCCAGGTCGATATTTAAGAACAACCTAACATATCCCGCTTGGCCCCCTTTGTCAAGATCACTTGCTCGTGGGCCGATTAATCCATGATCTGTTGCAGATCTCTGACCAGGACGGCATGGGGTACATAGCCTGAATATTTTTTCACCACCGTGCCGATGCGATTGACCAGAAACGACGTAGGAATCCCGAGAACACCGCCGAAGCGTACGGTAATCTCGTTGTCCGCCATCATAACCGGATAATTTATATTCCGATCGGAAACCAAGGTGCGCACCACCTCTTGTTCCTGGTCGACCGACAAGCCGATAACGGAAAACTGCTGTTCACCATATTGGTTCTGAAGATTGATCAGATTCGGTATCTCTTGAATACACGGCGGACACCAGCTGGCGAAAAACGTCACCAGTAACGACTTGCCATGAAAACTGCTGCTATCGATCGGCTGCCCACTGACCACATCAGCAAGTCTGAAGGCCGGCATCTTCGTGGCCGAGAACACGGGAGCGGAGCCGACGACGACCAGAACCAGCGCGAGCATGCCGACCAGCACCGATACAATTTGTTTAGGCATGGTAAATTCCTCGTATCTTTTGTATCATTGCTGCAACCATTTCTGATAATGGCACCCATTTTATTGTAATGCATCGTTGACAGAGCGCAAACAGAGTTTTTAAGTTTTTGATGAAATGCCTGGCCGGAGCAAGATCGATCTGCTCGTATCGTCTTTCTCTTCACTCCCTTTCAAGAGCCTGCGTTGTCGGGTCAGCATATTTTTCATACAAACCATGAACCAGCACCCCTTTGATTGCATACCCATGAAATTGTGTTTGAATGCCCGATTACCCATAGTTGTTTCGTCTGGCGCCAGACTACTGCTTCTGCTGCTGTTCGTCTTCTGTTGCCGTCCCGCTGCCGGCGTGGCAGAGGTTATTGACCGGGTGATCGCCGAGGTCAACGATGACGTGATTACCCTTTCCGAACTCGAAGAAGAAGGACGTGCTCTGTTTCAACGGGTTGCCCGTGAAGCGCCGGCTGACGAACGTGATGAGGCTCTGCGCCAGCTCCGCACGCAGTTACTCAACAATCTGATCGACAAAAAACTGATCGCCCAGGAAGCGGCGAAACAGGGCATCACCGTTGCTCCTGAAGAAGTTGATGCGGCGTTTGAGCAGGTTCTGCTCAACAATCGACTCGACCGCCAGGCGTTCGTTGACCAACTGGCGCAAAGCGGGATGAACGAGCAGATCTACCGCAGCAACCTGGAAAGTCAGCTCCTGCAAAACAAATTGCTCATGCGTGATGTCCACGCAAAAATCCTGATAACCGATGAGATGGTGCTCGATTACTATAATAACGAGTATACGAAAACCGTCGATGAAGGCAATTTTTACTTGTTGCAGATCGGTATCGGCTGGGGAAGCAACGAAACTGAGCCGCAGGCTACGGCCGAACTGTACGAAGCGAAGCTGGCCGCAAGAAAGCGTGCCGAGCGAGTTCACAGCCTGGCCCAAGGCGGGCAGGACTTTCGCGAATTGGCCCGTCGTTTCTCGGATCTGCCGTCGGCCGCCGAGGGCGGCGACATCGGCCTGTTCACTGAAGGCGAGATGGCGGGCTATATGCGTGATGCGGTCATCGACCTGCAACCGGGAGAGATCAGTTCGATCGTTGAGACACCGTTTGGTTTCCAGTTCTTTCAGTTGCTGTCAGGGGGCACCGGTGGCATTGTCATGCACGCGCCATACGATTCCGTCAAAGAAGACATTCGTGAACTCCTCTTTCGAGAGGCCATGCAGAAACACTATGAGTCCTGGGTGAAACGTCTCCGGGACTCCGCTTACATTAGAAAATAAACGCTCCGGAACAATCGGCAGTGCCATAGTTCACCGGACCAAAGAGAAAAGGGACCAGCTTATGGAACAACGCATCGACATGAACGACCACGAAAGCATCGGGGCGCTGTTCAGAAAAGTGCGCCTGGACAGGTCTCTTGAAATTTCCGACATTGCTCAGGAAACCAAGATCACCCCGGACATCATTCGCGCCATGGAGGCCGACGATTTTTCGGTATTACCTGCCTTGGCTTTTGCCCGTGGGTTTTATGGGCTTTACGCCCAAATGCTCGGCCTTAACCAAGACGATATTGTCGAACGTTTCGTTGCCGAATACCGTCGCTCCGGAGTACCGACAACCAAAGGCGGATTGGTACCGCCCCGCTGGCAGGAAGGAAATGTCGGCAACATGGCCTCACCTCCCTCACATTCCCTCGGCGCTCTCATCGGCATCGCCCTGCTCTGCATCCTGCTGCTCACCATTGGCGTCAGCTGGTATATCGGCTACAACCCCGCCAGCCAGGCAAGCAAATGGTTGCGCAGCTTCCAGCAAAACCCGGTTGAACAACCATCGCCTCCGCTACCAGAGGAACCCGCAGCGCCGCCGATCGACACCCTGCAAAGCCCGGCGACCGGAAACGAATCGTCGATCCTACCGGCGGTGCCGCCAGCGTCGGCCCCACCTCTTGTCGACGGCTTTAAATATCAACTGGTTGTCGAGTTCCAGAACGATACATCGATTTCTATTTCCATCGACGAAGCGGCACCGGAAACGACCGTCTCCGCCGGCGGCACGATCAAGACCTGGCAAGCGCGAGATTCCATTGCCGTCGAACTCCCCCGGGACGCTGCCGTCCGTCTCTTCCTCAACGGTATCATGCTGCCGCTGCCGCAACCAACCGATGCCGGCACGATCTCGTTGACCCTTCCGGAGTACCTGCTCGACTGATTAATGCCCAGGTTGTATTCCGATCTCCCGGCAGTCGTTCTCGACAGTCACGACCATGGTGAATCCGACAAGATCCTCACCTTTTTCTGCCGTGATGTCGGCAGGTTTTCAGCAATCGCCAAAGGTGCTCACCGCAGTCGGAAGCGATTCGTGAACAAACTCGAACTGTTCTCGTTCCTCCACATTACCTGCTCGCTCTCTGCTCCCGGCAGACTGGCCGTCATCACCGAGGCGGAGCTGCTCAACGCCTTCATCAATCTGCGATCCAACTTTTCCACCTATCAGGCGGCATCGATTGTCAGGGAATTTCTCCTGCTGGCCGGCGGCGAAAAGCTCCGCGACGACACCTTGTTACAACTGCTCCTCTGGGCGCTGCATGCGCTCAACAGCGGCATGGAACGAAAAACGGTGGTCGCCTGCTTTCTGGTCAAATTATTCGACTGCATCGGCTTCCGGCCCGAATTGGCACGATGCCAGCGATGCGGCGCAATGCGGCAGGGCAACAACTCTGAGCTGTTCAACGCATTGCTCGGCGGCTTCGTCTGTTCCCAATGCCATGGTGGCATAACCGGCGGCGAGCAACGGCTCTCGGCCGGGACCATCCGCACCATCGAGTGGATCCAGCAGCAACAGCCGGCGCGGCTGAACCGATACCGACCGGGCCGACCGGTGTTGCAGGAAACTCTTGATTGCCTCTACGGCTACGGCAGGCACCTGTTCCAGCGAGAGATTGTCTCGTGGAAATACCTCTCTTGACGAGAAACCATGCCCCTTACCCGAGGGTATCCAGATAGCGGATTTCACCGCTGTGTTCAACGATCTCACGGCCATCTTCGAGAACCATCCGCAGACCGCCGTCGCCGGTGAGCCCCACCACGACCGCCCGATACTGCGGCTTGGCCAACACATCGAACCCATAGACTACCGGCCGGCCAACGGTGTCGGTCAGCTGCAGAAAAGAGTGCAGGAGCGGATGGAGCTGAGATTCATCCACCGCTTCGGCAAGCAGCCGGCTTTCGTACCAGACCAGAAGGCCGACATGAAAACTCAGCGCTGCAAAAAAAGTACGGGCAAAAGCGTCTAGATCGGCCGTTGCTCCCTGTTCCAGGCTGACCGAGGTCGCATAATCCCGCAGCTCCTCGGGGAACAGGGTATTATTCACATTGATACCGAACCCAAGCAGGCAGTACTCTTCGTGGAAACGGTCGGAAATGAAGCTTTCACAGAGAAACCCGGCAACCTTGCGGCCACCGATCAGGACATCGTTGACCCAGCGAATGTCGGCCTGGAGGCCGATTCGGCGGAGCGCCTCACAGCAGGCAATGCCGACGGTAAACGGCAGGAGTCGGAACGACGGCGGCAACAGGGTATTGACCAGGATGACTGTGCCCCATAAGCCGCCCGGCGGGGCGTGCCAGTCTCTGCTGAACCTGCCCCGCGAATTCGTCACGGTATCGGCGATGATAATCGTTCCCGACGACACCGACCTGCCGGACGCCTCCTGTTTGGCGATCAGCGTTCGGGCGTGGTCCATGGTCCGCCCCAAGCGCTCGTGCTGCTCGATGACGGAGCCGACAAAACGTCCATACCGTAACGCGTCTTCGGCCGCTGCCTCCCATGGTCCGCGTTTTCGCAACGGGCTCTCGACGGTGTCGATATAAGCAGCGAGCCGGTTTGGTGTCAGGCGGCACGTCACCGTCAGCTGCGGGCGTCGATGCCGCCGGCTGCACAATCAACAGTCTTGCGCGACCGGCAGCTTGGGTGATTGCTCAGATATTGTCCCATTCCGCCTTGACCCGGGTGATGACCTTCTGAATCAACGGCAGCTTGTCCGCACCACAGACGCCGATCAGCGGTTCACCCTGGTTTACCGAAACGCCCGGCGTAAAATAGACCGAATGAATTACGCCTTCTTCACCGGTGTAGAAAACCGGCGTATCACGCTTCATCAAAGACATGGTGAAAACTTCATCACCGGGTTTGATGGTGATCGAACGGGCGCCCTTTTTGTCGACTCTTGACTGAATATCGAGAGAAAAAAAATACTTGGCTCGCTCTGGGGCGGGAAACAGATAGAGCACCTCCTTGAGGATATTTTCGATTATATCTTTTTTCTTCAGCGGATGACGAATCGTCATCAATACTTCGCCGGCCTCGACAAAACATCCTTCGGCGGCCGCATGCACCTCGGAAACAACACCGGTAATCGGCGCAGCTACCAGCTTCTTGTTGCGTTCCCGGGTTATCTCAAACAGAGTCGTACCGGGGACATGCAACCATTCACCACTCGGCGCTTCAACGGCTGCTCCTTTGTCTACCTTGAACGAGACCATACCGGTATGAGGGGTCCGTACCTCAATATAGGCATAGGGATCGGACCGGTACTTGGCGATAACCTCGTCGAAATCTATTTCGTTGGTCATAATGTTCAGTTTGTCGTTGTAAAAAACCAGGCGGCGTCGATCAATGACCTGTTCCGGCCTGATGCTCAGCAATCAGCCGACCGGACGCAGACAACACGTCGACGATATGACAGACGCCTGCCTCCGGTGCCGCGAGATGAGAGATATACCGTTGATCGACCAGTTCATAGCGTTTCGTGCTGCCCGGTTCAACGGTATCATAGATCACCCAGTGTCCCCGCCCCCGTTTTTCGCCGGTGTGATCGTAAAATTCGCAACTGATGCCGATGTCACGCAACGGGTGGCTGCCGCCATTAACCAGTGTGAATTCCGCCCGAACCCGGTTGCCGACCTGATGCAGGTCAAACCGGTAATCGGCAAGCTCCAGCTGCTGACCAAGCTGTTCCACCCGCGGATTCGGCACGATCCCCGGATCGAGCAGGGAGACGAGATCCGGGGCCTCGGCGACCCGGTTGATTCCGTAGCCGATAAGCAGGAATATGATCAGGCACAGACCGAGGTTAGCCCATCGCTTCCAAGACACGTCCGTACGGACGCCACGCTTGTCGTGAGATCCCATGGCAGGCTCCTTTCTGAGGGTTTCCTATATACTTGCATATCTACCCCATGGCAAGCCAATTTTCCAGAAGTTCCGGGACACCCACCCGTGCAGGCGAGACCGGCAATACACCATTTTTCGCTACCTTTTTACCGAATATTCCGCTAGGCTGCATGGACCGGCGATGTGGCCCGGCACCCAACGCCCCCTGTCAGACTCAGCCGACCCAGGGAATGAGAATCACTGTGCGCCGTCTCCTGCTGACGCTTTTTTTCATCGGTATCGGTTGTCTCATCACCGTTCTGTTGACGCCGCTCGCGCTCGACACATTGGTGCTGCCGGCGCTGCTGAAACAACTGCCGTTTACCGATCGAGTTGCCAGCATTACCCGAATTACCCCGTATCTGATAACCGGTACCGTGCGGCTTGGCAACGGTTCCCGGCACGGCATCGAAATTCCGCGCTTCGCGTTGCATCTGCAGCCGTCTCTACTGGTAAAGAGACGAATAGGTACGTTGGTACTTGACCACGCCACGCTGCATCTGCATCGCCATAACGATCGCTACGTACTGTTCGTCCCGCCGGAGACGTCAATGAACAGCCAGTCGCCGGACAACAGTCTGCCGATCCTGCCTTTTGCTCTTGATCAGCTGATTCTCAGGCAGTGCAGTATCATGCTGCATCACGATGCTGCCCGCCAACCGCTGCGCTTAACCGTTTCAATGCACCTGACGCCGACCTACCGGCTTGATCGGCCGGGAGACTACCGCCTGTTGTCCATCCATGGCGAATATGAGCTGTCGGGGGTCATTTTCGGTACCGGGACACTCACCGTCAACATCGACACCGACGGGTACCGACTGCGTACCGCCCTGGATCACGGCAGCGGAGCAATCCCGACGGACCTGCTCCCCCCTGCGCTGCAGCAGGCAGATTTTGCATCGTTCTCAGTCGATGCCGCACTGCGGATCGGCTACGACCTGAAATCTCTTCAGTATCTTGATCTGCACGTCGCACTGCAGGAGCCAACGGCGCACACCGGTCCGTTGATAATCAGCGGCGCCCCCCCTGCCGATGAAATCAGCCTCCGGCTCCATGGCACTCGTTCCGAGTTGCGTTTCGCCATCGACGGTCTACGCCTCGCCGGCTCCCCGGCGATGGTTGACCTGTCTGCCGACGGCATGGCCGCATTCAGCGCCGATTCACTGAAAGTGCAGGGCGAGATGGCGCTTTCGGGTCTGCTGGGCGGCTCCTTTTGGCCGATACATACTGCACTACACGGCAGTTTTGACGACGACGGGACCTGGCAGATGGCGGTGGACGGGCAACTCGACAGGGAGGCCGAAACGGCAACATTAACTCCTGAAATCGGCCTCACGGTGCCAACCGCGGCGCTCACCGGGACTCTGGTCGGCGATCAAACCACGGCAACCGGCTCCTTCGCCCTGAGCGTTCCCCAGGCGCGCCTTCACCATCCCACGATCACCAGTGATATCGAAAATCTGCAGACACAGATCCGGTTCACCTCAGAAGGCGACAGGCTGCTCATCGATACCGCCGGCAGTATCGGCCGACTGCGCGTGGCCGACCGGCATCTGCACCTGGCAGAGATCGCACTCAATCTGCCGCTGCGTCTGCC
>CAZSOA010000050.1:0-20546 GCA_964608305.1 uncultured Desulfofustis sp. | reverse complement strand
AATGTTTCGGCATACATGACCACGACTCAGGCTCGTTGACCAGATGGGGTTTATTCGACGGTTACTTCTTCTCAGTGCCTCGGGTTGAAGACTACAACTGTTGCCCTGAACGGGCGAGGAACTGCCTCGCCCGTTATAGCACGCCTATCCGTAAAGTATTCGGATTAGCGTTCCAATCCAGCGCTCACGAGCGATCTCTCCCCGCCGAACCCCCTGCTCTTTACTTTGGCAGCGCACATCCTTATCGGTTTCAGGGGAACCGCAGGTGTTCCGACTATTCAATCAAAGGCAATGGCAATCATCCTGACGGACGTATCTTGCCTCCTTTGCTCACAACCTGTAGAAACACGGTGCAAACAACGAGGTGTTTAGAATGAGCGCAACAATCCAAGATAGAGCGCAAGGGGCCATAATTGGGGCATTTATCGGCGATGCCTTGGGACTCGGCCCTCATTGGTACTATGACCTCGCTGAACTGCGGGCCGATTACGGGGACTGGATTGACGACTATACCGATCCGAAACCCGGACGATACCACGATGGGTTAAAGGCCGGTCAGCTTTCCCAGGCCGGATATATCCTGACCCTGATGATTCGCTCTTTAAACCAATGCGGTGGTTACGATGAGAGCGATTTTTGTACGCGGCTGGATCGGGAGCTTTTTCCGCACCTGGACGGCACACCGATGAGCGGCCCCGGAGGATATACCAGCCAATCGATACGAGAAGTCTGGAGGCAGAGAACCATGAGCGGGATCGGCTGGCAGGATACCGGCAGCAACGCGGACACCACCGAGGCCATCGAACGCACTTTGGCAATAGGGATACGCTATGCCACCCGCCCTTCGGAACTAGCCGCGGCCATTACCAGCAACACCCTGCTCACCCAAACGGACGACACGGTCGTTTCGATGACCGTAGCCTTTGGAGCAGTACAGAGTATGCTTGTCCAAGGGCACCCCTTTGACACCGCTTTGTCGGCAAAGTTGATGCACCTGGTGAAAAAAGGGGATCTGCCATTTCACGCCGTTACCAGCGACAACCTGCAGCCACCGAAACACGGTGATCCGGATCCTCAGAGAGCAGGCCGGTTTGCGTCTCCGGACGCATTACTGACACCGTCTTACATGGCTGCAGCGGCAATCGATCCCGGTATCCGGATAGAGCCGGCTTGGAAGGTTTCGATTGTCTACGGTATGCCGTGCGCGATCTACCATCAATTGCCTGCAGCATATTACCTCGCTGCTCGATTCCATAACGATTTTGAATCAGCTGTGCTCCATGCGGTCAACGGCGGTGGTCAAAACCAGGCGAGAGCCATCCTGACAGGCAGCCTGGTCGGGGCCCAGGTTGGGCTATCACAAATTCCGGAACGTTTCCTCAAGGGACTTGAAAATCATCGGGAGTTGCTGGAACTGTCCAGACAATTGGCCGACCAAATTCCTTCTCCCATTAACGGGTAAACAAAAACTATTTCAGTATCGACCAAACGTCTTCTGTACCATACCAGCGCACGTGGATAATCGGCCACGAGCGCAGTTCGGCCTCAACAAAGAGCGGTACCGTACGGTCATTGCCTGATAGCGGGGGTTTTAGCCTACCATATCCCGGGTGAAACACGATGATATCGGCACGATGGTATGCGTCACGCATTTCGTCGTGTAGGGGAGGAAAGGACTGATGACGACACTGTATCGGCTGTGTATCTGTCTCCTGCTGCTGATGTGCTGGCTGGTGCTCCCCGCCCAGGGCAGAAGCCTGTACTGGCGGGATCTGATGGTGACGGCCCGCCTTGCCGACGATGGTCGACTGCACGTGCGGGAGCAGCAGACTATTGTCTTTGACGGTGACTGGAACGGTGGTGAGAGGATATTTGCTATCCGTCCCGGCCAGTCATTGGTTTTTGAGGCTCTCTACCGCCAGGCGCCGGACGGCGCCGAGACTGCTCTGAGCAAGGGAAATCTGGCCAGAGTCGATCATTATGACTGGACGAATAACCAGACTCTGCGCTGGCGCAGCAGGCTGCCGGCAGACCCGCCATTCAGCAACGAGGCGATCACCTATGTCCTTGTGTATACCCTTGCCAACATTCTCGAACAGCGAGATGGCGGCTTTGTTCTTGATCACGATTTTGCCTTTCCCCAGCGCTCAGGAATCATAGAACGTTTTCAACTGGCTCTGGAACTGGATCCGGGCTGGGACCAGTCCGGATTTCCGCTCCGGGAGATACGAGAAAACCTTGCGCCCGGACAAAGTGTTGTGGTTACCAGGACCTTGCAGCATCTCGACGGCGAAAGGGTTCTGGTATCCAAGGGAGCGGATGCCCCGCCACGCTCGTCGGCAACGGCCCAAGCCCCCCGGTGGTTCGGCTTCAGCGTGACAGCCCTGCTGGTGGCGCTTCTTGCCTTTCGCCTCGGTGATTTGTATCGGCACGAAAAAAAGCATGGCCGGTTTGTTCCGCTGCCCACTCCGGATGACATCGATGCCTCCTGGCTGCAGGAGCACGTTTTTTCTCTGCCGCCGGAAACGGTAGGAGCCGCCTGGGACAGAAGAACAAGCGGCCACGAAGTCGCCGCCATCCTCGTCCGGCTTGTGGTAGAAGAGAAGCTTGACAGCCGCCTGGAACCGGTCGTCATCCCGATACTCAACTGGCGCATTCCCGGCCAATACACCTTGTATCTGAGTCTGCGCCAGCCTCGCGAAACATTTCGCGGTTATGAACGAGAGCTGATCGACGGTTTTTTCATTGATGGCGAGACCACCGATACCAGACGCATCCGCGCCCATTATCGCAAGAAGGGCCAATCCTTTTACCCGGTACAGCGGATCAGGCAGCCTTTGCAGAAAAAGGTTGATCGGTTGACAAAAGCGGCAAGAGATCCGTTTGCATATCACTGGCTGAAAATAGTGGGAGCGATGGCTGTCTCTTTCTTTCTGCTCCTCGGCAACGTTTTTTTCCATCAGGATGAGGTGCCGTTCGTCCTTCTCGGTGGCTTTGTCGGGCTTTTCGCCGCCATCTTCGGTTCGGTAATCGGGGACGCTTGCCGTCGCCGGTCGGACCGGCTGGCCGGTCGGATCATCATCATGCTTATCATTCCCCTGCTGCTGATAACCGCCTTTCTCCTCTTCGTTCTCATCGGTATCTCGGCGCTGCTTGTCTGCGCCCTGGCGATTCTGTTCGGCAGCGGCATCTATGCATCGCTCCACTTTGCCAAAACGCGGGACAGCAACAAGGGCGTGGCCCTGAGTAGAAATCTTACTGCGGCCCGCACCTATCTGGCCAGGGAACTGAAAAAAGAGCATCCCTCCCTGCACGATGAGTGGCTTCCCTACCTGCTCGCCTTTGGTCTCGGCCCTTTTGTCGATACTTGGAGCAAACGTTATGGCTCGCTCAGCCGCCACATGTCCGGATCGCCCTCCAGCAGCACCGTAGGCCAGTTCACCGGCGGCGGCGGGCGTTTCGGCGGCGCCGGCGCCAGCGGTGCCTGGGCGGCGGCGGCGACTTCGTTGGGGGCAAGCACCAGTTCGTCCTCGGGCAGCAGCAGTGGAGGCTCGTCCGGTGGCGGCGGAGGCGGAGGCTGGTAGGGCAATCTGCCGGAAACGATGTCACGCCGTCAGGACATGTTGCGGATATCGTATATGCCGCCGGTCTCGATTTCCTCGCTCAAGAAAAACCGGAGAATTTTTTCAGCGGCCACATCAGGCGATGTCAACAGGCCCTTCTTCTGAAATTCGAGAAACTTACGCTGGTTCGGAAAATCCGCTTCAGTCGTATTGCGGATTTCCTCCTGCATGGCCGTATCCACAATGCCCGGTGCCACGGCGATGAGCTTCACCGGATTCACCTGGTTTATCTGTTCAAGCCCCGCGCACCGGGTGAACATGTCCAGGCCGGCCTTTGTGGTGCAGTAGGCTCCCCAGCCGGAGTAAGGATTCCGCGCCGCGCCGCTTGAAATATTAAGAATGCGCCGATCAAGCGAAAGATCTGCGGTACGGTCGATAAACGCCGAAGCGAGCAGCATCGGGGCCGCCAGGTTGATGTGCAGCGCCGCCATCAGCGCTTGCCGGGGGTAGCGGCCGACAGGTTTGACGGGGGCCAGCGTCCCGGCGTTGTTTATCAGGGCCATGCGGGTTGCAGTGGCGGTGTCCACCGCGTCTATCACCCGTTTCATAAGGCTGTCGATGCCGGATGTATCCTGCAGATCATACGTGATGTATTCGAGAAACACCCCTACTTCCCGGGCCAGGTTCATGAGGCTTTCGTTTTGTGTCCTCGATATACAGAACAGGCCGTTCCCCTCCTGCAGAAGCTGTTTGGCAAAGCCTTCCCCCAATCCACGCGACGTTCCGGTAATGATGTAATAATTCATGATGCCCCCGCTCTGTTGGGAGAACAGAGACTCTCCCGCAATGAGTCCTGTCCCTACTCCACTCACGTTCGCCCGTATCTTTGCGCACCGGGCGGAAAAGGCTCTTCCCGGCAGCTGAAAAGGGCGCCTCAGCACAAGAAACTATGCAGGAAAACAGCAGGGCGCAAGGCTTCAGGACAAGGGTCATGCCGGAACAGGAATAATCTTTTGCCGAGTGAGCATTACCGGTCCCGCCGAAAATGTTTTATTGTCTGTCGTAAGGAAATCGCATCCACCATACGTATTCGGTTAGGTGGAGAACAGATTCTTCTGAGGCCCTACGAAATCGGGGAAAAAAGATGCCTGCCAAGACCGGCGGCATAATAAATACGATCACATTTATTACCAGGGAATAACGATCATGCTCTCGCTGCAACAACAGTACAACCTTGTTCCAGGTACGTACGCAAAGGAAATGGCTTCCGTCAGAGTATTGCCGCACCTCAAAAGCATCGCCGTAGAACTGGGCACCTACGCATGGCGCGGGATGTCCGCCCTGCATCGCGGCGGGCGGCACCTCCTCCGAAGACAAACCCGATCACTGGCAAGCAACTAGACGACGGACAGTCATTCACCAATCCTGCACCGTATTGAAAACGGCCATCCCCGGTGGGGGTGGCCGTTCTTTTTTCCGGCGTCGGATCAGGTGCCGATCGCAACTGGTCCGCCACGTCAAAACGCGATGCCGTCGAGATACTGCAGAAATCTCTTCAGCGTCGGCGCGGCGCCTTGCCCCGCCGGATAAGCACAGACAAGGTTCCGGGATGCCCATTTGTCTGCCAGTCGTAACATTCTTAAATTCTCATTGGCTACATGGGGCTGCAGGTCCCGCTCACCGATTATGCCAAGTCCCAAATCGGCTTCAACGCATCGTATCAGGGAATTTATCCGCTGTACCATAACCGATGGTTTCGTCGGCATCCGGTGCCTCTTCCTTGCCTCGGAAACGAGTTCGTCGAGGACCCCGCCTTCATGGAACGAGACGTTTTCGTAGCTAAGGGTGTCGGCGAAGAACACCGAGTCGGAATCACGCTTTTCAAGAAACAGCGGATGGTCTTTATGTCCCACCACCCATACCTGATCCGACTTGAAGGGTTTGAGCTCAAATCCCGTCGTGTCGACCGAATCATATATGATGGCCAGGTCTAGGACATCTTCCCGTAAAAATCGCACGCCTTGCCGGGAAAATATTTCCTGCACCGTCACCTGGACCTCAGGGTTTTCTTTCTTGAACCTGGCAATGACAAAAGGCAGGCTTCCGGCCATGGCCCGGGGGATGGCGGCAAGCCGCAATTCACCCGCCTCACCTTCGGCAAAACGCTTCAAATCCGCGCGTACCGCCGCATATTTGTGCAATAATTGTTCACAGTGTCCGGCAAACGTCTGACCGGCAGGCGTCAGGTTGGCTCCCGAAGGGGTCCTGGCAATCAGCACGATACCAAGTTCACGCTCCAGATCGCTTATTCGCCGCGATGCAGCAGATGCGGCAATATGTTCATTCCTGGCCGCCGCACCGATGCTGCCCAGGCGGGCAACCGCCAGAAATACGCGCATGGTGACGATGTCGAAACTTTCCATAAACTCGCTCTTGTAGGTATATGATACTGATTCTTGCCTTCAGGGGCCAACAGACGTGCTTGAGCCGATAGCGACAGCCTTGCCGACCGATCATCCCAACCGGCGTCGTCATTTACAATCAAAGTGATTGTCCGGTGTTTGCTGAGATAAAAACCATTGTTTCACCGTCTGTCATAGCACCTCAAGAAGATTCTGATACTCCCCTCCCCGCCAGGTCGGTTACGGCACAGCAATGGATAATCAACGGCTTTCACCTTCTGCAATGACCGGCACCCTGATCCCCAACAACAACAAGCCGGCCAACAGGGATAGCGCGGCAAGAAAGGCAAAAAGAGCGATGTAACCGAAGTGGGCGATGAGTACGCCGCCCAGAAACGGGCCGAGAAAAAAACCACCCTGCAGCATAACCATCAACAGGTTCTGGTTCATCGCTCTTACCGAAGGAGATGAAATATCGAACATGGCGGCAGCCTGGACCGGCATCGTGATTCCCCAACCGAGACCGGCGAGGCCGGCGATGATGAACAGCATCCGGCTGGATGCGCAGAACGGCAACAAACCATAACAGAGCGTGGTCAGCAGCAGCCCGGCCATACAGAGTTGCACCTTGTTATAGCGGTCGAATATCCCGCTGCCGAAAAGTCGGACGACGATCATCACCAGGGTCGCTATGGTAAAGAACAGGCCGGCATTGGCTATTCCCCGAGAGAGGCCGTACGGGGTCAGGAAAAAGAAAATGGTTGCATAGCCGCAGAAAAACAGGAGCGCCGAGGCCAGCAGCAACAGTATCGGAGCGGAGCGCAGGCTTGCTGAAAGGCCGGAGAGGCCGGGTGGGCGTGAATGGCCCTCTTTTCCCGCCTGTTGCGAAACGGGCAGCAGGAGCGCCAGCACCGGGGCAAGCGCCGTCAGAGCCGCCAGGTTCAGCACTCTTGCAAACGAGTCCGGGGCGATGGCCAACAGATTGAAAAGAAGAGGAATCAGTGCGTAGGGAATGAGGCGTACCAGCGATAATATGCCGAAAGCACGCCCGCTCATGCCGGGAGGGATAAAAGGAATGGTCATCGTAATCAAGGCAGACAGTACGGTAATAAACCCTGCTCCCTGCACCAGGCGAGCCCCTGCCAGCAGCGGCAGCGAGGTGACCTGCCCCAGCATCAGAAGCGCCGTCGCCAGCAGCAGCGAACCACCGACCAACCACCGACGTGCCGTGCCGGAATGTATCAGGGGGCTGATCAGCGGTTGGACAACCAGGGCTGCCAGCGCATCAGCGCTCAGGACAAAGCCGGCCATTGCCGGTGAAATTCCCAATTGCTGAAGATATCCTGCAAAGGCGAAAAAAAGTGCCGCGATGGCCGTCACCAGCGCAAACTGGAGATTGAGCACGACAAAGCCGGGGGACAGGAGCGAGGGGAAATTAGCCACGCAAGCTCTCCATAAATCTGACCAGCAGGTTGCCGGCGACGCTGCGACGGTAATCCGCTGTTGCGCGCAAATCGCTGATGGGTGAGACAGCGGCGCGGACAAGGTCTGCGGCATGGCCGATTGAGCCGTCATCGAGTCCGGCACCGATCAGTTTTTCTTCCAGTTGAGGAATTCGCACAACCGTTGGCCCCACGCTGCCCCAGGCACATTTCACCGACGCTATCGTCTTCTTTCCGGACAGGCGAACCAGCCCGGCAAAACTCGCCACGGCAATAGCCATTGACCGGCGCAGACCCACCTTCTCGAAACAGAGATGGGAGTAAGGCGCCATGGGCGGCAACAGGATGCGGGTGATGATCTCGCCGCTGGACAGTGCCGTCTGTCCGGGGCTGATGATGAATTCACCTATCGGAAGACACCGTTTTCCCCGCTGTGAGGCCATCTCGATCTCCGCCTCCAACAAATAGAGCGGGCACAGGGAATCTCCCGCCGGGGAGGCAGTGCCGATATTGCCGCCGATAGTTGCCATATTCCTGATGGCAGGGCCGCCGACGGTTCGAGCAGCTTGCGCGAGAAGCGGCGCATGCTCGGCAACCAGCGGGTCGGCAATGATGCGGGAGAAACTTGTTGCCGCACCGATGGCGAGGGTCGTTCCCTCCTTCCGGATGCCTTGCAATTCCTCCACCCGGGCAAGCGACAGCACGGCGCGCCCATCCTGGCCGGATCGGCTGCGCAATCTGACCAGCAGGTCGGTGCCTCCTGCCATGGGCAAGGCGTCAGGATACCGTTCCCATTGGAGAAAAAGGTCGGTGAGGCAGGTAGGGGTCAGGACAGCTCTCACAGCCCCTCCGTGCAGCAGCGGAGATCCCGGGAGGCCCGCTCCACCGCATCGACTATCTTAACGTAGCCGGTACAGCGGCAGAGGTTGCCTGAAAGCCCTTCCCTGATACGCTCCCGGGTTGGATCGTTTTCTTTGCGGAGCAGCGCTGCCGTCGCCATCACCATGCCGGGAATGCAGTAGCCGCACTGCACCGCCCCCTCTTCGGCAAAGGCCTGCTGGATCAGCGCCCCCTCGGCGGTTGCCGCCACCCCTTCCACCGTTGTGACGCTGCGCCCCTCCAGCTGTCCGGCCACCATAAGGCAGGAAAGGCGGGCCTCACCATCCACGAGAATTGTGCAGGCGCCACACTCGCCGGTGCCGCATCCTTCCTTGCTGCCGGTCAACCCGAGATCCTCCCGCAAAAGATCAAGCACTCGTCGGTCGGCAGGTACGTCACAATGAACATCCGCCCCATTGAGCTGAAACTTCAGTTCCATTACAGGTTCTCCCATTCCGCCAGCACCCGCCCCGGAGTCAGCGGAGCATGACAGAGGCGAATGCCGCAGGCATTGTCAACAGCATTTGCGATAGCCGGCAAGGGGCCGTTCATCGCGACCTCACCGACCCCTTTCATGCCAAAAGGTCCGGTATCTTCAACCCCCTGATACGCGCACGAGATGATGTCCGGCAGATCCATGGCACCGGGGATCAGGTAAGTGGTGAGATCGTTACTCCGCACCTTTCCTTCATGGGTGATCAGATCCTCCATCAGGGCATAGCCTATCCCCTGGGCGACGCCGCCCTGGATCTGCTGGTCGAACATGGAGGGGTTGATGACCGTGCCGCCGTCGGTTGCGGCAAGGTAGTCACAAACCCGGATCAAACCGGTTGGCAGATCGATTTCAACGCGGGCAAGGTGCGCCCCGTAGGCAAAGATTACATGGGGAAAACCGATCAAAAAGCCTTTGGAAGTATTCGGAACATCCTCGCAGACCGGAGCCACAAAGTGGCTGATGCAGACCCGGTCTTCCTGCGGCATGAACGTGGCCAATTGCGCAAGAGGCACCTCCCTTCCGCTGGGGGGATGGCGCACCGTGCCGGGAGCCAGTTCAAGCTCCCGGTCGCTGTCGATAAAGAGCACCAGACCGGCACGGTTGATCAGGCGCGCCCGCATTTCTTCACAGGCTTTAATCAGGGCGTTGCCGTAGGTGTAGGTGGTTCGACCCGCGGACGATGACCCGGACGGATAGGCGGTGGCAGTATCCGGTTGCCGCAAGGCAAGACGTGACGCATCCTGGCGGAGGATCTCCCCGGCAATCTGCAAAAAGGCACTGGAATTCCCCTGTCCCATGTCCGTTACGGCGTTGTGGACGATGAACGTACCGTCCCGGGTCAGTTCCACTTTTGCGATAGCTGCGTCGCGAACCTTGCCGCCGTAACCGGCCGCATTGAACACTGATGCCAGGCCAACGCCGCGCATGGTATGAGGGGGCGCCTGCTGTTTCCACCCCTCCCGTTCCAGCCAAAACGGGTGATTCCTGACGATTTCCAGACAGCCGCGGATTCCGGTCGAGGTTGTCAGGCGCACGCCGGCACAGTTGGTATCGCCATCAACCAACGCATTGTGCAGGCGCAATGCCAGCGGATCCATCCCCAGTTGTTGCGCGAGCAGATCCATCATCGATTCGAAGGCAAAGGTGGGCTGACAGACGCCGAAAGCACGCATCGCGCCGGCCACCGGGTTATTGGTGAATACGCATGTTCCTTCAATGAGCACATCGGGAATTCGATAGGGACCGCCGGCATGTTCCATCCCCAGTTCCATCACTTCTCCACCCAGATGCGCATAGGCGCCGGTGTCGTAGGTCAGCCGGCAGTGGAGCGCGCGCAGGGTTCCGTCGCGCATGGCCCCCAGGCGATAGTGCAGCCTGCAGGCATGGCGTCGGTACCCAGCGGCCAGGTTTTCCTCCCGCTCCCACTGCATCTTGACAGGCCGCCCAGCGGCGTGCAAGGCGGCCAGCGCCAGCAGACACTGCACCGTAGCGCCATCCTTACCACCAAAACCGCCGCCAAGGCTGGGGGAGGCAATACGAATCTGAAGAAACGGGATGTCAAGGGCATAACCGATCTCGATACGGTCGCGAAAGGGCGATTGCGTCGATACCGTCATGGAGATACTGCCGTCATCTTCAAGCCGTGCCACGCCGTTTTCCGTTTCCAGAAAACCGTGGGCCTGGACCGGCGTGGAAAATGCTCCCTCCACCACCAAATCGCACCCTGCAAAGGCCGCCAGGGCATCGCCTTTGCGAATCTCGGCAGCCATCAGGATGTTGCCGGGAAATGGGTCATGAAGCTGCGGCGCCCCCGGCGCCATGGCCGTTTCCGGATCAAAGACTCCCGGTAGCTGCTCAATGTCACATGTTACCAACGAGGTAGCCAGCTTCAGTGCTTCTCGTGTTTCGGCCAGTACCAGCGCCACCGCGTCGCCGGAGGAGAGAATCCGGTCATCGGCCAGCACGGGCATATCCTTGTGAATAATGCCGTGACGGTTCGGTCCCGGCACATCCGCCGCAGTCAGCACTTTGAGTACGCCCGGCACCGCCGAAGCGGCTTTCGTACTCACGCTCAGCAAGCGGCCGCTGGCGATACCGGCCCGCACCGCCCCGGCCCAGATCAGGTTGTCGGGAAAATAATCCGCCGCAAACAGTTCAGTGCCTCCGGCTTTCGCCAGGGCATCACCACGAACCTCCGCCTTACCTACCTGCAGCGGTTGTCTCTCTGTCATCACCTCGCACTCCCCTGTGCCCGTAACGCCTTGACTTCCTCAGACAGCACCTCGGCAAAGCTCTCCATAACCGCCATTTCCCGCAGGGTGACCCGAATCCATCCCGGAAAGCGAAAACCGGTCATGGTCCGTACCATCATTCCTCGCTTCATCAAACGCCGGTACATGAGCATATCGTTAATCGGCGACCGGATCATCAGATAATTCCCTTCACCACCAACCGTTTCCAGACCAAGAGTGGCGCAGACCCCGCGCAAAAAAGACTTTCCCTCTTTGACCAGCGCTCTGGTTGCAGCTATATGCTCGGTATCGTCGGACAGCGCTGCCAAAGCGGCCTGCTGAGCCTGCACATTGACTGAATAAGCGACGCTGGTGCGCCGGACCACATCGACCACCTCACCGGTCCCGACCAGATACCCGCAACGCAGTCCTGCCAGAGCGTACATCTTGGAGAATGTCCTGAAAACCACCAGGTTGGGGAATCGGCTCATCAGCGAGATGGTGTCCGGGAAATCGGGGTTTTCGACGTACTCTCTGTAGGCTTCGTCCACCACGACGATGCGTTCCTCACCAACCTTTTCGAGAAAATCGATCAACTCCTGCTGCGTCCAGTAACTGCCGGTCGGGTTGTTGGGATTACAGACAAAAAGTATTTTCGTTTTTTGATCGATCCGCTCCAGCATCGCCAGGGCATCAAAACCATAGTTGCGCAGCGGTGTCAGGCGCGCTTCGATACCAGAGAACTCAGCCACCCACTCATAAACGGCAAAGGTTCGGTCAGCGGTGATAATGTTGTCACCGGGCCGGCAAAACGCCTTGATCACCGATGAAATCACCTCGCAGGAGCCGTTGCCGACGAGAAATCTGTCGGCAGACAGGGCAAAGCGTTTTCCCAGTGTTGCCCGCAGATCGTATGAGTCACCGCTGGGGTATATCGCCGCCCGTTCAGGCGGAAAGGCGGAAATAAAGCGAGCTGCGGCCGGCGGGGGGCCGAGGGGGTTCTCGTTGTTGTTCAGGCGATGCAGCAGGGGGGCGCCATACTCCTGCATCAGCAGATGATCGGGTTTGCTGGGAATATAGGTCTGAAAACTTCGGACGTACTCAGGAATCAGTGCGTCCAGATTCATGACGGCAGGATCCGCTTGGCATGAGTGTAGATCACCAGATCACCCTGCCCGGCATCCGGTATCAGCAAACGGGGGACAAAGCCGGCTTGCTCCAGCGCCTCGGCAAAGGCCATGTCTTCGCTTCTCCCGGTGTTGATCTCGACCTGAAAATTGCCGATCCCCTCGCCTTGCAGCAGATCGAGATGAGCCGACAGGTTGGCGGTCATATCCTTCCCGGAGCACAGCGGCCTGATGACCGCCAGGGAACGGGCATATTCCAGTTCCACCGCCAGCACCGAGAAGTCGCGCAACCGGGAGCTGTCTACCGCTTTTTCACGAAGTTGCCGGGGGAGGCAAAGTCGTTCGTACTGATCTTGCAGAAAACCGGCCAGGGTACCGTTGCAATAAACCACGCCGCCGCTTTCTTCCTTGAGTTGACGATAGTAGTAGGTGCTGGAGGCTGCCGCACCGCTCATTGTGGAATGTTCCAACTCGCCCAGCAAATCAAAAAAGCGTTCATATCCCGCCAGCGCCCCCTGCCGTCGCAGAAATCCCCGGCAGTTGGTACGGGAGATACGCCCGACCGCCTCATCCAGCAGCAGGGTCAACAGGCGATCGTCCGGATCGTCGCCAAACAGGTAGGGACCATACAGCTCGAGGCAGGAGTCGGTCAGCGGCCGCCAGAGCAAACCACCCCTGATCCAGTCGCCGCTCGTTGCCAGGATGGCACTCACATGACCCGCGGCAAACATGTCGGCCACCATGCCGGGGCGCGCCATGAACGAAGGGATAAAGGGCGCGTCTGCGGCCGTCACCATGGCAGCAAAATGCCGCAGATCATCCGTTGAAGGGTCACTCAAACGGATCGTTCCGGCACTATCCGGCGGCGGCAGTGCAACCGGGCCGGCCGGTGGGTAGTCGCGGTCACGGGTCATCCGCAGCACCACCCGCTCGTCCGAACCGAAATCAAGGCGCAGGCTGGAGACGCTTCGAGCAGCGATCATCGGCCCAAGCATCGTCAGGGATTCCTCGCTGTCGAGGTTGATGCTCCACGTCACATTAAAGGCCCTCATGTCCAGGTCAGCCATGGGGAACGAGATAGCGAGGGCCAAACGATATCCCTGATCTTCCAATTCGATTTCCACCGCCGGTCCACCGGCGGCCTGCTGCACATAGAAGGAAAACAGTTCCTCCACCGCCAGCACCAATCCGCGGGCCTCCCGGTCGTTGCATGCGAATCCCCGCGCCCCCTTGTCGACAAATGCCATCGCCAGGGGAAGAAAGCTCATCTTGAAAGGGATACGGGTGATCACGCTCCTCTGACCGCTGGCCCGTCTCTGCATCGTCTTGTCCTTATCAATCAGAAGAGGCCGGGGCAGCATTCGTTCTTATCCCCGCCAACCGGCTGTTCGTTGCCAATCCTACCTGATCTTCTCCGGTATCGGTCTCTTTGGATCAAGGCGCCGGAGTTGCTCGTGATCTCGCCACCGGTTCCTGCAGGCTGCGGACCCGGCCAGAGCGGATCTGCATGTCGTCAAAACCACCATTTTAAGGCCATGACAACGACTATAGCAAACTCTTTTTAAGAAGGGAAATATCGCCCGGAACGTATTGTTCGTTTTGGGACATGAGGGAATCTTGGAAGCGTCACCATCTGTCATTAATCGTTCCCTCTGCTTTTCGGCACTTTTCCCCCGTTTTCCAAAGAGGAGGGCACGAATTTCCGCATGCCTTTTCTCCGTACCGCAGCTTGACGAACCCTCCCGGTTTGACATACTATCGCATATCATGCGCGGCACGTATTCGACCATGCTGAAAGGCCGTTTTCAATCAGGGTCGTGCCGCCCAATGTCTGCTCGGCATGGAAAATCCATTTTCCAGGACCGCCGAAGAATGTGGGGAATTGAGCATGCACACGGCAAGAGAAGCGTGTTTGGCGGCACTGCGAAGTGCACCGCATATTATTGAACCCGGCCAAAAATATACCGTCGACGACTTTCAACCGGCTGACGCGCCGGGAGTCGCCCGACTCTACTATACGGTGTATGGTGAAATGTTTCCCATCGATTCCGTCTATGATCCCGATGAGTTGGTGCGACTCAATACCGGCGGGGAGCAGCACCAGGTCGTGGGACGAACGGTCAAGGGCGATATTATCGGCCTCTACGGTATCTTTCGCAATCCGCCCGGACGGCGCATCATGGAGGGCGGTTCCTGGCTCGTCCACCCGGCCTATCGCAAATCGCCCCTGGCGATGCGCATGGCCGAGAGGATTCACCGGCACCCCCCGGACCATCTCGGTCTTGCGGTCATGTTCGGGCAGATGGTTACCGATCACCAGATCACCCAGAAAATGGCAAGCAAATTCAACAATGTGTCCTGCGCCCTAGAGATTGAGGCCATGCCGCCCCGGCCGGAACACGAAGAAGGCTGGTCCGATGGCCGTATTTCCCTGCTCGATGGCTTTATGATCTATGCTGACCACCAGCACACCGTCTTTCTCCCCCGCTTCTATGCCGACACCCTGCGCGCCCTTTACGCTGCGCGGGGGCTCAATCGGCATTTTTCCGAGGATCGCGCCCCGGAGAGCCCGCACACGCAAGCGACGACACAACTCGTCGATAACGCCGATTTGCTAAAAATCACGATAGAGCGGCCGGGATCCGATATAGCCAGATATCTGGCGGACCTGGAAGCGAGCCATCCGGGCCGCCATGTGTATCAGCTCATCCTGCCGCTGTGGCGACCGGGAAGTTCTCTGGTGGTGGAGGCAGCCCGATCCGCCGGCTACTTTCTCGGCGGCCTGCTGCCCCTGTGGTTCGATCAGGACGGCTTATTGCTGCAAAAAGTTGCCGGCGATCCGGATTTGTCACGCATCCAATTGCTCACCGAGGAGGCCCAAGACCTCCTGCGTCTCATCGTTGCCGATCGGCATTCGCTGCCGCGTCTCTCCGGACAGCGCCAATGACAACCCGGCAAAGCCCTGTCGGCCGGTGGCTTCGCCGCAGGCGCTTTATGACCACCCCTGGTATTCACCTCAAGTGTCTTGAAAAGGAGATCGATAATGCAGCAGCTTTTTCTTGATTACGATGATTTTTTCGTCGTAACCCGCGGTCTGGTTTATGGCGAGATCAAAAAAATCCGGAAGATATCCGATGTCTTCGGCGATGAGCTGCAGCTGTCGCCGGACAGCAGGTTCGACGCGGTTGAATTGGCGGTAAGCGCCGAACAGGGAGTCGGAATCGCGGCGCGAGTCGCCGGATTCTTCGGCCTTGGCCGGGACACATCCGCCGAATTGACCGGATTGCCGACCCTCGGCCACTGGGCGCGCCACCTGCAGGAGCAGGTCGCCTCCCGGCCGAAGAGCATCACCTTCTATACCTCCGGCAGTACCGGCGAGCCGAAACCAATTGTCCGCGACTTTTATTTCCTGGAGCAGGATGCCTTTCATTTAGCGGAAATGCTGCAGGGGAGCAGGCATGTCATCGGCCTGGTGCCGCCGCACCATATCTACGGCTTCATCTATACCATCCTCATCCCCAAGGTTCTGCAGGCACGACGCAGCGACCAGCGCTTCCGGCGACCGGCGGCGATCATGAGAGACCTCGAGCCGGGCGATGCCCTGATCGGTTTCCCCCATATCTGGCAGCTCTGCGCCAAGACCAAGGAGCGCTTCCCCGCCTCGGTCATCGGCACCACTTCGACCGGACCATGCCCGCCGGAGATCATCCGCACCCTCAGACGCCAGGGGCTGCAGACGATGGTCGAGATCTACGGCTCCTCGGAGAGCGGCGCCATGGGCTATCGCACCAACCCCGACGATCCGCTCACCCTGATGTCCACCTGGCAGCGATGGGGCGACGATCGCTTTGTCAGGGAGCTTGAAAATGGCGGCAAGTCCGAGCCTTTTGCCTTCCAGGACGTGCTGGATTGGGTGGACGAGACGCATTTTCGGGTCCAGAAACGCCTCGACAGCGCCGTACAGGTTGCCGGTATCAATATCTACCCGGCCCGGGTCTGCGAGACCCTGCGCAGCCACCCGGCCGTTGCCGACTGCGCGGTGCGGCTGATGCGGCCCGAGGAAGGCGACCGCCTGAAAGCCTTTGTCGTTCTGAAGGACGGCATGTCCCCCGGCAGTGATGTGACCGACGACGTGCGCACCTTTCTCGCAGAACGGCTGAGCCACCTTGAACAACCGAAGTCGATTGTCTTTGGCCCGGCCCTGCCGCGCAACGAAATCGGCAAGCTGGCCGACTGGACCATCGATTCCAAGACGGTCGCCATGACCCTTGACCAGGCCCTGGAAAGACTCAAAGCCGAGCAGCGCCCGGTCCCTGCCGACCAGCCATTCACCATCGACCTTCTGAAGCCGGAGGACGCCTGGGGCGTGGCCCGCCTCTTTTACGAGGTTTACGGCGCCTCCTTCCCCTTTGACACCTACTATATTCCGGACCGACTCCTGGAGGAGAACCGGTTGCGCCTGCTCTTCAGCACCGTGGCCCGTACCCCGGCCGGGGACATTGTCGGCTACGGCGGCATGTTTCGCAGTTCAGCGCCACACCCGGGAGTCTATGAAATAGGCTCTCACGTCATCCATCCGGCGTACCGCAATTCCCGTGTCGCCCTCGCGCTGCAGGAACATATCAAAGACGTGCTCATCCCCCAGCAGAACGTTGAAATGTCCTTCAGCGAGGCCCCCTGTCATCAGGTGGTCACCCAGAAATTCGCCGCCATGAGCGGCCTCGTTGAAACGGCCCTGGAGGTCGGTCTGATGCCGGCCGAGGCCTATGGGCCCTCTCCTGATTACCCGGAGGACCGGGTTTCCACGCTCCTTCTGTTTAACAAGACGGCAGACAGCCAGCGTCGCCTGTATCTCCCGGACGTGTATGAGGAGTCCCTGGAATTTCTCCTTCAGGGACTGGCTCTTGACCGGCTCGTGCTGCCCGCGCTCGAACAACCGCCGACCAGCATCGCCACACGGGTCGCAACCGAGTACTTTGAATTTGCCCAGGTGGCCCGGGTCCATGTGCTGACCATGGGTCAGGATTTCGCCCGATCGCTCGCCGGCTTCGAGGCCCAGGCAATGAAGTCGGGGGCCCGGGTGTTGCAGGTATTCGTCAACCTCGGGGAAGCCTGGTGCGCCGGCGGGGTTCACACCCTGCGGGAACAGGGCTATTTCCTGGGCGGTCTCCTGCCGCGGTGGTTCGACGACGATGGGTTGCTCATGCAGCGTGTTTTCGACATGCCGGACGTCGCCTCCATCAAGCTCTATTCGCAGCGGTCGCACCGCATCCTCGATCTCATTCGCCGGGATATCGAGTCGAATACGGCCTGCACGGCACTCAACAAACGGCCGGTGGTCAGGCCGACGGCGCAGGCGCGCTTCAAAGCCGCCGACCTGACCGAGGTTGTCCTGTCCGGTGAAGGGCTGACCATCGAGGAGGTGATGGCCGCAGCGCGCCATTCCCGTCCCGTTTCCCTGACCAGAGACGGGGCCATTTTAGCCCGGGTCGACGGTTCGGCCTCGTTTATCGAATGGGCGGTGCGGACCGGAGAGCCGATCTACGGGGTCAACACCGGTTTTGGCGGCATGGCCAATGTGATGATCGCCGAAAGCGACCTCTGCGCCCTGCAAAACAACCTGCTCCGTTTTTTACAGGTCTGCGCCGGCGATTACCTGCCGCTGGAGGACGTCCGCGCCGCCATGCTGCTCCGCGCCAACTCCCACCTGCGCGGGGCCTCGGGCGTGCGGCGCGAACTGATCGAGCGCATCCTCGTTTTCCTCAATAACGGTGTGGTGCCACTGGTACGCACCATGGGATCAATCGGGGCCAGCGGCGATCTGGCGCCTCTGGCCTCGATCACCGGGGCGCTCGTCGGGGCCGACGACTGTTTTCAGGTGAGGATGGGAGAGGAAACCATCAGCTGTCTGACCGCCCTGCAGCGCCTCGGCCTCGAGCCGCTCACCCTCGGCCCTAAAGAAGGCCTGGGCATGGTGAACGGTACGTCGGTGATGACCGGCATCGCCGCCAACTGCCTCTACGACGCCCGTCGGCTGACCGGTCTGGCCCTTGGTTTCCACGCCTTGGTCATCCAGGGACTGCGCGGCTCGAACCAGTCGTTTCACCCCTTTATCCAGCAACTCAAGCCGCACCCGGGACAAATTCTGGCGGCAGAGATGATGCTAAGGCTGCTGGACGGCTCGACCATGTGCCGCAACGAACTCGACGGCCACCATGACGCCGAGGACGGCCAGCCGGTTCAGGACCGCTATTCCCTGCGCTGCCTGCCGCAATTCGTCGGCCCGGTCCTCGACGGCCTGAAGCAGGCCGCAACCGCGATTCAAACCGAGATGAACTCGGCCAACGACAATCCGCTCATCGACGGCGACAACTGTCTCAGCCTGCACAGCGGCAATTTCCTTGGCCAATATGTGGCGGTGTGGATGGATCACCTGCGCTACTACCTGGGTTTGATGGCCAAGCACATGGACACCCAGATCGCCCTGCTGGTGGCCCCGGAGTTCAACTCCGGTCTGTCGCCGTCCCTCGTCGGCAACCCGGCCCGGCGGGTAAACATGGGCCTGAAGGGTCTGCAAATCGCCGGCAACTCAATCATGCCGCTGCTTTCCTATTACGGGACCCCGATTGCCGACCGCTTTCCGACCCATGCCGAGCAGTTCAATCAGAATATCAACAGCCAGGGATTCAATTCTGCCAACCTTGCGCGCAAGGCCGTGCAGGCCCTGGAGTCCTACCTGGCCATTGCTTTGCTGTTCGGGGTTCAGAGCGTTTCCCTGCGGGCCGCTCAGATGACCGGCACCCATGACCCGCGCCCCCTGCTCTCTCCGGCGACTGCGGGGCTCTACGAGGCGGTCCTTGCCGTCCTCGGTCATCAGCAGAGTGCCGACCGTCCGTTGATCTACAATGATGACGAACAGTCGCTGGAAGCCATAATCGAGACCCTGACCAGAGATATCGCCAGCGACGGTCAGACCGTCACGTCCATGGGACAGATCATCGCCGATCTCTGGTAACTAAAAAAGGGGCATGGAGGCTCAGCACATGCCGATCAGAGATGAGCCCCCGGAGGATTCTCCAGCACATTCAGCGGTGACGGTCGAATCGCCCTGAAATTTCAAACGCTTCTGAATTCTGCACCATGATTGCAGGAAGATGCTATAAGTAGGCAGCGATACAATGGGAAATTGAAAATCTTGCTTTATTTGCTTGCATTGCAATATAGTGCAAGCAAATAAAGCACAAAAAAGAGGTGAAATCATGCCATCAATCACTGTTAGAAACGTGCCGGAAGAGGTTCATCGCGCTTTGCGGGTTAGGGCCGCACAGCATGGCCGAAGCGCCGAAGCTGAAATTCGTGAGATACTGGAAAACGCCGTCCGGCCAGAAGGAAGGGTAAAACTTGGTTCTTTGCTTGCCAGCATTGGTCGCAAAATCAATTTGAGCGATGATGAATTTTCGATTTTTCAGCAGAGCCGAGATAACTCTCCAGCTAAACCGGTGGATTTCGAATGATACTGTTAGATACAAATGTAATCTCGGAACCGTTGCGTCGTGCTCCTGAAGCTCGTGTTATTAGATGGATTGATGCACAATCACTAGAAACGCTCTATTTATCAGCCATCACCGTGGCAGAACTGCGTTTTGGAGTTGCAAACCTTCCCGTTGAAAAGCGACGAGATGAACTGCAAGCCAGTTTAGAAAATCAAATTTTACCGCTGTTTGCCGGACGTGTACTTCCGTTTGATATGGGCTGTACGACCGCTTATACTGAGCTCATGGCAAAAGCCAAAGCTGCCGGCTTAGCAATAGCTGCAGCAGATGGATATATTGCGGCTATTGCGGCGAACAACCGATTTAGCGTGGCGACACGAGATGTCAGCCCATTCCAAGCCGCAGGTCTCAATGTTATCAATCCTTGGCACGATTAGAGTGACTCCTTTAACATCTTTATTGGCAGAGGACCGAACTGATGGGAATGCCTTTCACCCTTTGTTCTGATCACCTCTGGATGGCGAATCATGGATGAAATAAAAAAGTTGACCAGGGGTTGACCAAATGAGACCAGTACTCACAATAAATCGAACTTATATAATGTTTTCAGTATGATATTGTTTCATAAAAGACTTGCAAAAAATCACCGTACCCTCTTTTGTACCCACACGTATCAGGTTATGAAGGAAATTGTGGCATAGCGCGTCGCATGAACTGGTCAAACAGCGGCACCGTAAACGCTATGTCGCCATATGCCGGACTGTAGATCATCCCCTTTTTTATCAACCCAGCCCTTCTTGGCCCGAGTTTTCCAATCTGCACCCCGAGCTTTTCCGCAACATCGCTGGTCCGGTAAGGACCGCTGCCCAACTCGCTCATGGCCCGTAAGAACAGCTTCTCGGCAGGGGGGAGC
>CAZSOA010000049.1:0-20753 GCA_964608305.1 uncultured Desulfofustis sp. | reverse complement strand
AGTGCGTTATTACCTTGAAATTATTTTTATTCAAGGCGGCTACTGCCTTGGCTCCGTCGTCACCGTGGATGCGCAGGATCATGTGGGCTATGCCGGGGTGATTGCGCATCGGCCAGGTCACCAGACTCTGAATATTGATCTGCAGATCACGAAGAATGGCGCTGATGTCGGCAATGGTACCGATCCGATCTTCAACCAGCACGCTGATACGGGCCGAATCCTCGTTCATGCCGATGGCCTCCAGCAGGATTCGCATGACATCGGTGCTGGTGACGATGCCGACCAGGTCGTCGCCGTCCATGACCGGCAGCGAGTTGATATTGTTGGTCTGCATGATGAGGGCGGCACGCTCGATAGTCGTCTCCGGGGTAATGGTGACGATGGTTTTGACCATGATCATCTTCACCGTGATCTTGTCCAGCAGATAGCTCAGTTCATGGGCGCTGAGCGTCGTCGCCGGCGAGGCCCAGTATTGTCGGAGGTCGCGGTCAGACAACAAGCCCACCAGCTTGCCCTTGCTGTTGACTACCAGCAGGTGGTCGATCTTCTTTTGTTCGATGAGTTTTCGGGCATCGACGAGTGATGCGTCCGGAGCGACGGTAATCAGGTCGGTGTGCATGATCCTGCCGATATACATGAGCTGCCTCCTGGCTAGACGGTAAGCGGGTTCGGGTCCGCTGAATGGTGGGATGATCTGGCGCTATTATACGGTATCGCAATCTTAAAGAAAACCGCTTTGATTGGTAACGGACGACAATCAATGAGCTTTCGTCATCAATGGAGAGGTTTGCGCGGCATCGACGCAGCAGCGGCTGCCGGTAGCGACTGCTAAAAAAAACTTGCTTGAACGCCTGATTTCAGAGTAGTTTCCTCTTTTGCTGCAATGACCGGAACAACACGGATTCGGCACGTCGGATCGAGCGCTTAGCCAAGGCCGTCGATAGCCGTCCGATGCTGCCGGCCCCGATCGGCGGTACTGACGCCCCGGAGACACTGCCCGGGCGGGCGTAGCGCAATCGGTGCTCTCAATCATCGCTCAAGAGGAGTAAATCAAACGATTTGTCATGACTGCAATGGTATCAGATACTGCACGGTGGCTTTCCGGCAATGAGGCGATAGCACTCGGGGCCTGGGAGGCCGGCGTCCGCGTCGCTTCGAGTTATCCGGGTACGCCGTCGACCGAGATCATGGAGAACCTGTCCCGGTACGAAGACGTTTACACCGAGTGGGCGCCCAATGAGAAAGTGGCCCTGGAAGTCGCCATCGGCGCATCGTTCGCCGGTGGCAGGGCGTTGGCGACGATGAAACATGTCGGGCTCAACGTCGCTGCCGACCCACTGTTCACCGCATCCTATACCGGCGGTCGCGGCGGTCTGGTGGTGTTGACCGCCGACGACCCGGATATGCATTCGTCCCAGAATGAACAGGATAATCGCAACTACGCCCTGGCCGCCAAACTGCCGATGCTCGAGCCGAGCGATCCGGCCGAGGCCCGGGAGTTTCTCAAACGTGCTTTTGAGCTCAGCGAGCAACTCGACACACCGGTGCTGCTGCGCATTACCACCAGGGTCGCCCATGTCAAAGGGGTGGTGGCGCCACCGGGAGAGCGATGTGCGGCACCGCTTGCCCCGAGCATCGAGAAGCACCCGGAAAAATTCGTCATGTTGCCGGCCATGGCCCGTCGTCGCCGACTCTATGTGGAAGAGCGCATGGCCCGTTGCCGGGAGATCGCCGAATCGGCGCCATACAATGCTATTGAAATGGGCGACAAGAAGCGTGGGTTTATCACGTCCGGTGTCTCTTATCTCTATGTCAAGGAAGCCTTTCCGGAGGCGACCGTGCTCAAGCTCGGCATGTGCTGGCCGCTGCCGGAAAAGAAGATCAGGGAATTTGCCGCTTCGGTTCAGACGCTCTATATCGTCGAGGAACTTGATCCCTTCCTGGAGACGCAGGTCAAGGCCATGGGCATCGCCTGCCATGGCAAGGACACCATTCCATCGATCGGCGAGCTGAATACGGCAATCGTTCGTCGGTCGATCGATCCAGGCCGGCAGTCCGTCACGGAGTTCGATCCGGTGCCGTTGCCGCCGCGACCGCCGAACATGTGTCCCGGCTGCCCGCATCGTGGCATCTTTTTCAACCTGTCGCGCATGAAGGTCTTCGTTTCCGGCGATATCGGCTGCTATACCCTGGGTTTTCTGCCGCCGCTCAATGCGCTTGATGCGACGGTCTGCATGGGGGCCTCGATCCCGATGGCGCACGGGATGGTCAAGGCACTCGGTGAAGGGGCCCACGACAAGGTGGTTTCGGTGATCGGCGATTCGACCTTCGTCCATTCCGGTATCACCGGCCTGATCAACTCGGTCTACAACGGCTCCGCTGCGACATTGATCATCCTCGACAATCGGATTACCGCGATGACCGGCCAGCAACACAATCCGGCCTCCGGTTCCTCGATCAGCGGGGAAGCAGCCCAGTCGCTTGATCTCGAAGCGCTGTGCCGGGCGGTCGGGGTCAAGCACGTACGGGTGGTCAACCCGCACGAGGTGCCCGAGTGTCGGAAGGTCATTAAAGAGGAAGTGGAACGCGACGAGATGTCGGTGATCATCGCCCGGGCGCCCTGTGTCCTGCTGCCCGAGTTGAAACTGCGCAAACCGGTTAGCTACTATACCAATGTCGACAACTGCGTCGGCTGTACCTCGTGTATCCGGCTCGGTTGCCCGGCCATCAGCTGGACGCCGTTTGCCGAAGGCGAGGCGGAGGCGCGCGGTTATAAAAAAAGCCAGAAAGGTTATTCAAAGATCGATGAGGTGTTGTGCAATGACTGCGGTCAGTGTGCCTCCCTGTGCAAATTTAACGCCATTACCCGGGGAGAGCCGAAATCATGAGCGACAATAAAAACATCCTGTTTTCCGGGGTCGGCGGGCAGGGAATCCTGCTGGCCAGTGAGATAACCGCACTGGCCCTGCTGGCCGCCGGGTTCGATGTGAAAAAGAGCGAGGTCCACGGCATGGCCCAGCGCGGTGGCTCCGTTACGGCGCAATTGCGCTATGGCAGCAAGGTCTACTCGCCGTTGATTGAGCCGGGATGCGCCGATGTCCAGATGGCCTTTGAGATGATGGAGGCGGTTCGTTACCTGCCGTATCTGCACCAGGGCAGCACGGTGATTGTCAATACCCAGCGGATCCTGCCGCCGTCGGTGGCAACCGGACAGGCGACCTATCCGGAGAACCTGCTCGATGAGTTGACCGGGCGCGGCATCACCGTCATTGCCGTCGATGCCTTTGCCATTGCCCGGGCGGCCGGAGAGGTGCGCACCGCCAACATGGCGCTGGTCGGCGCCTTGTCGATGCACCTGCCGGTCGATGAAGTGGTGTTTCATAAGATTATCGAAGGCCGTGTGCCGGAGCGGTTCCGCGCTGAGAACATGGAGGCCTTCGCCGGTGGACGAGCGGCAGGCCGGCACTGAACAAGGCAACGAGAGGAGCGTTTATGCCGAGCACATTCTGGGAAGAGGAACTGGAAACCCTGCCGCGGGCCGGGTTGGAGTCGATCCAGCTCAGACGCCTGCAGCATTTGGTGGACCGCGTTTATCGCACGGTGGCGCCTTATCGTCGGAAGATGGATGATGCCGGTATCAAGCCGGAGGATATCCGCAACCTCGCTGATCTCGCCAATCTCCCCTTTACGCTGAAGGACGACCTGCGGGCCAATTATCCATTCGGCATGTTTACCGTGCCGCTCGACGAGGTGGTCCGCGTTCATGCCTCTTCCGGCACCACCGGTAAGCCGACGGTGGTCGGCTATACGAAAAAGGATATCGACACCTGGGCCAACTTGATGGCCCGGGCCTTGTCCTGCGCCGGCACGACCACCGGTGATATGGTGCACAATGCCTATGGTTATGGCCTTTTTACCGGCGGCCTCGGCGCCCATTACGGTGCGGAGAAGCTTGGTGCCACCGTTATCCCGGTGTCGGGCGGGAACACCAAACGTCAGATCACCATCATGAAGGACTTCGGTTCAACCGTCCTGCTGTCGACACCGTCCTACGCGCTTAACTTGGCCGAGACCATGGAAGAGATGGGAGTTGATCCCCATGACCTGTCGCTGCGGGTCGGTATTTTCGGTGCAGAACCGTGGAGCGAGAACATGCGCGAGGAGGTGGAGCGAAAACTCAACCTCAAGGCTGTCGATATCTACGGCCTGTCGGAAGTGATCGGCCCCGGCGTGGCCATGGAATGTCTGGTGACTACGAAAGGCATGCATATCTTCGAGGACCACTTCCTGCCGGAAATCATTGATCCGGTCACCGGCGAGGTGCTGCCGCCCGGCCGGCAGGGCGAACTGGTGTTCACGACGTTGACCAAGGAGGCGTTCCCGGTTATCCGTTACCGGACCAAAGATATATCCAGCCTTTGCTATGATACCTGCGAGTGCGGTCGAACCCTGGTGCGTATGGGCAAGGTGACCGGCCGGACCGATGATATGTTGATTATCAGGGGTGTCAATGTCTTCCCGTCGCAGGTGGAGCATGTGCTCGTCGGTATTAAGGGCATCGAACCGCATTACCAGATCGTCGTCGAGCGGGAAGGGTCCCTGGATACGATGACCGTCGAAGTGGAGATCAGTGATTCGATTTTCAGTGACGAGGTCAAACAGCTCGAGCTATTGACTCAGCGGATTACGGCCGATATCAAAGATATCCTTGGTGTCACGTGCCGCGTTAAACTCGTTAATCCGCGCTCAATTCAGCGTAGCCAAGGCAAGGCGCAGCGGGTTATCGATAAGCGGAAAATCTGATTTCGGGAGGAGCGGCCATGCGCGTACAGCAAATTGCGGTATTTTTGGAAAACAAATCGGGACGCCTGGCGGAAATCACCTCGATTCTGGCGGAAAACGGTATTAATATCAGGGCATTATCTGTTGCCGACACCGCCGATTTCGGCATTCTGCGCTTGATTGTCGATAAAGTCGAGGCTGCCGAGAAAGCCTTGCGAGCTGCCGGTTTCACGGTCGGCAAGACGAACGTGATCGCCGTCGAGGTCCCTGATCGAACAGGCGGGCTGGCGATGGTGCTCAAGAGCATCAAGGAAGCCAATCTGAACGTTGAATATATGTATGCCTTTGTGAACAAGACCGGAGAGAACGCGGTCTTGATTTTCCGTTTCGAGGAGATGGACCGAGCTATTGAAACGCTGCTCAAAGACGGTTTTACGATTCTCGAGAGTCAACAGATCTATAATTTGTAGAAGGCTGAGGCGGCTTTCCTGCAGCACCGGCAGCCACACGCCTCGTCGGCAGCAAATAGGGGTTTTCCGGCCGATGCTGAGGGACAAACCGGCCGGAGATATCGTCCAGCCCGATGGTGATTGATCACCAGGTACGTCGGCACACGGGGTATCAGGCGGCGGCCGGGTTACGGGACTCGACACTTCAACGGCAAGAGGGAGAGATGATGAGAAGAGCGTATTCTATGTTGCTAGCCATTGCGGCTTCGATCCTGCTGGCAGCGCCGGCGGTTATGGCCGAAACCATCAAGGTCGGCGCGATTCTTTCGGTTACCGGCCCGGCGGCATTTCTCGGGGGGCCGGAGGCGCGGACCATTGAGATGTTGGCCGATCAGGTCAATGCGACCGGGGGGATCAACGGCAAGCAGATCCAATTGATTATCAAGGATTCGGGGGGAAGCCCGGAAAAAGCCATTTCTTTTGCCAAGCAATTGATCGAAGAGGACAAGGTGGTGGCCGTACTCGGGCCGTCGACATCCGGTGAATCAATGGCCGTCAAGAAGCTTTTTGAAGAGTCGCAGACACCACTGCTCTCCTGCGCCGCTGCAGAAGTGATCGTCAACCCGGTGGCCCGTTACGTGTTCAAGACCCCGCAAAGCGACTCGTTCGCAGTCCGGCGGATTTTTATGACCATGCAGGAGATGGGTATCGACAAAATTGCGGTGCTTGCCGGCAACACCGGATTCGGCAAGGCGGGAAAAGAGCAACTGACCGCCATCGCTCCGACCATGGGTATCGAAATCGTCGAATCGGAGGTCTATGATAAGGATGCCAACGACCTGTCCGCCGTTGTTGCAAAGATCAAGGCCAACAAGGATGTGCAGGCGGTGGTCAACTGGTCGATCGTTCCCGCCCAGGCGCTCGTCGCCAAAAATATGCGTCAGGCCGGCTGGGATGTCCCGTTGTTCCAGAGCCATGGATTCGGCAATATCAAATATGTCGAGGCGGCCGGTGTCGCCGCGGAGGGTATTATCTTCCCGGCGGGCCGGTTGCTTGTGGCCGACAGTCTGGCAGATGATCATCCCCAAAAGCAGTTGCTGACGACCTATATCGCCGATTACGAAAGTCGCTACCAGGAGCAGGCGTCAACCTTTGGCGGTCACGCCTATGACGCCTTCATTATCCTGCAGGCGGCCATTGCCAATGGCGGTACTGATCAGGCTTCCATCCGCGACGAGATCGAGAAGATCCAGGGCCTGCCGGGCACGGCCGGTATTTTTAATTTTTCTCCCACCGATCACAATGGCCTCGATCTCGATTCTTTTGAAATGGTAACCGTACAAAACGGCGCCTTTGTTCCCTATACAAAACCTTAATTGTTCGGCCTTTGCTTGACGGCAACCAGCCGGGCGACAGCCGTCGGCGGGGATTCCGGTGGTCCCGGATTCCCGCCGTCGTTCGAGCCACGTACCCTCCGAGTTGATCGATGACGCTGGAACTCTTCATCCAATATCTGTTTGCCGGTATCACCTATGGCTCGATCTATGCGATTGTCGCCATCGGCTTCAATATCATTTATAACACCACCGGCATTATCAATTTTGCCCAGGGCGAGTTCGTCATGCTTGGCGGGATGATTTCCATCTCTTTGCTGCCGGTGCTGCCGCTGCCGCTGGCCATTGCCGCGGCGGTGGCCATTACCATGGTCTACGGTGCGCTGATTGAAATCAGTTTCATCCGCTGGCTGGAAAATCCGAGCGTCCTGCGTCTGGTCATCATCACCATCGGTCTGTCCATCCTGACCCGGGAAGCGGCACTGCATATCTGGGGTGAGTCGGTTCGCTCGCTGCCCTATTTTGTCGGCAATGAAATCACCACGGTAAACGTCCTTGGGGCACGGGTGTCGCCCCAGGTCTTCTGGGTCATCGGCACCTGCACCCTGATGGTGGTGCTGCTCAGTATTTTTTTTCAGGCAACCTCGGTCGGCCGGCAGATGCGAGCGACTGCGGCCAATCGCAAAGCAGCGGTGCTGTGCGGCATCAGTACCCGGAACATGGTCACGTTGTCCTTTGTACTCAGCGCCGGTATCGGGGCCCTGGCGGGCAGCGTTATGTCGCCGATTACTTCCACCGCCTACGACAACGGCACCGGGCTGGCCATCAAGGGGTTCACCGTGGCCATTCTCGGCGGCCTCGGCAACTCCGCGGCAGCGGTCGGCGCCGGCCTGTTGCTTGGCCTTCTTGAGGCATTTTCGGTTTCAGTCCTGCCGCTGGCTTTTCAGGACGCCATTGCCATTTCCATTTTGCTGCTGATCCTGTTTATTCGCCCGCATGGGCTGTTCGGGTCCCGGACGGCCGCCGGCCTGAAGGAGTTTTAGCGATGAAACGACTCCTCGGGCTGCTGCCGCTCATTGTGCTCGTCATCTTTATTCAGTTGCTGACCGACTGGACCGATACCCGCTACTACCTGACGCAGCTGACCATGTCCGCCTACTATTCGCTGCTGATCATCGGGTTGTGTGTCCTGATGGGGTACACCGGGCAGATCTCCATCGGGCATGCCGGTTTTTTTGCCATCGGCGGTTACCTGTCTGCCGCACTGACCACCAGAAATATCATCGCTTTCCAAGAGCATGGGATCTACGCCCTGCTGGACCGTCTCGGAGTGCTCGTGATCGGCCAGGATATCTATGGCGCCGAACTGGTGGTGATCGCCCCCTGGGCCGCCTGCCTGGTAGCGGTAACGGCAGCGGCGCTGATCGCGTGGCTGCTTGGTATTCCGGTGTTGAAACTCAAAGGGCACTACCTGGCCATGGCGACGCTCGGGTTTGGCATCATTATCTATCGGATCGTGCTCGCCAGCGAATATTTCGGCGAGGCTGACGGTATTTCCGAGGTGCCGCCGTTTCTGCTGCCGTTTGGCCTTGAGGTCAGCGGTAGTTTTGCGACCCGGGAGCAGAATTACTACATCGCCTGGGGTCTGTTAATCATCGGCATGATCGTGCTCAGGAACCTCATCGACAGTCGTCCCGGTCGGGCGCTCAGGGCGATTCACGGTTCTGAGGAGGCAGCTGAGTCGATGGGGGTCAACACAGCCCGCTGCAAATTGCAGATATTCGTGTTGTCCGCAGTATTCGCGGCTATTGCCGGGGTCTTTTTGACCCACTACAACGGCGGCATCGGTCCTTCCGAGGCCGGCGTTATGAAGTCGGTGCGTTATGTGGCGATCGTTGCGGTGGGTGGCATGGCCCATCTCTGGGGAGCGCTGATCATGGGCGTGGTGCTCAATTTTCTGTCGCTGCGCGGGGTGTTCGGTTCTTATGACGATGCGGTATTCGGCTTGATCCTGATTTTGATCATGCTCTTTGCTCCCAACGGCATTCTCCGGCTGAACGGTAAAGCACTGATGGCAACGCTTCGTCGGCGCACCGCTCGACCGGGGAAAACGGAGGAGCAGCGCTGATGGCACTCCTGACGATAGCAAGCCTTGGCAAGGCATTTGGCGGGTTGCAGGCGGTCAACGATGTTTCGTTCACTGTTCACCCGGGCACCATCAAGGCGGTGATCGGCCCGAACGGTGCCGGGAAGACGACCCTGTTCAACCTGATCACCGGATCGCTGCCGCCATCCGGTGGGACCGTCTCGCTCCACGACCATGATATCACCGGCTGGAAACCGCATCGCATCGCCTCGCTCGGAGTTGCGCGAACATTCCAGAATATCAAGTTGTTCCATGGCATGAGCGTTCTCGAAAATGTGATGATTGGCCGGCATGTCAGAAGCTCCGCCGGCTTTTTCGCGTCAATGCTGCATCTGCCCTCCGTCATCGCCGAGGAGCAGCGGATTCGTCGATCGGCCATGGAGCGGCTCGAACAACTCGGGATAGCCGATCTTGCCGATGTCGAGGCTACCAGCCTGGCGTTCGGCCAGCAACGGGCGGTAGAACTGGCCCGGGCGCTGGCCATGGAGCCGGAACTGTTGCTGCTTGACGAACCGGCAGCCGGCCTCAATATCTATGAGACTGCCGAAATCGGCCGGCTGATCGGCGAGATTCGCAATCTCGGCATTACCGTGCTGCTCGTCGAGCACGATATGTCGCTGGTCATGGATATATCCGACGAGGTTGTCGTGCTCAGTTTCGGGAAGAAGATCGCCGAAGATGTTCCGGAAGAGATTCAGCGCAATCCGGAAGTCATCAAGGTGTATCTGGGAGAATAGCGACGGATTATGCTGAAAATCAGGAATATTTCGTCCGGTTACGGCAAGTTGAAGGTGCTCAAGCAGGTCTCCATGCATGTGAAGACGGGGGAAATCGTCACCATCATCGGCGCCAACGGGGCCGGAAAAACCACGCTGCTGGCCACCATTTCCGGACTGATTCGCGCCACCTCCGGAGAAATTCTCTTTCATGATCGGGAGATTCGCTCCGTGGCGGCCCATCGTATTCCGGCGCTGGGATGTGTCATGGTTCCCGAAGGCCGGCAGGTTTTTGCACCGCTTTCGGTGGAGGAGAACCTGATTCTTGGCGGCCATGTCATGCGCGGAGAGGGGCGCCAGGCGCTTGGCGAACAACTTGAACATCAATACGAGCTGTTTCCGATCCTCAAGGACCGTCGGAATCAGTTTGCCGGCACTCTGTCGGGCGGTGAGCAGCAGATGCTGGCCATGGCCCGGGCATTGATGTCGAAGCCGGCGCTGATCATGATGGATGAACCGTCTACCGGGCTTGCCCCGCTGATTGTCCAAGAGATATTCGAGGTCATCGTGCGGCTTCGCGATGAGGGGAAAACGGTTTTGCTCGTCGAACAAAATGCCAAAGGTGCCCTGGCAATCGCCGACCGCGGCTACGTGCTGGAAACCGGCAAGGTAATTCTCCAGGGGTCGGCTCGTGATCTTCTGGAAAACCGCGATGTGCAGCGTGCCTACCTGGGACGGGAGCGGATCGAGTAGTGGTCTTTTCACTGTCGGATGCCATTCGGGAAAAGAAAAACGGAGTAACGTGATGTATTGGGATAAAGACAAAGAATGCATATCGCGTGAAGACCTGGAACAGCTGCAGCTGGAACGGCTGCAGGCCACCTTGTACCGGGTCGGGACCCATGTGCCGTTCTATCGGAATAAATTTTTTGAGATGAAGCTCGACCACGAATCGTTTGCGTCACTTGACGATCTGCGTCGTTTGCCGTTCACCACCAAACAGGATCTGCGTGACAATTATCCGTATGGATTGTTCGCTGTACCGTTGCGGGATGTGGTTCGGATCCATTCGTCATCGGGAACCACGGGTATGGCGACGGTGGTCGGTTACACCGGCAACGATATCCGCAACTGGTCCGAGTTGGTCGCCCGGATCCTCACCGCTGCCGGGGTCACCAAGGACGATGTCATCCAGATCGCGTTTGGTTACGGCTTGTTCACCGGGGGCTTCGGGTTGCACTACGGTGCCGAGCGGCTCGGGGCCTCGGTGATTCCGATATCCGCCGGCAATACGCGGCGGCAGATCCAGATCATGCAGGATTTCAAGACGACGGCTCTGGTCTGCACCCCGTCTTATGCGTTGAAAATTGCCGACGTGATGATGGACATGGGTATCAATACCAGCGGCCTGTCGCTCAAATACGGCCTGTTTGGTGCCGAGCCGTGGTCCGAGCGGATGCGCCGACAGATCAATGAACGGCTCAATATTACCGCCACCGATAACTATGGCCTCTCCGAGGTGATGGGGCCGGGCGTGGCCGGCGAATGCCTGGAATGCAATGGCCTGCATGTCAACGAGGACCATTTTCTCATCGAGATCCTCGACCCGCAGACCTTGGAGCCGGTCGCTCCCGGCGAGACCGGTGAGTTGGTCATCACTACTTTGACCAAGGAGGCCTTTCCGGTCATCCGGTATCGGACGAGGGATCTGACCAGGTTGTTGCCGGAACCGTGCCCCTGCGGTCGGACGCTGCAGCGGATCCAGCGGATCACCGGCCGGACCGACGATATGCTGATTATCAAGGGGGTCAACGTCTTCCCGACCCAGATCGAGGCAATTTTATTCGACATTGAGGGCACGCAACCGCATTACAACCTGGTGATCGAGCGGGTGCAGAACGAGGATCGGTTGACGGTACTCGTGGAGGTCGTCGAATCATTGTTTTCCGATGAAATGAAGAAGCAGCGGTTGATTATCGAGCAGATCAAAAAACGGCTCAACTCGGAGCTTGGTGTCGGGGTGGAGGTCAAGCTGGTCGAGGAGCGAAGTCTCGAGCGGTTCAACGGCAAAGGGAATCGCGTCTTCGATCGGCGCCGGTTGTGACGATTGTCGGCAGCTTTCGATCAGACAACCTGCAGCAGAAACCGGGGGTTCGGTCATGACACTCATTGTTCGCAAAGACGGCCGGCGCAGCGATGAACTTCGCCCGTTTCAGGTTACCTCAGATATCCAGCCACGAGCCTATGCATCGCTGCTGATGGCAACCGGCGCCACGGAAGTGGTCTGCGCGGTCAGCCTCGAAGAGAAACTGCCGCCGTTTCTCGAAAACGGGCGACAGGGGTGGATCACGGCGGAATACGGTATCCTGCCCGGCGCAACGTCAACCCGCTATCGCCGGGAAACGGATGGCCGATCCGGTCGGAGTATGGAAATTCAACGGCTTATCGGCCGCAGCTTACGGCAGTCGATCGACCTCCGAGATCTCTATCCATTCACCCTGCGGGTTGATTGTGATGTATTGAATGCCGACGGTGGCACACGAACGGCGGCTATCACCGGCGCAGCTCTGGCTGTCAATAACGCGCTGCAGCGGCTGTACCGGGAGGAGCGCCTGGCCCGGCTGCCCGCGGTGACGCCGGTGACGGCCGTGTCGGCCGGCGTGGTAGACGGGGTGGTCCTGCTTGATCTCAACTATGAAGAGGACTCTCGCGCCGAAGCCGACGGCAATTTTGTGATGGCCGGCACCGCCTGGGTGGAGATCCAGGCCACTGCCGAAAACGGTCCGCTTCATGATCGGGATTTCAATGCCATGAAGGAAGTTGCCCGGGCCGGCGGCGAGATGCTGCAATCGCTCTGGCGGTAACCACCATCTGTGTGACGCGATTAACCAGCTTTCCCGGAGTTACGATGAAACGAGCACAATGCGAAATTACCGATCGAGCGATCATCGACCAAATCCTTGGCCGCGCGACCATCGGCCGGCTGGCAACCATCGGCGCTGACGGCTATCCGTATATCACGCCGGTCAATTATGTCTACTCCAATAACACGATTTATTTTCACTGCGCCCGGACCGGCGAAAAGCTCGACAACATCAGGCGTGATGCCCGGGTCTGTTTCACCGTTGACATTCCTCTTGCCTATCTCGATCTTGACTATTATGGTGATGCTCCCGAGCCGTGCATGGTCCATCAGTTTTATCACTGCGTGATTATCCGAGGCCTGGCCGACATCGTTTCTGATAGCGGAGAAAAGGTACGGGCGCTCAATGCCCTGGTGGCCGCCCATGAGCCTGCCGGCCGGCGTATCCCGGCGATCAGCGTGGAAACCAAGGCCGTCGGGCTCTGTGCCGTGGTGGCGGTGCGTATCGAGTCGATCAGCGGTAAAAGCGATCTCGCTCAGAAAAAAGACCAGCCCACCAGGGACCGCCTTGCTTCTTATTTGCAGGGTCGGGGCCGGCCGGGAGACGAAGAGGTCGCGGTCTTGCTGCGAGGTGGGTTCGGTCAATGATGCTGGTGGTACGAGTTATCGTGAGCAAAAGAGGAAGGTGGGAATGATGGAAGCGGTCAGACGCACGGATCCGGAGATCTTTGATCTCATCCGTCGGGAGGAACGACGGCAGTATGATAAAATCAGATTGATCGCCTCGGAAAATTATGCCTCCGCAGCGGTCCTGCAGGCAACCGGTTCGGTGCTCACGAATAAGTACTCGGAAGGATACCCCGGACGGCGCTATTATGAAGGACAGCAGGTCATCGATCAGGTGGAACGGTTGGCCATCGAACGGGCCACTGAGTTGTTCGGCGCCGAACATGTCAACGTCCAGCCGTATTCCGGGTCGCCCGCCAACTTGGCTGTTTATCTCGCTTTTTTGCAGCCGGGAGACACGCTGCTCGGAATGGCCCTGCCCCACGGCGGCCATCTGACTCACGGGGCACCGGTCAGTATTTCCGGCCGCTATTTTCGGGCCGAGCACTATACGCTGAGCCGGGAGACCGGGCTCATCGATTATCAGGCGATCGCCGACAAAGCCCGGCAATGCCGACCGAAGATCATCGTCGCCGGTCATTCAGCCTATCCACGGGTTCTCGATTTTGAAAAATTCCGGGAAATTGCCGACGACGTCGAGGCCCTGCTGCTGGTTGACATGGCCCATTTTGCCGGCCTGGTTGCCGGCGGGGCCCACCCGTCACCGGTACCGTGGGCCGATGTGGTGACGACGACCACCCATAAATCACTGCGCGGACCGCGTGGAGCGATTATCATGTGCCGCAAACAGTATGCTCCGGCTATCGACAAGGCGGTTTTTCCGGGCTTGCAGGGTGGGCCGCACAACAGCACCACCGCGGCGATGGCGGTTGCCTTTAAGGAGGCGGCTAGTCCGGATTTTGCCGAGTATGCGCACCAGATCGTCAAAAACTCACAGGCTCTTGCCGAGGTCCTTGGAAACCGTGGGTTTGATATGATCACCGGTGGTTCGGATAACCATTTGTTGCTTGTCGATCTGACCAGCAAGGGGATAACCGGTAAGACCGCTGCACAAGCGCTTGATCGGGCGGGGATTGTCGTCAACTATAACGCCGTTCCCTTTGATACGCGAAAACCGGGCAACCCAAGCGGTATCAGGATCGGCACTGCCGCCGTGACCTCGCGTGGTTTCAAGGAACGGGAAATGTTCCAGGTCGGGGAGTGGCTCAATGCGATTATTCATGAGCCGGAAAACGAACGACTCATTGACGAGATGGCTGCCGATATCGCTTCGTTCTGTCGTGATTTTCCGCCTCCGGGCATCAACCCTGCCTAGCAGGTCGAGTAAGCGACGACCATGGTATTTCGGTTGTTGGGGGGACGCGTGGTCAGGGGAAGCGCTGACAAACGCAACCGGGTGTGCCTGTTTCAGCTCTGTTTGAGACGTTTGATCAAGAGAAACGCCAGTGCCGCCCGCTCGTTGCGACTCAGGTCGTGTTCCAATCGTTCGATGGTTGCGGCCAGTTTCGGTGCGGCGTGGGGATCGGTAGAGGCCAGTCGTTCGGCCTCGGCCATTTGCAGTTCGTTGATGCAATGCACCGATTTACCGCCGAGCAGCGGGATTGCTTCAGGTGCCACAGCCGGCTCCATCCGTCGAGGGAAACATCGGCATCCCGGCAGCTGAAAAACTGGCGCCGCATCCACAGGATGATTTGCTTGCGTTATGAAAGCGAAAGCCTGCGGTGATCAGATCTTCCGAGTAATCCATCTGTACTCCCATCAGGTAGGGAAGGCTCTCATCATTGGTGATGAAGGTTAACCCGCCATCTCGTTTTATGATTTTCTCGTCGTCGTTTCGCGTGGAAACAATGTCGGCATGATACGTCATGCCGGAGCAACCGCCCGATTGGATGACAATCCTGATAAACCCTTGATCGGCCCCGCGTTGCAGCAACTCAGAACGAGCCGTGTCGGTGATGGAAATCATTGTTGTTGGGTTCCCTGTATGTCCGGTCGAATAGTATTCCTGCCATATCCGTGCATCGCCTATGCCGGGTATTCGGAAAGCATGGTTCATAAGGCTTCTTCCTGGTACAATAATACCTGGTGTAGGAAAAAAAAGGCACATTGTGGTGTTAACTGTGTTGTCGATTTTGTCAAGGGGGCAACCTGCACAGCAAGCTACGGGGGGGAAATCGTCCCATCGAAACGAAATACGCGCTTACCGGGGGATACGGTGAGGCAACCAGGCTTTGTACGGGAGGGAATATGAGTGATCTGTTGGCCCAATTGCGTGAGGAATGGTACAGCGAGCCGGAAACGGTTCCGGAAACCGAAGACGAAATTATTGACGATGAGTTGCTCGCCTTGGAAGTTTTGTTTCGTTCCCGAGGGGTAACCTTGGCTGGTGCGAACAATGTTCAGGTGGACGAAACGAAAACCGAGCAGCCGACAGACCCTGAAACATGATGGGACCTTGAAAAATCCGAAATTTCGTTCAAGATCGAAGCGCGCAAGAGAATTTTACCGAAAACATATACTTGATATTACGAAGATAAAATTGTATTGCGCAACGATGAGGTTGGCCGGAATGGCAATTTTTCAAGGTTCTCATAATCGCTTCGCCGCCTCTTGGTTCCTGAGACGGGGGTGGTGACGACAGCCCGGCTGCCGTATCAGGAGTTGCCGTTCGTCAAATGAAAACCGGAGCGCCTGGATGGCGCCCCGGTTTTTTCATGGGGGGTGGGGATGTGGAGTGGAATCAGATACAGGTGATATTCATGGATCGGCGATGGATGATCCAGCAACAGGTGCTTCCAGACGGCGTACAATCACTGACAGCTGATGAATCAACCACTCCACATCCCCGGGGGGGCTTATGTTCGACCGTGCGACGAGCGCCTGGTCGAGTTGACCAACAGACGATGCGGTTTCTCATGATGAAGCCAATCGTTGTCGGGCATCGTTCATTATTTCAATCAACAGCAAGAAATCCGTGTTGTTCGGTGAGTAATTCCAGTTCACCATTGACCTCAACATAGGTTCGATCTTTCTGATCCATATAGACCCGGGCCAATCGTCGCCCCATCAAAGCGCCCTGGTTGCAGACGATAAAACCTCGTGCTACCTGCCGTACGTCGTATCGTTTCTGGATCTCGTTCATCGTGCCTGTGTCGATTTTGCTGAACTAATTTATCTGCTTATTGATCCTTTTGGTTGCATGGTCCATGCCAGAAGACCGAAACCCCGCGGAGATTTTTTCTTTTTCTTGAGCCATAGTGTTATCGGTTCGAAAATGCGTTATAATTAAAATCATCGATACAGGCACTCGGGCGGCGTGATCTGCTTCAGGGGGAAATGATTGGCGGTAATACTTTTCAGGCACGCTAAAAAACGTTAACTTTGTTTACGAATGTGACTGCCGGGCATCTCGCGCATCCTGGTTGTCAGGGTCAGTTGTCGGCTCCGACTCCGTATCTCATGAATCCGGCAGCGGGTTGCCGGTTGCTGAGGTTTCGTAAGTGAACGTATTGAAACGATTTGACAAAAAATATCGGTCTGACTATCCTGTAGCCGAGTACTGGAGCAGGGGGGCGGCGACACGCAGTACCTGACAGGTTGAATCATCATAGCCAACTGTAAATTGCGTTTACGATCATGGTAGCTCACGCCGAGATGAAAACTCAGGAACAACTGGTCAAACTGCGCACTCGCCTTGCACAGGTGACGACTTCGTGGACGTTTGATGATTACCGGACGTTCATCACGTTCTATTCCCGGATATTACCTGAGTTCATGCGTGCCGAGCGGTGCACCATCTTCATTATGCAACGGGGGAGCAACCGTATCTGTTCAATGTTCGGTACCGGTCTCGAAGAGGAGCGAATAGAGCCGCCGCTGGAGGGCAGTGTCGTTGGTCAGGTTATCAAAACCGGGGTCGGGGCCGTCGAGAATAATCTCAGCGAACATCGCGGCTTTCATCTGAGCAGCGACGAACAGACCGGTTTTGTCAGCCGTAATCTGGTGTGTTCACCAATTCGCAGCATTACCGATGACCGCGTTACCGGGGCGATCCAGTTGCTCAACAGGAAGGATGGGCAGGATTTTACCACGGAAGATCTGCACAAATTAAATGAAATTGCACATTTTTTGTCAATTTCAATAGAATCGGTCATGCTCAATCAGGAGATCCTGACCATCGCCTCCCGGTTCGGCAAGGAAGTCGAACGGCTCGAGCAGATGACGATTCACGGCTCAACGATTATAGCCGAGAGTCCGGCGATGATCGATGTACTTAATCTTGTCAGGATCATCAGCAAGTCGCCGGTCAACGTCCTCATCCTTGGTGAGAACGGTACGGGCAAGGAACTGATAGCCCGCATGATTCATGCCCTGGGCGATCGTTCCGACAAACCGTTTGTGCCGGTTAACTGCGCCTGTATTCCCGAACATCTGGTGGAAAGTGAATTTTTCGGCCACGAGAAGGGCGCCTTTACCGGTGCCGACCAGGCGCGACGGGGCCTGTTCGAGGAGGCAAGCGGCGGGACGCTCTTTCTCGACGAGATTGGTGAGATGCCGCTGATCATTCAACCGAAGTTCCTGCGTGTCATTCAGGAAGGAGAAGGACATCGGCTTGGCAGTAATAAGGTGATTTCCTATGATCTTCGATTGATCAGCGCTTCGAACCGAGATCTTTCTGCAGAAATCAAAAAAGAGCGGTTCCGCGAGGATCTGTTCTTTCGCCTCTTTTCCGTCGAGATCGTCATCCCCCCGCTCCGTGAACGAAAAGAAGATATTCTGCCGTTGGCGCAGCATTTCCTCGGCCAGACCAACGAGCGGTTCGGCAAGCAGGTGATTGGCTTTTCCCCGGATGTTATCGATCTGTTTGAGCGATTTTCCTGGCCCGGCAACGTTCGTCAGTTGCTCAAAGAAGTCGAACGGCTGGTGGCCCTGACCGATAGCGGACAGATTGTTCAACCCGACCGCTGTTCCCGCGATTTGCTGCACTTTTTCAATACCAATAAGAAACGCAGACGGGAGACGGATATCAATGATCTGGCCATTCCGGCAAGCACCAAACGGCTCGAGGTCGATCTCATAAAAAAAGCCCTTGAGCGAGCAAACGGTAATAAAACCCAGGCCGCCGTCATGCTCGATATCACGCGTCAGGGCCTTTTGAAAAAACTGAAGCGCTATCGATTGCCGGTCTCCTGAGCGGCCGTCTCTGTTTTCCCGTCAGTCTGTCGTTTCCTGTGTTGTTGCTGTTTTCTTCGTGATCCGTGGATGGTGTCAAAGACGCTGTCTGGCGGAGGTGAGTGGTTGCGACGGTCTCTCGGCGGCCGCTGCTTGACAACGATTCGATGATGTATAGTTTAACATCAAATTAGATTTCGTCACGCAAGGGTGCCGCTGTGAACCTGCCTATAAAAGACAAATCGATATGCCAGGCGCTTGAGGTGTTCGTCAAGTTGATGCGTGCCGCCGATTCGGTTGCCGCCGGGGTGCATCGGGAACTTGCGGGCGAGCAACTGACCGTCAGCCAGTTCGGGGTGCTTGAGGCGCTCTATCATCTCGGCCCGCTCTACCAGAAGGAATTGGCGGACAAGATCCTGAAAAGCACCGGTAATCTCACCTTGGTGATCGATAATCTTGAGAAACGGGATCTGGTCCGACGGCAACGCAACAACGTCGATCGTCGCTATGTCCAGGTTGCATTGACAGAAGCCGGAGAGGCGTTGATCGCCCGGTTGTTTCCCGACCATGCCGAGCGAATCAAGCGGCGAATCGGCGTGCTTGATCCGCAGGAGCAGGTTTGCCTGGCAATGCTCTTGAGGAAGCTTGGGCTTGGTCGAGCAGTGATTGACGGGGATACGATCGAGACGGATGATAAAACAAACGGGACAGACCCGTGCAACAACCGGAGCAGGAAAGACGGTTCCGCTCAATGAACAGCCCGCTTTTCAGAGGGCGTAAGAAAGGAGGAAACAATGGCTACGATTCTCGTGCTGTACGCAAGTGATTATGGCAATACCGAAAAAATGGCTCAGGCAGCCGTCGCCGGTATCGAATCGGTGGCAGGTGCCAAAGCGGTGCTGAAGAAGGCTGAAGAGATTACCGCCGAAGATCTGATCAACGCCGCCGGCGTGCTGGTCGGCACCCCTGTGCATATGGGCAGTATGGATTGGCGAGTGAAAAAAATGATCGATACGGTCTGCAGCGGTTTGTGGATGCAGGACAAGCTGAACGGCAAGGTTGCCGGTGTGTTCGTCTCCGGCAGCGGCTATGGCAATGCCGGCAGCGGCGCGGAGTTGACCTTTCTGTCCGTGCTGAACAATTTTGCCGAACTCGGCATGATTATCGTGCCCTTGCCGAAAAACACCGAAGGGTACCAGAAGGGTGGGCTGCAATGGGGCCCTTATGGGCGCTCAGCCGATGAGGCCATGAATGCCGTGGGCGTGAACGATGATGCGCTGATTGTGACGCGCCACCACGGTGCGCACATCGCTCGCGTGGCCTTGGCCCTTGCTGATAAACAGGTATTTGCTTGATTACTGTTCCCCGAGAACCCGGCCCCGATGCAGTCGTGCGTCGGGGCCGGGTCCCCGGCAGTTACCGAAAAGTCTTCAGGCCCACAGGGTAATAGCCGGGTAGGTGGACACGGCGTAGACAATATCCGTTCTGGTAATGATGCCGATAATGGCGTCGGCGGTGTTGGTGATCGGGATGCAGTTCAACTGGCATTCATACATGACCTGCGCGATCCGTCTGATGTCGGCGACCGGGTCGGCTGATATCAACGGGCGGGTGACCAGTGGCGCGATCTGACCTTCTGTCGCATGACGCACGGTACCGTTTTCGATGAGCAGAGCGGTGAGCAGATTGTCTCTGGTGATCATGCCGACCGGTTTGTTGCGATCATTCGTGACGGGTAATTGTCGTATGTTTTTCTGAATCAGGTATTCATAACATTCCCGGATCGGGGTCCGCTCATCCACGGTGAGTACCGGGCGCTTCATGATTTGATAGGCATGATAGATTGCTTCCTCACGCCGGGAGTTGATCATCTTCCGGTAGGTTCTTACCGCCTCCGAAGTCAGCGATGATTGCTGACCGGCCGATTCCTCCTCGTCCTCGGACAGGAGCCGTTTCACCCGCTTGACCGGGGTGATCCCCTCAACTTTATACAATTCCTCAAGGCGATTGCGAAAAACCAACCCCTGCTCGTTATGTACGGCAAACATGTCGTTGTCCTGGAAAGGTGGGTATGGATCGGTATTTGACCGATAAAAGTTGCTTGTGGGAGAAACAATAACGCACTCTGAGAAAAAAATAGCGGCTGATGTCAGAAAAAAGTCAGAATCATTCGTTAGGATAGCTCGTGTTTTTCCCTCGGCCGGGAGGAAAACTGAAGTGGGTGGAACGTCAATGCAACTCTTTCAAAAAGGAGCGTCCAATGAGTGTTCAACAACGAGTAGTTGTCGTCTTCTGTTCATTTTTCTTGCTCTGTTGCCTGACCATCGGTACCGGCTTCGCGCAGACTGCCGCTACAGCATCGGTTCCCGAGGCGAGCCAGGCGGTCGGCCAGGTGCTCGACATCAATCAGGCGGACTTGGATTCGTTGGCCTCGTTACCCGGAATCGGGCCAAAGCTTGCTGAACGGATACAGGTTTATCGCGAGGAGAACGGGCCGTTCAAATCGGTCGACGACCTCTTGAAAGTCAAAGGAGTTGGCCCGAAAATGCTTGAAAAAATAAAGCCGCTCATCACGGTTTCCTGATTCTTCGTCGTTTTCGCCGACTTAATCTGCTAAAACGGTGTTAATTGAACCGGTTATCACCGCCGGCTGCTGCACTTTCC
>CAZSOA010000048.1:0-20945 GCA_964608305.1 uncultured Desulfofustis sp. | reverse complement strand
GCCTCGAGAACCACGTCCTCCCCCTGCCGCTGCACATACTCGTAGAGTTTCATCGCATGAAACATCTCCTCGTGATATTGCACCATAAACCAATTGGCAAAGCCCTTTAAACCGATTTTGGCCGAATATGCGGACATGGCCATGTAGAGGTAGGCGGAATACATCTCTTTATTGACCTGCTCATTGAGAGCCTGGGTTACCTTTTTATGCAACATATCGTCATCTCCTCGATAAATCGTTGGTTGTTGATTTTCGCCGGCCGGACTTGACCGTGCTCACCATCCCGACAGGCCGGCTCCAGCCCCTGCTTTCGACGCAGAAAAAGAAAACCGGATCCTGATTGAGACGTTCACAAAAAGGTAGGAAGAACGAAAGGAAAGTCAAGCGACAGTCGCCGGGCCGGGCAGGCGCGGGGGGAACCAGCCGGCTCCCCCCGTTCCGTTTCGATAGAGAAATAAACGAAACGGGGGGGTGATGCGATTACCCCTCAGACCTGGGTGTTGCAGCAGGTATAGGGGTTGATGGTCGTCACCGGGCAAGCGGCGGCTCGGACCACTTTGTCGGCAACACTGCCAAACATGATCTTCTCGAGCCCCTTATAACCGTGTGTTTCCATGATGATTAGCTCGGCCGACACCTCGGTGGCTTAATCGACGTTCCCTTCGTCCACATCGCCGAGCAATACCTCACTGTGCAGTTTCTTGACGCCAAGCGCCTCCGCCTCCGGCCGGAGTTCTTCGACGAAGGTGCTCATCCGCTCCTTGGCCCCGGTCAGCAGCTCGTCCTCAAGATTCGGCACATGCATCTGCGGCACGAAAAAACCTGAATAATCCTCGAAATTCTGGACGATGAAGACCAGGTACAAAGCCGCCCCGAACTTGCCGGCCATATACGCCGCCGAGTCGGCAATCAAACGGGAATTGTCGGAAAAATCGATGGGGGTAACAATTTTCTCAATAGAACGCAGATGTTTCATAAGCTCCCTCCTCTTTGCTTTGATTTCGCTCACACTTCGATATACCTATCTCCCGGCGGAGAAAAAACCGCGCAGGTTGATCATCAAAGCTGCACCTATTGGGCGAAACTGCACGCCGGAATCAATGAGCATCGCTTCGCGTCTTGCCGAGCAGCGTGACCATGCCTCCCCGCGGTAGCCACGGTCTGATAGTATATGTTCTCACAGCCGAACAACGCTTGCAAGCCCATTTGCATCCGGTTGCCGGCCGACTACCGTTCGCCCCAGTGGACGCCGATGGTTCCGAACATGAACGTTCGATAGCCGACGTTGCGAAACCCGGCCTGCCGGAAGAGCTCAGCAAGTTCTTCGGCCCCATGGAAAGCCATGGTCGAACCGATCAAATAGGAGTACGCCGCCTTGTCCCGGGCAATCAGCAGCCCGAGCGCCGGAATGACCACCCGCATATACAGCCGGATAAAGGGATAAAGCAGGTTGCGCGGCGGCGGTGTGGTGTCCAGGCAAACCACCCGGCCGCCATCGACCAGAACCCGGCGAACTTCCTGCAGGACCTGCAGGGCGTCATCAACGTTACGCAACAGATAGCCGAAGGTGACGGCGTGAAACACCCGGTCTCGAAACGGCAGGTGGTTGGCATCGCAGGCCTGCCACCTGACCGGCAGGTCATGAAAACGGTGACGTGCCTCGGCGAGCATCTGCAGCGAGAAATCGGCGGCAGCCACCTGCGCCTGCGGAGCGGTTTTACAAAACAGCGCCGCAATGTCTCCGGTTCCGCACGCCAGATCAAGCACCTTTCCATCGGCCGGAGCTCCGGCACGATCAACAACGAAACGACGCCAATGCTGATCCCGTCCCAGCGTCATGACCCGGTTCATCAGATCATACCGGCCGGCAATGGCATCGAACATCTTCCTGACACCGGGCCCCTTGCTCACGCTTTCCCCCCGCTTCATCGCCAACCAATCAGCACGGCGCAAAACCGGGCGTGCGCGGGAATGGAATAACCTCACGGATATTGGGCATGCCGGTAACCAATTGCACCAGTCGTTCAAATCCGAGTCCGAATCCGGAATGGGGCACCGTCCCGTAGCGACGCAGATCGAGGTACCATTGGTAATCATCGATATCGATCCCCAGATGCTGCATCCGGGCGAGCAGGATATCATAGCGTTCTTCCCGCTGGCTGCCGCCGACGATCTCGCCGATACCGGCAACCAGGATATCCATGGCGGCAACCGTTGTCCCGTCATCGCTGACCCGCATGTAAAACGGCTTGATGGAGGCCGGGTAATCGGTAACGATCAACGGCAACTTATACACCTCTTCGGTGAGAAACCGCTCGTGCTCAGACTGCAGATCGACCCCCCAACTCACCGGAAACGTGAAATCCTTCCCTGATGTTTGCAACCGATCGACGGCCTCGGTATACGTGATATGCACAAAGTCATGGTCAATAATATGGCGCAGCCGATCGATCACCCCTTTGGCGACAAACCGGTCGAACAAGGCCATGTCCAGCGCACAACAGGTCAGTACGTCATCAAGGAGAAACTTCAGCAATTCTTCGGCAAGGTGCATAGTGCAGGCCAGATCGCAGAAGGCTATCTCCGGCTCCAGCATCCAGAATTCCGCAAGGTGCCTGCTGGTGTTGGAGTTTTCAGCCCGAAACGTGGGCCCGAAGGTGTATACCGAACCGAGCGCCTGGGCATAGACTTCCGCCTGCAGTTGGCCGCTGACCGTGAGCCCGGCCCGTTTGCCGAAAAAACCTTTCGCCTGACCGTGCTCGGCAGGCGGATGAGCCGCTTCAGCCCCGGTCAGGACCTGAAACATCTCACCGGCGCCCTCGCAGTCGCTGGTGGTGATGATCGGGGTGTGGACCTGCATAAAACCGCGCTGCTGAAAGAATCGATGGGCGGCAAAACTCAGATGCGATCTGATTCGGGCCACCGCGCTCAGCGCATTGGTTCGCGGCCGCAGATGAATGATCTCTCGCAAATATTCAAAGGAATGACGTTTTTTCTGCAAGGGATAAAACTCTGGATCGGCCCAGCCAACGACCGTCACCGTTCTTGCCAACAGTTCCACCGGTTGCCCCTTGGCCGGCGAACGCTTCAGCTCACCATCGATGATGACACTGCAGCCGGTGCTGAGCCGTTTCACGTCGGCCTCGTAGTTGGCCAGTTCGCGATCAGCAATGATCTGCAGATTGGCACCGGTCGAGCCGTCGTTCAACTCGATAAAAGAGAACGTGCCGGCGTCGCGTCGCGTCCGCACCCAACCGGCCACCCGTACTTGCTCGTCGATGGGCTGCCGGATCAAAAGCGTGTTGATTCGATCGATTCTCATCACGGTTCCTGAACATGAAAAGGTGGTTGTATCGCGCTGCAATCGTCATCGTCAGCGCTTGTGTCCGCCAGGTTAGTACGCACCTCGTCGGTCAGCAGATACCCAGGCCGAACATTGGCCAGAGCGGCAAACAATGATGCCTTGGCGCCGGGAATCACATCGCCGATCTGCTGCAGAAGCTTACGAACAGTGGCACGGCGGGTGTCCCCCTGAAGCGGGCATCGGTCGGCAACCGGCTCAATCCCGGCCAATTCGGCAAGCATGCGCACCTCACGTTTCTCCAGATAGGCGAGCACTCTGATCAGGCGGAGATTACCGCCGAACAGATCCTGGCGAGGGAGCATCGTCGATAGATTGCCGCTGTACAAAGCGTTGAGCAACAAGGTTTCAACGAGATCATCCTTGTGATGTCCGAACGCGACGGTGGTATAGCCATGCTGCCGAGCCAGCTCAAACAATTGACTTCGCCGGTTGCGAGCGCATTGAAAGCAGCGGTTGGCGGCGGTTTCACTCAGCGCCCAGCCCGGTACCGCGAAAAATGCCACCCCCCAGCCCGTTACCTGGCGAGCGATGGAGGCGATCGCAGCATCGGTGACGGCCTGATCCGTAACCAGCGGGTTAGCGACATGGACCGCGAGCAACTCATAGGAGATCGGTGCCTTGCGTCGCCACTGCTGCAGTACCCAGGCAGATACCAGGCTATCGACACCACCGGAGACAGCGATCAGCACCCGGTCGCCGTGACTGAGCATCCGCCAGTCATGCAACGCCCGGCCGATCTTTCGATTCAAAGCCCCCGGCAAACGAAACTGGCGCATCCTCTCCACCACAACGCAACACAAACGCCCGGCTGTCCGGCAAGACAGTCGGGCGTTTTTTTACCGGCAACCGTTATCCGCTCAGAGATACGGACACTCCCGAACTTTTTCAATCAACCCCTGCTCCGCCATTTCCTCGGCGGTAATCCACCGCAGCTTCCGTTTTGCCGCGGTGTCAAAAGACAGCAGGTTGGCAAAGAGGGATTCCTGGGTCTCGGCAAACATGCCGTGCCAGAGTACCGCACCCTGCCGCGCGTCGTACAGCTTCATCGTAAACGTCACCGAAGCCGGCCGCTCCACCCCGTAATTCCCACCGATCCGCTGTTCATACCGTGACAGCGTGGTCACGAGGATACCGTTGCATTTCAGTTCGGTGGCAACCCGGTCAATGAGCTGTTGCGAAGCTGCGCTGCCCTCAGGGATCAAGGCCATGAGCTGCCGCGAAGACAATACCCGCACATGGTTCCGGCCGGCGAGTTGGCCGGCCAGTACCGTATCCATGTACGCCGCACCGCTCTGCAGCTGCGCCGCCTCATCGTAGGCGACAATACCATCATCACGCAACACGGTCTCCACCGGCAGGGCAACGATGCAAGGCATTTGTCGTATCGCTTCCTGGCGCTGGGCCTCGGTCGGCAGCGGCGCTTTGGTTGAACATGATGAGACCCCGACCAATAGCAAGGCGGCCAGGATTGCCCGGAAACAGACGATAGCAGTCTTCACATCTCCCTCTCTCGTAGAGCATGTTTCGGCCGGTCGATCACAGGCAGCCCTTGGAGGACAAGGCCGTCTCGAGGCCCGCCCGCTTCCGTGTCGCCTCATTGATTGCCCGGCCAAGCGCCTTGAATACCGCCTCGATAATATGGTGCGTATTCTCTCCATGCAGCAGGTCGACATGCAGCGTCAACCCGCCGTGCTGGGCAAAGGCACGAAGAAATTCCTTGACCAGACAGGTATCAAAGGTGCCGACTTTCTGGTCCGGAACGACAACCTGATAATGCAGCAACGGCCGGTTTGAGATATCCACGACCACCCGCACCAGAGCTTCATCCATCGGCAACAGGATCGCACCATAGCGACAAATACCGCTCCGATCACCAAGAGCTGCGGCCAGCGCCTGGCCCAGACAAATGCCGACGTCTTCAACACTGTGATGATCGTCGACATCGGTATCACCGGTTGCTGAAACCTGCAGGTCGAAGAATCCATGGACACCAAGCAGAGTCAGCATATGATCGAGGAACCCGACGCCGGTAGCGACCGACGTCCGGCCCGACCCGTCCAGGTGCCATGCCAACCTGATGTCCGTTTCCGCGGTCTTTCGTGCTACCTCCGCCTGACGGCCGCTACTCTTGTCCGACATACCTCTCCTCGTTGCCGCCGGCAGTCATTGCCAACCACTGGCGAAAATGCTTCCTGTTTTCAGTGATACTCCCTATTTATCACAGAATCAGCCGAGAAGACCATCTTTTTTTCTTTCCCGGTCGTTTTCCGAGGGCGCCGTGAAAGAACGAAACGATGACATTTTCTGTTGACAACCATTGCAGCTTTTATTAAATGTTGTCCTGTTTTGATTATGAAACAGAGCGGGAATAACTCAGTGGTAGAGTGCAACCTTGCCAAGGTTGAAGTCGCGAGTTCGAATCTCGTTTCCCGCTCCACTTCGTGAGATCAAAGGTTCGACATCGCTCGAACCTTTTTTTGTTACCGTTCCGACGGTTGGGCAGTTGTTCGCCGGCCGTACTATTCATTTGTTGAGGATAACATGAAAACCTATCTTGCTCCGCTTCATGAGATAGAGAAAAAATGGTATGTCGTCGATGCCCGGGACAAAGTGCTCGGCCGTCTTGCCACGGAAATCGCAACACGGTTGCGCGGCAAACATAAGCCGACCTTCTCGCCCTTTATCGACAACGGGGATTTCATCGTCGTAACCAACGCCGACAAGATCCGCTTGACCGGCGCCAAATGGGATGACAAGGTATATTACCGTCATACCGGTTATATGGGCGGCCTGAAAGAGACTACCGCCCGGGAGATGCTCGAAAAGCGTCCGACGGAATTGATCATGGAAGCGGTCAAGGGCATGCTCCCCAAAAACAAGATAGGGCGGGCTCAGTTGAAAAAACTGAAGGTATACCCCGGCACCGAGCATCCGCATACCGCGCAGCAGCCGGAAGAACTGACTCTCTAGAACAATGGAGCACGTGGCCATGGCCGATCGTTTTTATGCAACCGGTAAAAGGAAAAAAGCGGTAGCTCGCGTCTGGATTACTCCGGGAACGGGCAAAGTTACCGTCAATAATATGGATGCCGACGATTATTTCGGCGGAGTATTTCAGCATGCCCGGATCATCAAGCCGTTTGCAGTAACGGAAACCGCCGAGCAATACGATGTCATCGCAACGCTGGCCGGAGGCGGCAAATCCGCTCAGGTCGATGCCTTGGCGCATGGCATCTCGAAAGCACTGCTGGAGACCGGTGGTGATCATCGCGGACCGCTGAAGCGCTCCGGACTGCTGACCCGTGACCCGCGGAACAAAGAGCGGAAGAAATACGGTCAAAAAGGGGCCCGCGCCAAATTCCAGTTCTCCAAACGATAAACCAGTACCATATAGTTGTTCGCGTGCCGGCAGCGGCATGACGAACAACCGAGACAAGGGGATGACAGAGGTTCTGTTATCTCCTTTTTTTGTGGGGCGTGCGAATCGGTGACAGGGTTCCCGCTGTCGCCGCAGGCAATGCCGCCACCGAACCGGTTTCAAGGAACGGATAAACCAACCCGATTCCGCGGCCGCATCAGCGAGGTATCGATATGTTGCGAGTTGCCATCGTCGGCGCTTCCGGCTACACCGGAGGCGAACTCGTCAGACTGCTCAGCGCTCACCCCGAAGCAACCATCACGGTCGCCACCTCCCGGCAGTATGAGGGAAAGCCGCTGGCAGCCATCTACCCCCACCTTCGTGATCGATCGGACCTGATCTGCAGCAATCCAAGCAGCGAGCAGTTACTTGCACTCGCCGATTTTATTTTCTGTGCCGTGCCGCACCAAACGGCAATGGCCATCGTGCCGCCCCTGCTTACCGGCGGCAAGAAGGTGGTCGATCTCTCCGCCGATTTTCGGTTTCGTGAGGTTGCCGTCTATGAACAGTGGTACCAGAAACACAGCGCTCCGGAGCTGGCGGCTGAAGCTGTCTACGGGCTACCGGAGCTCTTTCGTGAGCAGATCGGCGCGGCGCGGCTGGTGGCCAACCCCGGCTGCTACCCGACATCGATCACCCTGGCCCTCGCCCCACTACTGGCCGCCGGTATCGTCGACACCGCCTCAATCATCATCGACGCCAAATCCGGCACCTCCGGAGCCGGGCGAGCACCGAGCCAGGCCACCCTGTTCTGCGAGGTCACCGATGGTTTCCGGGCCTACAAGGTTGGCGGCACCCATCGACACACGCCGGAAATCGAACAGAACCTCAGTGCCCTTGCCGGACACCCGATCACCGTCTCCTTCACCCCGCATCTGTTACCGATCTCCCGTGGTATCCTGAGCACCATCTATGCATCGCTTACCGGCGACCACAGCGGAAAAGAACTTCACGAACTCCTGGTTGAGCGCTACCGGAACGAACCGTTTGTCCGGATACTCGCTCCCGGTGAGCAACCGGCAACGCAATATGTTCGCGGTTCAAACTATTGCGATATCGGCGTTGCCGTCGATCGTCGCACCAACCGGGTCATCCTGACCGCCGCGATTGACAATATCGTCAAAGGCGCCTCCGGTCAGGCGGTTCAGAACATGAACCTGATGTGTGGTTTCGCAGAGTCGACCGGCCTTCTGCAGGTTCCGCTCTTTCCGTAGGATAGCAGGGCAATTTCCCGGTTGCGGCACGGCGACATGCGTACCATCAAGCTGATCCTCGCCTACGATGGGACCGGCTATTGCGGGTGGCAACGGCAACGCAATGGATTGTCAATCCAGCAGGAAGTGGAGCGCGCCGCCACCATTATCTGCAACGAGCCGATCACCGTGCACGGCGCCGGGCGCACCGATGCCGGCGTCCACGCGCTTGGCATGACGGCGCATTTTGCAACCGCCAGCTCCGTTGCCGCCCCGGCGTTGCACAAAGGGCTCAATGCCCTGCTGCCGGCAGCTATCAGAGTTGTGTCACTGGCCGACGTTCCGGCCTCATTTCACGCCCGCTTCTCGGCCATCGCCAAGACCTATCGGTACACCGTCTACACCGGCCCGGTCCTCTGTCCGTTGCAGCGACTCTCTACCGCCCATTTCCCCTATGCCTTAGACCCGGTATCCATGACGGAAGCCCTCCAGCAGCTTGTCGGCACCCATGATTTCGGCGGCTTCGAAACCTCCGGGTCGCGTGACAAAACCCGTATCGACGGTCGCGGTGCGGTCCGTACCATCGTTTCAGCGACCCTGGAAGAAACGACACCGGGATGGTACCGGATCACGCTGACCGGCGACGGTTTCCTGCGACAGATGGTCAGGAATATTGTCGGGACGCTGCTTGAAGTGGGGCGTGGCAAGCGGAGTGTGGCATCATTTGCTGCCGTCCTTGATCATCGGGATCGCAACCTGGCCGGACCGACCGCTCCGGCTCATGGATTGACCCTCATGACCGTTCATTACCGGTCTGAAAGCACGAAAAGCGGTCATGGGTGAACGCTGCAGAATCCGATAAACCCGCTGAGGAGGACGCGGAACGAAGCATGAACATAACCCGGACGTGACCAGGGCAGGCCTATTCGATCGGCCGCACCGCAGCAGCCAAAGGAAACCCGCCGAAACCCCGGCACCGGACGCCTTCCTCAGCGGCCGGCGAAGGTGATGCTCAGCGTTTCTTGCCCGCAGAATGGCGAGCAAGCATGGATTGCAGTTTCCACGGGGAGGAGAGACAGACGTTTTCTTCCTCGCAGACCGTCATAACATCGCAGAATACGAGAAATTCGGCCAGCGCGTCACTGACCGGCCGATCCTTGCGGCTGATGATATGGAGCTGGCGCTTCATATCGACATCGTCGACTTTAAGATATTTCAGCCAGCCGTTTTCCACCTCGCGACAGATGGTCAACGCTGAGAGACAGGCGACGCCGACACCCGATTCCACCGCCCGCTTCACCGACTCCGGGTGCCCGGTCTCAAAAACAACGTTGACCTCGTCAAGATAGTCTTTCATCTTCTCGCGGAATATGGCGGCAGTGCCGGACCCCTTTTCGCGCATTACCCATTTGCAGTCCTTCATGTCCCGCTTGAGATCGAACACCTCGTTGTTGGCAAGCGGGTCGGACGGCGCCATCAAAATGACCAGTTCATCCTTGAACCAGGGACGGACCTGCAGATCGGTCCCCTGCACCCGTCCCTCGACGAAACCGATGTCGACCGTGCCGTCAAGCACCATCCCTTCGACGATCTTGGTGTTGTAGACAAGCATGGTCACCATGACTTTCGGATGGGACTTCTTGAAAGCACCCACCAGATACGGCAGGATGTAATTGCCCACCGAGGAACTGGCGGCGATGTTGATCGAGCCGCTCAGCTTATCGTTGCGCTCGGTCATGATGCTTTCGATATTGCTCACCTGGGCGATGATATCCTTCGCCTGGGGCAACAGATAGCGACCACGGGTATTGAGAATGAGACTGCGGCCGTGCCGATCGAACAGCGAACCACCCAATTGATTTTCCAGCTCAGCGAGGGCCATGCTGACGGCGGATTGGGTGACAAACAGCTTTTTGCTTGCCTTGGTGACCTGTGCCGTCTCCGCAACCGCTATGAAAATCTCTAATTGTCTCAGAGTGATAGACATACCGTTATTCCGAGTTCATTTTTCTTGATAGTTTACATCTTATTTTCTGACAATGCACCGGGAATCATAGCATATTCTATAGTTAATCATAAATAGTTTTCGCTGCAATTCGCTGGATGTCAGGGAAAGTCATGCAGTTATACGATATTCATACCACCACGTGGCGTTAAAATAAATTTGACATGATAATAAACCTTTTTTAATATCCCTTTCATTCCGACGGTGATTCAATACAGACATCGGCTGTCTACATACACGATGCAGGAGGGATGTGCATGGATTTTTCGGTTTTCCAGTACCGGGATGAAATCCTCTGGATAACCGCCTTCATCCTGGGCGGTTTCACCTTTGCCCTCGGCCCGATCCTGATTGTCTATCTGTTCATGCCGTTGCGCACCAGACAGATCAGCAACAAGCGCGACCAGTACATCGAATGCGGCATGGAGCCGATCGGCGACAGCTGGATCCGCTATGGAATCGTCTTCTATCTCTACGCCCTCATCTTCCTCGCCTTCGATGTCGATGTCCTGTTCCTTTTTCCGGTGGCGCTCGCCTATAACGACGAGCAGTTCGTCATCCGGGATTTGATAGAAATCGTCTTATTCGTCGGCATCCTCTCACTTGCCGTCGTCTACGCCTGGGTTAAGGGGGTATTTACGTGGGAACGCAAGAACTACCGCCGTCCTTAGATACGGTACCGGCCTCATTCGTCCAATTCGCCCTGGCTGACAAATTGATCGGCCTCTGCCGGGCCAATTCGTTGTGGCCGATGACCTTCGGCATCGCGTGCTGCGCCATCGAGATGATGGGCACCGGCGCCGCCCGGTTCGACCTGTCCCGATTCGGCGCCGAGGTCTTCCGACCGTCTCCCCGTCAATGTGATCTGATGATCGTGGCCGGCACCATTAGCAAAAAGATGATGCCCGGTATCAAAACCCTCTACGATCAGATGCCCGAACCGAAATGGGTCATCGCGCTCGGCAATTGCGCCATCTCCGGCGGCCCCTTCGTCTACGAAGGCCAATACGCGATCGTCGAGGGCGCCGATCAGTTCCTGCCGGTCGATGTCTACGTACCCGGTTGCCCGCCGCGACCCGAGGCGCTGATCGAAGGGATCATTGAACTGGAGCACAAGATCACCGGCTGGCGCCGCTGGCCGAAGGTCAAACCGCAATGGCGGGATATCTAACAGCAGGTCGACCCTGCAGGGACAACATCACACGATGAGCATCCAGGAAACGACAAAAACCGCGTTGCGACGGCTGTTTCCAGAGCCGCCCGCGCAACCGGAGACGACAACCACTGAGCCGGAAGCAACCGAGGAGCCGGCCGTTCCCCCGCGAACCGACCCGATCATCGACATTGACTATGCAACCCGCGGCTTTCACCTTGATGTGCAGGCAACAGCCGAGCAACTGGTCGAGGCCGTCGCCCTGCTTTTTGAACTCGGCTATTACCTCGAAGCCATCACCGGTGTCGATTGGCCCGCCGACAATCAGCTGGAATGCGTCTACGATTTCAGTCGGTATGACTTCGATCTCTGCCGGGTGGCGCTTAGAGTCAGGATACCCCGCGACAATCCACACCTGGCATCCATCACCGGTATCTACACCGGCGCCAACTGGCACGAACGGGAAGCGCACGACTTTTTCGGCATCGTCTTTGACGGCCATCCCCATCTGGTGCCGCTGCTGCTTCCCGAAGACGCTGATTTTCATCCTCTGCTGAAGGATTTTCGCGCATGAGCCAGCCGATCGAACTCCAGCCGGACGAAACCTTCGTCCTCAACGTCGGCCCGCAGCATCCCGCCACCCACGGCGTCCTCAGGGTCAAGATGACCATGGACGGTGAATACATCTACCATGCCGAAACGGTGCTCGGTTATATCCACCGGATGCATGAAAAGATGGCGGAAAACCGGACCTACGCCCAGTATATGCCGAACATGGGCCGGCTCGATTACCTGAGCGCCCTGTCGTTTAACCACGGGTACGCCCTGGTCATCGAACGGGCCTGCGGCATCGAGGTGCCCGAACGGGCGGAATATATCCGGGTGATCACGGTCGAACTCAATCGCATCGCCTCTCATCTTGTCTGGCTCGGCGCCTATATCCTCGATCTCGGCGGCTTCACCCCGCTGATGTACTGTTTCGACGATCGCGAACAGATCCTCGATCTGCTCGAGTCGGTCACCGGTTCGCGGCTCACCTATTGCTACTTCCGCTTCGGCGGCCTCTACAACGATATCGACGACGCCTTCATCGCCGGCACCCGCGCCTTCATCATCAGGATGCGCAAAGAACTGAAGATGTACAAAAAGTTGGTTACCGACAACATTATCCTGATGAAACGGCTCAAGGGCCACGGCCTTGTCGACCGGGATATGTGCCAGCGCTACGGTGCCACCGGTCCGGTGGCCCGCGGTTCCGGGATCAACTACGATGTGCGGCGCAACGAGCCATACTCCATCTACGACCGCTTCGACTTCGACGTCCCGGTGGCAGAGCAAGGCGATTCCTATGCCCGTTACCTGGTCAGGATGGAAGAAATGGAGCAGTCGCTGCGGATCATCGAACAGGCATTGGACACGCTGCCCGACGGACCGATCAACCCGGAAAAAAAACCGAAGATCATCAAACCGCCGGCCGGCGACTATTATGCCGCCGTCGAGACCGCTCGCGGCAACTTCGGCATCCGGCTGATCAGTGACGGCGGCAAAAACGCCTACCGGCTCAAACTCAGATCGCCGACTTTTTCCAATATGCACCTCTTCGATGAGGCCTGCCGCGGTATGCTCATTGCCGATGCGCTCGCCTTTATGGGCAGTCTCGACCTGGTCATCCCGGAAATGGATCGCTAAAGGGGAAGAATATGAGCCTCACCTTGTTCAATGTCGTCCTCGCGGTGGTTATCGCCATTTCATTTGTCGGCCTCAACGCCGCCTACCTGGTCTGGGCCGAGCGCAAGGGCGCCGGTCTCTTCCAGCGCCGGCCCGGACCGATGGAAAACGGCCTGTGGGGCTTGCTGCAGCCGCCCATCGACGGGGTCAAGCTGATGACCAAGCAGCTGCTCATTCCCGGCGGCGTCGACAAGGCGGTCTTCATGGCCGCCCCGGTACTGGCCATGTTCCCGGCTCTGGTCAGCTTCGTCACCATCCCGTTCAGCGACAACATCATCGCCCATTCGGTGGAGGTCGGGGTGCTGATGATCCTCGCCTTCGCCGCGCTGGGCGGCATGTCGCTGCTGGTCGCCGGCTGGAGTTCGCGCAACAAATATGCGATGATCTCGTCGATCCGCGCCGTCTCCCAGGCGGTGGCCTACGAAATCCCGCTGATGATCACCACCATCACCGTGGTCATGATCAGCGGTTCGCTCAACCTCACCGATATCGCGACCCGCCAGCTTGACGGCATCTGGGCCTGGCACATCTGGCCGCTGCAGGGCGATGTCGGCTACAACCTGCTGATGCCGATCTCCTTTCTGGTGCTGTTCGTCTGTTCGGTGGCCGAGACCAACCGGGCGCCGTTCGACCTCGGTGAAGCCGAAAGCGAGCTGGTGGCCGGGTTCCATACCGAATACTCGAGCATGGGCTTCGGCCTGTTCTTCATGGGCGAATATGCCAATATCGTCATCGGCGCCTGTCTGACGACGATCCTCTTTCTCGGCGGCTGGTCCTGCCCGTTCGGCGATCTCGGCTTCTTCCCGCTGACCCATAACGTCGGCTGGTTCCTGCTGAAAATCTATCTGATCATTTTCGTCTTCATCTGGATCCGCTGGACCTTTCCACGCACCACCATTTACGGCCTGCTCAACCTGTCGTGGAAGTACCTGATCCCCATCTCCCTGTTCAACCTGCTGCTGACCGCAGCCCTGCTGAAGGTGTTCTGATCATGGGCGGCTATTTTTCCGATCTGTTCTACGGCGCCAAAAGTCTGCTGGACGGCATGTGGGTGACCCTCAAGGAGTTCCCGAAACGCCCGGTCACCCTGAGTTATCCGCACGAATCGGTCCCCATGTATCGCCGCTTCCGCGGCCATACCGAACTGATCGGCGATGAAGGCGGCAACCCGAACTGTGTCGTCTGCGGCCTTTGCGAGCGCGCCTGCCCGTCCGGCTGCATCACCATCACCAGCGAGAAACCGGAAGGCAGCAAAAAGAAAGTGCTGACCAGCTATCGACTCGATTTCACCACCTGCTCGCTCTGCGGTTCCTGCGTTGAATCATGCAATTTCAACGCGCTGCGTTTCTCCAACGAATACAACCTGGCCAGCACCAGAAAAGAGGACTTCATCTTCGATCTGCTCAAACGACTCAAGGAACAGAACCCATGAATCCGGTATCGGCCTTCGATCCAGCTCCCGCTTTACTCACCGCCGACGGCATGGTCGGCCTGGTCTTTCTGGTTATGATCGGGGTGACCCTGACCGGCGGCTTTATCGCCGCCACCGCCGACCGATTGGTCCGGGCCCTGGCCGGTGTCGTCATCTGCTTCGCAGGCGTTGCCGGCTTCTATTATTTCCTCAATTCGCCGTTCATGGCGATGATGCAGATTCTCATTTATGTCGGGGCGATCTGCGTCACCATCTCATTTGCCATCATGCTCGCCGCCCCTGAGCAGAAAAAACAGATCGGGCCGACCAACATCCTCACCGGCCCGCTCGGCTTTCTCGTTGCCGGTCTGGTTTTTGCGGCGATGACGGCGCTGGCACTGCGCACTGAGTGGCAGCCGTTCACGAAAACCGGTGACGGGTCGGTCAGAGATATCGGCTTACACCTGCTCACCGGCCAGGCGATGGTCTTCGAACTGATTTCCATTGTCCTGCTGATCGCCATCATCGGTGCCATCGTCATCGCCCGGGGCGGGAGGACACGCTCATGACGCTGCTGGCCATTCATCAATACCTGACCACGTATCTGGTTTTTGGCGCCATGCTCTTTGGTCTCGGTGTCTATGGCCTGATCACCCGCCGGACGCTGATCGGCATGCTGATCGCCGCCGAACTGATGCTGGCCGGCGTGTCGATCAACTTCATGGCGTTTAACCGTTTCCTCGCCCCGGACCCGCCAATCGGCCAGATGTTCACGTTATTCATCATGGGCGTGGCCGCGGCGGAGGCGGCCATCGGCCTCAGTATCGCCATTGCCGTGTACCGCCATTACAAGACCGTCGACACCGAAGATCTGGTCAACCTGAAAGGATAAGGGACGCCGGTATGGATGCCACCATCATTGTCACCTCGAAACTGCCGATCGCCCTGCTCATACCGCTGGTCGGCGCCATTGCCGTGATGCTCAAGGGGGCCCAGGAAAACATCCGGGAAGCGATCTCGTCGATCAGCTCCCTGCTCCTGCTGGCCATCGTCCTGACCATGGTACCGGCTATCATCCAGGGGCAGACCCTGTATTTCCGCCTCTTCGAGTTGCTCCCGGGGCTCACGATCACGCTGCGCGCCGACGCGATGTCGATGATCTTCGCGCTTGTCGCCTCGTCGCTCTGGACCATTGCCGTCTTTTATTCGCTCGGCTACATGCGCGGTCTCAACGAACACGCCCAGACCAGATTCAACGCCTGTTTCGCGCTGGCCATCTTCGGTGCGATCGGCGTCGCGTTTTCCGACAACCTGTTTACGATGTACCTGTTCTACGAGATCGTCTCGATCTGTACCTACCCGCTCGTCGCCCATCACCAGGACGAGGAAGGCTACGAAGGCGGCCGCAAGTATCTGGTCTATCTGACCGCCACCGCCAAGGCCTTCCTGCTGCCGGCGATGATCCTGATCTACGTGCTTACCGGCACGCTTGATTTCGCCACCGACATTTCCGGCGGCATCTTTTCACCGGAGACGAGCAAGACGCTGGTTATCATGCTCTATGTCTTCTGCCTGTTCGGTTTTGCAAAAAACGGCGTGATGCCCTTCCACCACTGGCTGCCGGGAGCCATGGTGGCGCCGACCCCGGTCTCTGCGCTGCTCCATGCCGTTGCCGTGGTCAAGGTCGGGGTCTTCTGCACCACCCGGGTGATGCTCTATGTATTCGGCGTCGATCTGATGGCCTTGCTGAACCTGGGCATCGCAACCGCTTACTTTGTCGGCTTCACGATCATCGCTGCATCGGTGATCGCCCTGTCCAAAGACAACCTCAAAGCGCGGCTGGCCTATTCGACGGTCAGCCAGCTCAGTTACATCATCCTCGGCGTGGCCCTGCTCACTCCGGCAGCAATCCAGGGCGGCCTGATTCATATCGTCAACCACGCCTTTGCCAAGATCACGCTGTTTTTCTGCGCCGGCGCCATTTACGTGGCGGCCCACAAGAAAGACATCTCGGAGATGGAGGGGCTCGGCAAGGTCATGCCGTTTACCTTCGGCGCCTTCTTCGTTGCCTCCCTGTCAATGATCGGCGCTCCGCCGGTGGCCGGTTTTGTCTCGAAGTGGCACCTTCTGGTCGGCTCGCTGCAGGCCCATCAGATCGGCATCCTGCTGCTGCTGCTCGTCTCCACCCTGCTCAATGCCGCTTACTTTCTGCCGGTAACCTATCGGGCGTTTTTCGGTAAACCGTCGGCCGGAGCAGCCGCCGCAGGGATCAGGGAGGCGCCGCTGACGATGCTGATCCCGATTCTGATCGCCTGCTTTATCTCGGTGCTGATCGGTATTTTCCCCAACTTCATGATGCAATTCGTCAAGGCGGTGACAGGATGATACGGTTCATCGACTACCTACGGGAGTGGCCGCGCACCGTGCGCCTGCTGCTGTTCGTCTTCGTTGTCTCTGTCGTCGTCTGGAGCCTGACGGTCGACACCGCGCATGGCCACAGCTGGGCGGAACAGCACATTCCCCTGTTCTGGGGCCTGTTCGGGCTGGTTTCGGCGATCGTGCTGATCTTTGTCGCCCGCTGGCTGGCCGGCGCCGGGATTGCCAGGAAGGAGGACTACTATGACCACGAGTAGTTTCTTTCATCCGGCCCTGCTGCTGATCATCGGCGCACTCGTCCTGCCGCTGATCCGCGAGCCGTTCCGCAAGCCGTTTCTAGTCCTGGTACCGATCCTCACCTTTATCGACGTGGTCTGGCTCGGGTTCAACCAGGGGATCTACGGACAACTGCCGTTTCTCGATTGGCAGCTGACCTTTGGCCGGGTCGACAGCCTCTCCAACGCCTTCGCCTTCATCATGGCCCTGATGGCCATCATCGGCACGATTTACGGCCTGCACGGCAAGGACGTCTGGCAACAGGCGGCAGCCTGGTTCTATGTAGCCGGCTCGCTCGGCGTCATCTACAGCGGCGACTACCTGAGCCTCTTTTTGTTCTGGGAAATGATGGCCTTTGCCTCGACCTTTCTGATCTGGAGCAACCGTCAGGATCCGGATGCGCCGGCCGCCGGTTTTCGCTACCTGCTCGTCCACACCTTCGGCGGCCTGCTCTTGCTGATGGGTTTTGTCATGCATTACCAGGCCACCGGGTCGCTCTCCTTCGAACTGCTCGACTACCACAATGCCCGGCTCGCCACCTGGCTGATCATGGGCGGCCTGATGCTCAACGCCGCCGTGGTCCCGTTTCACTCATGGCTGCCCGATGCCTACAGCAAAGCCAGCATCACCGGTTCCGTATTCATGTGCGCCTTTACCACCAAGACCGCGATCTATGCGCTGGCCCGGGCGTGCGCCGGCTTCGAGATCCTGATCGTGCTCGGTGTGGTGATGGCGATCTACGGCATCATCTACGCGATGCTTGAAAACGACATCCGCCGCCTGCTCGGCTGGGAGATCGTCAGTCAAGTCGGCTACATGGTGGCCGGCATCGGGATCGGCACCGCGCTTGCGATCAACGGTACCACCGCTCACGCCGTCGCCCATATCCTCTACAAGGGATTGCTCTTCATGGGCGCCGGCGCCGTGATCCAGATGACCGGTCGGCAGCGGCTGACCGAGTTGGGCGGCCTCTACAAAAAAATGCCGACGACCATGCTGTTCATGATCATCGGCGGGGTCTCGGTATCGGCCTTTCCGCTGTTCTCCGGGTTTGTCAGCAAGTCGATGATCATTGCCGCCAGCTATGAGCAGCATCTGCTCTGGACCGGGTTCCTGCTGACCATGGTCTCGGCGGGAACCTTCCTCGTTACCGGTCTGCGACTGCCGTGGCTGGTCTTCTTCGGCGAGCCCCGCGGCGATTCGCAAACCTACGAAAAGGCCGCCGACCCACCGTGGAATATGCAACTGGCGATGCTCATCGCCGGTCTGCTCTGTTTCATCGTCGGCTCCTGGTATCCGCTGCTCTACAGCCTGCTGCCCCATCAGGACATCATCGGCAGCTACCACCCCTACACGAGTTATCATCTCAGCGAGACGCTGCAGATCCTCTGTTTTACCGCCATCGCCTTCTTCATTTTCAAGGATATGCTGGTGGCGCGGCCGATCACCCTGCTCGATCTGGACTGGTTCTACCGGCGCGGTGGGCAGGTCGTGCTGTGGCTGGCGAAAAACCCGATCCAGTGGTTCGACACGATCTGGGGAGAAGCCTACCGCGTCGTCGGCCTCTACAGCCTGATGACCACCGCCCGCTTCTCGTCCTGGTTTGACTGGCACGGCATCGACGGCCTGCTCGACGGTGCGGCCCGCGGGGTCCGCTCGTTCGGCCGGCTGGTCGCACGGATCCTGCAACGCGGGCAGATCCAGCATTCACTCGGGTACGCGATATCCTTCGTTGCCCTGTTGCTGTTTGGCTATATCTGGCTTTAAAACCTGATCAAGGATTCGACGAGATGGATCTACTTCTGCTCAACCCGGGGTTTCCGATTCTCAGCACGCTGATCTTCCTGCCGCTGGCCGGAGCTTTGGTATTACTGCCGCTCAGAAGCGATGAAGCCACTCGGTATGTCTCACTTGGCGTCACCTCCCTGGTCGGCCTGCTTTCGTTGACCCTGCTGCTTGGCTTCGACCGCTCCACCGCCGCCTTTCAATTCGCCGAAACCAGACCCTGGATCGAGCCGCTCAATATCACCTACACCATCGGCGTGGACGGTATCTCCATCCTGCTGGTGCTGATGACCGCCTTGATCATGCCGTTTTGCATCCTCGCGTCCTGGTCCTATATCAAGACTCGGGTCAAGGCCTTTATGATCTGCCTGCTGGTTATGGAAACGGCGATGATCGGGGTCTTCGTCGCCCTTGATTTCGTGCTGTTCTATGTGCTCTGGGAAGCGATGCTCATCCCGATGTACCTGATCATCGGCATCTGGGGCGGGCCACGGAAGATTTATGCATCGGTCAAATTCTTCCTCTACACCCTGGCCGGTTCGATCCTGCTGCTGGTCGCCATTATCTGGCTCTCCTGGCAGAACGACCATTCGTTCTTCATCCCGGATATGATGTGGCAGACCTACACCGGTTCCGCCCAGGTGCTCGTCTTCATCGCCTTCTTCCTGGCCTTTGCCATCAAGGTGCCGATGTTCCCGTTCCACACCTGGTTGCCGGCCGCCCACGTCGAAGCGCCCACCGCCGGTTCGGTAATCCTTGCCTCGATCCTGCTGAAGATGGGTACCTACGGTTTTATCCGCTTCGCGCTGCCGATTGTGCCGGACGCCACCGTGCTGCTGATGCCGTACGTCCTCTGGCTGTCCATCGCCGGCATCATCTACGGCGGCTTCACGGCGCTGGCGCAGCAGGACATGAAGAAACTGATCGCCTATTCGTCGGTCGGCCATATGGGCTTCGTCACGCTTGGCATCTTCCTGCTCAACAAACAGGGCATCGAAGGCGCCATCCTGCAGATGGTCAATCACGGCGTTACCACCGGCGCACTGTTTCTCTGCGTCGGGATGATCTACGAACGCACGCACAGCCGGGAGTTGAGCGTTGCCGCCGGGGTCGGCACGTACATGCCGGTCTTTGTCACCTTTCTTGCCTTTTTTTCGCTGGCCTCCTTCGGGTTTCCAGGCACCAACGGGTTCATCGGCGAGTTCATGATCCTTGCCGGCGCCTTTGAGCATGATATCGTCCTGGCCCTGGCGGCCATTCCCGGCGCCGTGCTGGCCGCTGCCTATATGCTGAAAATGCTGCAGAAAGTCATCTGGGGCGGCACCAATAACCCGGATCAATCCTGGATCGGGGACCTCAACGGCCGCGAGATCGTCACCCTGGCGCCTTTTCTGTTGTTTGTCCTGTGGATCGGCCTTGGCCCCGCCCCGTTTTTGAATTTAATTGACACCAGCGTAACGGCCCTGCTTGACCAGTTTCATATCTATCAGGCACAATCGGTTGCCGCCGCTGTCGGCGTGATACCATAGACGGATGATTCAGGATATCGACTAAGGAAGGAACCTTATCATGCTCTTTCTCCCCGAACTGATCGTGTTGCTGGCCGCGCTCGTCATGTTTCTGGTAAGCCTCGGCAAACCGGGAGCGGATCTGGTCAAGCGGTTCACCATTGCCCTCGGCGCCCTGGTCCTGCTGGCAACGATAGCTGCCGTCGGCCAGCAGGGCAGCATCTTTTTCGACTCCTATCGGATTGATCGCTTTTCCCAGGTCTTTAAACTACTGATCGCCGCCGCCACGCTGATCGTCCTGCTCTTTTCGGACCGCTCCGCGGGAGTCAAGGAGGATGTCCGGGGCGAATATTACCTGTTTCTGTTCGTTGGTGTGCTCGGCTTGATGATGCTCGTTTCCAGCGTCGAACTGCTGGCCATCTTCGTGGCGCTGGAGTTGTCGAGTTTTGCCGTCTACATCATGGTCCCGATGCGTTCGTTGCGCACGAATACGGCGCTGCAGATGGAATCGGGCATGAAATATCTGCTTTTCGGCGTGATGACCACCGCCTTCATGCTCTTTGGCATGAGTTATCTGTTCGGTCTGACCGGTTCCACCTACCTGGTCGACATCGTCGACGCGCTGGCACTGATAGTCAGCGAACCGGCGGTACTGGTCGCGGTGCTGACGGTGATGATCGGGTTTTTCTACAAACTCGCCATCTTCCCGTTTCATTTCTGGGTTCCCG
>CAZSOA010000047.1:0-20949 GCA_964608305.1 uncultured Desulfofustis sp. | reverse complement strand
GGTCGACTTCCAGTGCCGCCGCCAGTTTCAGCGCATTTTCTTTTTTGATGGTCGGGTAGCGCTTGTTCTCCCAGCGGGAGACGGTGTCGGTGGTTACCTCCACCGCCGTGGCCACATAGAGTTGCGTGAGGCCTTTCTCCTCGCGGATGGCGCGGATGCGGGACCCGTCGATTTTGACCATCTCCGGCCCGCCAGGGTAGCTTGTTTCGTTCACCTGTGATCTGCGTGCGTGGTTTGGCTTTCCTCTTTCCCGGGGAGTCCAGGTTCTCATCTATCGGGGACAACGCCCGACATCATAACCAGAAGCCGGCTCTTTTGCCACCAGGACTGTTCAGTGCTGCGCGCCTCCCTGCGCAGCCTGCCCTGGTTATCGTCGCTCCCCTTCATCATGATGAAATAAGCACCGATGGTGCAAATCGTCAAGACAACTGGCCCGACATCGACAGATAGACTCCCGATGTCGGGCGATGTCGCCTCGTCTGGTGGTGCCGCACGAGCTATGGTGGAGAAAAGGCGAAACACGTCGTTTTGCCGGATCTCTTCAAGGAGGATGCCATGAAATCATTACTGATGACTGCTGGGATGGTGTTGCTGCTGATCGCCGGTTCAACGGCAGCGTTTGCGGCAAGCGGCCGCTGTGTCGTGGTCAAGGCGGAAGGCAATGAGTTGATTCTGTCCTGCGAGCGGACCACCGAGGACTTCCAGGAAGGGCAGGAAGTAAAGATCAAGGCGGAGCGGCAGCGGGGGGCAGCTATTGAGGGGTGCTGATTACCAGTCGAAGCGGACGCTGTTGTCGAGCGGGTCGACCCGCACCGGCCTGACCATGATTCTATTGCCGGGTTCCGGTAGCGGAGTTCTCGTCGCCGGTAGATCGATATCCAGCAGGATATCGGTGAGCAGCAGGTTGACCCGCCGCGGGTTTGTTTCGACGACCAGCGCTTCCATGTAGGTGTCGAGCCGCTCCTCGAGGTATTTGAGCAGCCAGTAACGGTGCCGCTGCTGCTTGACGTTGTTGGCGGCGGCCAGGGTCCGGGCGATCACCGAGGTGAAGTCTTTGCACATTTCCTCGGTGAAACAGAGGCTGCGACGCCGCACCAGGTGATTGATCTGATGTTGCATAACCAGATCGAGCAATCGCCTGATCGGTGACGTGACGGTGGTGTAAAAACCGACGCCAAGCCCGCTGTGCGGTTTGGCCTCGGTGGTCAACTCGGAGCGGGGGAGGTGCTTGCGCTGCAGGGTATTGAGAAACAGATCGTCGTCGTCACCCTGGACGAAGCGTTTTGTGATCTTGCCCTGCGAGCGGAACAAGCCGGGTGCCATGCGGTCGGAGACGAACCGGGCGGCCTCGGTGTTGGCCAGGATCATCATCTCCGAGACGACGGTTCGCGCCGGGGTGTCGGTTTTGCCGAGCGATATGTGCACCTTGCCGTGGTTGTCCACGTAGATATTGACATCGGGAAAGGGCAGCAGCAATGCTCCGGCATCCAGGCGGCGTTGCCGCAACTTCTGGCGCAGCCGGTTGAGGATCCGCAGTTCCGGGTCGCTCTCCATCATCGAGTCGGCATCTTCGTAGGTTAAGCGGCGCTTGATACGGATCACGGACGGGACGATCTGCACTTTGAGCACGATTGCTTCCGGCGAGAGCAGGATCATATGCGACATGGCGGCGCGGGTCTCTCCCTGGATCAGGCTGCACACCCCCTGGGACAGGTGCCGGGGCAGCATCGGGATCTGACCTTCCGGAAAATAAAGCGAGGTACCGCGGCTCAGCGCCTCCTGAAAGAGCGGATCTCCCGGCCGGACGTAGTGAGCGACATCGGAAATATGGATACCGACCAGGTAGTTGCCGTCCTGCTCCTGGATACTCAGGGCATCATCGAAATCCAGCGTCGTCGCGCCGTCGATGGTCAGCGTGGCAAGATCGGTCAGGTCGAGGCGGGCCGGATCGTTGAACAGCGACTCGCTGCCGTATTGCAGGATCGCCTCCGCCCGCTGGCGCGCCTCGGTGCTGAAGGACATGGGCAGATTGTTGCGCAGCAGCGGCAGGTTGACATTGCGATTCCAGATACCGGCCTTGACGAGCAGATAAAAGGGGTCGTGGGGTTTTGTGAAGCCGGCTTCCTTGAGTATGTTTCTGGTCAGCTCGGCCTGGGGAGTCTCGGAACCGTGCAGATAATATTCCTGCAGCAACGACAGGATATCCTCTTCACTCTCGGTAAACGGTGCGGCCGCGGCCTCTTCGTGGTCGATTCGCTGGAGGAGTGCGGCACCGGTGACGATGGTGGCTTTCTTCTGCGCCTCTTTGGCCAGTTGGTTACGCAACTGCTCGACTTTTTCCGGGCTGTGAACCTCGATTTTCCCTTCCCGGTATTTGAAAAACAGCTTGTCCTTGAATACCGAGCGTAAAAAGGCCGAGACGCTATCGTCGTCGGCAACCCGGCCGAAGCTCAGTTCGGCAAGAAAATGCGGGTCGAAGGTATCGGTGGTTTCGTCAGAGGCGAGTTCCCAGAGCATCTGCAGATCGATTCGCTCCATCAGCAGATGGCGTTTTTCGGTGGTATCTTGTAATAATTTAATCAGTGATTCACGGTCCTTGCCGATGTGTGGCGAGGATTCGGAACAATGAACGATGCGCGATACCGGCAGATTCAGCTCCCGGCCGTTCTGGTTGAGCAGGCGGACTCGTTTGGCCTGACTCTCGGTAACATAACCGCAGACAAACTTTCCGTTGTCCAGATATTCGATAAGTTTTCCGGAGCTGATCTGTAAAAAAGACATGTATGCCTAGCTTATTTTTCCTGCAGAAAAACGATGGCTCGCCGGCGCTTCCGCACCGGGTGACACCAGGAGGTTGCGGTACATAAGGCCGCTTTTTCATTCGAACAGAGAAATATAGTGTATTTTTATCATTTCTCCACGGTATAATCTTTTGTTACCCAATAAATTTCTAACAGCATTCAGACAATATGGAATCTTTTCCCGTTGAAACGGTAACTTCCGGAATGGTTGCGCTTGCCGGCCCAGCCAATGCCGGAAAATCGACATTGCTCAATGCACTGCTCGGCCAGAAAATCTCCATTGTTACGCCGAAGCCGCAGACCACCCGAAACCGCATCCAGGGTATTGTGAACGGTCCCGATTATCAGATTGTTTTCGTCGACACCCCGGGCCTGCATCGCAGTTCAGGTGCGCTCAATCAAGAGATGACGAAGGTTGCCACCGGCAGTCTTCAAGGAATGGATGCGGTGCTCTTTGTCATCGATGCGTCACGGCAGAATGCACGGAAAAACTCCTCTGGCCTGCAGCACGAGGATCTCTCCTGGCTGAGTGCGGTGGACTGTCCGGTTCTGCTGGTGCTCAACAAGATCGACCTGATCGACTTCCGCCAGGTGTTGCCGCTCATTGAAACGTACGCTGCCTCCTACCCGTTTCGATACTTGCTGCCGATTTCCGCGCTGCGGGGCAACGGTATCAAGGAATTGATCGAGGCCCTGGTAACGGTGCTGCCCAAAGGAATTCGTCTGTTCCCGGAAGATAGTCTTACCGATGCCAGCGAGCGGTTTCTCGCCTCTGAGATCATTCGGGAAAAGGTGTTTTTGCAGACCGGCGAGGAGATCCCGTATGCCTCGGCCGTGCTGATCGATTCCTTTGAGGAGGACGACGAAAACAACCGGGCGACCATCCATGCCACCATTTATCTTGAACGCGCCTCGCAGAAGCCGATTGTCATCGGTGCCGGCGGATCGCGCCTGAAGCAGATCGGTATTGCGGCGCGGAAGGATATCGAGGAAATGACCGGGAGAAAGGTGGTCTTGAAGCTGTGGGTGAAAGTGAAAAAGCACTGGTCTCGTGATACCCGGTTCCTCAAGGAATTGGGATTTTAGAGACGCTCGACGATCTTGCGGTAGTAATCGTCGTGCTGCTCGATCGACACCGGTCGGGAACGCCGGCTGTCGATTTTCATCAGCAGCACGTTGAGTTTTTTCATTTGCTTGACGCGTTGATGGGCGTCCTCGGTGGTGGCAATCAATTCCTCGAGGCGCTGTACCTCTTTGCGCATCTCCACCTCCGGCGGGAGGTAGCCGCTGTTCTTCAAAATCTTGTAAGCCATTTTCAGGTCTTCAGGGACAAACGGGTCGTTGTCCACCGGCAGCGGCCGTCCTTTCCAGCCGTCGGTGCGCAGCGTCCCTTCCTCAATGGCCTGGCTGATTCGCTGTTCGGCGATGATGGTAAGTGCGTTGTACATGCGGCTACTCTAGTGATCGGTTTTGGCTGGCTCCGAGGCGGCGAAAAGCACCAGGCTTTTTAAGATATTGTAGGCGGCCCGCAGTTGATTGTCGTTGGTGAGCCGTTCCTGCAGTTCTTCGGACAGCTCCGGGGGTGTTTCGTTGTTCGTTTCGATGTGACCGGAAATATGATTTTCCAGGTTTTCCTCGCGCACGGTCTCCGGCGTCTGCTCTTGCTGTTCTGCTACCGCAGCGCCATTTTCGGCCTGGACGACGATGTCGGGCATGATCCCGGTTGCCTGAATCGAGCGGCCGCTTGGTGTGTAATAGCGGGCGGTGGTCATGCGCAGCCCCGCTCCGTCGGCCAGTGGAATGATAGATTGGACCGAACCTTTGCCAAAGGTCTTGGAGCCGACAATGACTCCCCGACGCTGATCCTGAATGGCGCCGGCGACAATTTCCGAGGCGCTTGCCGATCCTTCGTTGACGAGAACGACGAGCGGATAGAACGATTCGGTTTTGTCGTCGCGGTGCGCTTCATAAGAAAGGTCGAGTTCTTTGTTGCGGCTCCGGGTGTAGACGATCAACCCTTCTGCGAGAAAAAGGTCGGCGACGTTGACCGCCTGGTCGAGCAGGCCGCCGGGGTTGTTGCGCAGATCAAGGATCAGGCCCTGCAGCGGTCCGGCGGCGCGCAGTTTGCCGAGATGGTCGCGAACCTCGCGGGTAGTGTTGCGCTGAAAATTGGTGATACGTAGATAACCGAGTCCGGGTTTGAGTGAAAATGAGCGTACGGAATGCAGCGGGATGGTATCCCGGATAAGAACGATATCCCTGATTTCCGACCAGCCTTCGCGGAATACCGAGACGGTGACTTCACTGCCTTTCGGGCCACGCAACATCCTGACTGCATCGATCGGAGATTTACCCTTGGTAAACTCACCGTTGATTTTGATGATTTTGTCGTTGGCCTTGATGCCCGCGCGGGCGGCCGGGGTGTCCTCTATTGGTGCGATAACCGTGATCACGCCGTCTTTCATCGTGATCTCGATACCGATACCGGTGAAGGAACCGCTGGTTTCTTCCTGAAACTCCCGATAGTTTTCCGGCTTGAGATACGAAGAGTGAGGATCAAGGGAAAGCAATAAACCATCGATGGCACCTTCGATCACCGTCTTGGTGTCGATTTCCTCGACGTAATGCTCCTGGAGCAGGCTGAGGATGGCGGCAAAGGTCTCCAGGTGACGGTAGGTCTCTTCCTGCTGTTTTTCCGAGATCTGCGCAACAAGCGGTGTGGCCGGCCAGATGATGAAAGCCAGGAATAGACAACCGATTCGATAACGTTTCAAAAGACGGGAGAAGGGCATAAGCATTAATCGGTAGCGGCGATGCTTCGCCGGGTTGGGCAGGAGGACCGGATAGTGCCGATCCTACCGTGCACGGTGCAGCAGGGTTGCGTCCAGCCAGTCGAGCGGATCGAGCGTTTCCGAGCCGTTTCTAATTTCAAAATAGAGTCCTTCGTTGATCAGGGTCGCGGTGTCGCCCATGACGGCGATCGTGACGCGCTCGTCCACCTGTTGGTCTTTTTCGACCAGAATCCGTTCAACTCTTGAAGTGATAGAATAATACTGTTGGCCGTGATGTACAATGACGGTGTTGCCATAACCGCGCAGATAGCCGGAAAAAACCACGATGCCCTCGTGGACGGCACGAACCGGGGTCCCCGACGGGGCGTCGATGGCGATGCCGTTGCTCTGTGAGCTGATGCCGAGCCGGTTGGTGCTTTGCTCCTTATAACGGGTCAGGACATCTCCTGCCACGGGCGGCGGCAGCTTGCCCTTGCGCAGCAGGAAGCTCTGGTCGAGCAGATCCTCTTTGCGTTGTAATACCTGCAGCGAGGAGGCCAAGGATGCAGAAGCCTGACGCATCTCTTCGATGGCCTGTTCATGAAGCTTCTGCTGGGTGCGGATGCGCACCAGCAACAACTCTTTTTCCTGTCTGATCTCACCGAGTTTTTCCCGTTCCCGGTCGTTTTGCGCGATAAATTCCTCAAGCAGCGCTTCTTCAAGCTCAAGGGTTTCGATTGCCCGTTCCAACTCGCCGATGGTATGGCGATAGGTGGCAATCACATCACGGTCGTAACGGATCAGGGTCTGGAAGGCATCGTGAATACGGAGGAGTTCCGGGAGGGTCTTGGATGAGAAGGTGACGTTGATGAAACCGATGTCGCCCATCTTGTAATAGGCTTGAATCCGTTTCATCAAATGGTCCTGAACAGCGCGCTTCTCGCCGCGAGTGCGTTGCAGCTCCCGGTCTTTTACCACCAGCAGGTCACGTTGCGCCTTCATGCGGGTTTCAAGGACGTGAAGCTTGTCGAGTTGTTCGTTGAGGCGCAGATCGATGTTCTGCAACTCAGCCAGTAGATCCCGCTCCTGCCGGAGAGTCTGTTGGATCTGTTCCTCCTGTTTTTTGATCCCTTCCTGCAACCGCCGGATATTGATACGAAAGGTCTGGATGCCTTCGGTCACTTCGGCCTTTTGCCGCTGCCGTTCTTCCGGCGTATCGGCCGCCGCGGCCGGCCGGCAGAGCTCGGTAAACGACGGCACGATCAGCGTCATCAGCACGGTGAAAACGAGAAGCAGGGCAGACGGTGCGGTCGGAAAAAAAAGTCGCATGGGCTGGTAACAGTTCAGATGCGCAAAAACTTCTGCATCGAAAAATAACTGCCGACGGTGCAAAGCAAAACGGAAACGAAAATTATAAGCAGCACGGTCGGTCCTTGGAAAAACGAGAATTCAAAAAGATTGAGGATGCCCGGCCCGGAGAAGCGCAGCTTGATCCACTGAAACAACGCATAGAGCGAGATGATGCCGGCCGATGAGCCGAGAATGCCCTGGAGAATCCCCTCGATGAGAAACGGCGTCCTGATATAGTTGTTGGTCGCGCCGACCAGTTTCAGCAGTTCAAGTTCCGCCTGCCGGCCGAGGATGGTCAACCGGATGGTGTAGGACACCATGAACACCGAGGTCATGATCAGCAGGCCGCCGCTGAGCAGGACAACAATGGAGATCAGTCGGGTGAAATAGTAGAACCGTTCGATCCAGTCCTGGCCGTATTGAACCTTCAAGGTGCCCTCCAGGCTGGCAAGGTATTCGGAAAAGAGTTTGACCTGGCTGAGGCTGCGCAGGTTTTTCAGCGGCACGACCTCGATGGACGCCGGCAGGAAGTCACGCGGCATGTCGTCCAGCACATCACGATCATCGCCGAGTTGTTCGGCGAACCGGTCGTAGGCTTCGTTTTTCGAGACGAAACGAATCTCCTCGACCTTGTCGAAGGCGAGGATCTTGCGGCGGAGCTGTTCCTCCATTTCCGGCCCCGGTTCGTCTTCCAGATAAACAATGAGCCGCAGGTCGTCGCCCAGCTTGTCGCCAACGCCGAGCATATTCATGTAGACGAGATAGAAAAAGGCGAAAATAAGGACCGACAGGCTCACGGTGAGCAGGGTCATAAATTGGGATGGCCAGGTTTGCCGCAGGTTGCGACCGACCTGGCGAAGTACGGCGAGCCAGAAACTCATTGCTGGACCCCCTCACGAATCAGATGCAGCTTGCCGCTGCGCAGTTCCATGATGCGATGCTGCGTGTTGCGGTAGATCGAATCGTCATGGGTAGCGATGACCACCGTTGCCCCGGCGTGATTGCATTTGGTCAGCAGGTCCATGACCCGCATGGTGGTGGTTGCGTCGAGGTTGCCGGTCGGTTCGTCAACCAGGATCAGGGTCGGCGAGTTGGCAACCGCCCGGGCCAGGGCGACCCGTTGCTGCTCGCCGCGGGATAGCTCGCCGGTGATCGCATCGTGTTTATCGCTCAATGCCAGACGATCCAGCAGATCCCTGACCCGTTTTTTGATCAACTGCGGCTTCTTGTAGGAGACCTCCATCGATATGGCGACATTTTCGGCCACGGTGCGGTCGTTGAGCAGTTTGAAATCCTGGTAGGCAACGCCGATCTTCTGGCGCATCCGGGCCAGGGTCTTGCCGCGCAGTTTCTGGATGTCCTTGCCGGCTATCTCGATCAGCCCGTTAGTCGGCGTCTCCATGCTGCAAAGCAGCTTCAGAAAGGTGGTCTTGCCGGCCCCGCTCATGCCGATGAGAAAGAACATCTCTCCCTGGGCAATCGATACGGAAACATCGGAAAGTGCTTTGACATCGGGAGGATAGATTTTGCTGACCTTGATCAATTCGATCATGGCGCCGTACTGTTCTGTCATGGAATCCGCGGAGAAAGAGGGGGTCGCTGCCGATTGCGGCGGACGTGCCGGAACGGCAAAGTTTCTGTAATAATCTCTCAATTTTAATAGGATTGCCAAAGTGTGTCAATTTGAAAGCGTCGAAATATCGACAGGTGGGCAAATTAACATCGTCGGTGTGTTTTCCCGGTTTCCGGCAGGTTCGGGGCATCGGCTGCCTGGCAGCGGCTTTGCCGACTTTCTTATTGCAACTTGGCCGGGCGGTGGTATTTTACAATGTTTCGAAATACATTCCGGTCAGCGGCTTAGCCGCCTGCACGCTGGTTAGCTGACGTTTTTGCCGTACGGATAAGAGGAGAGCACCATGGACTATCGGGCGACGTTGAATCTGCCCCAGACCTCGTTCAAGATGAAAGCCAACCTGACCCAGAACGAACCGCCGGTTCTGCAGCGTTGGGAGAAAGAGGCGTTGTATCGTCGCATCCAGGAACACTGCAGCGGCCGCCCGCTGTTCGTGCTGCACGACGGCCCGCCGTATGCGAACGGGCACATCCACCTCGGCACCGCTTTCAATAAAATCCTCAAGGACATCATCCTGCGCTCCAAGCGTATGGCCGGTTTTAACGCCCCATATGTGCCCGGCTGGGATTGCCATGGGTTGCCCATCGAGCATAACGTCGACAAGGAACTGGGTGAGAAGAAAAAAGATATCCCGACCCTGTCGAAGCGGCGCGCCTGCCGCAGTTATGCGGAAAAATGGATCAAGACCCAGAAAAACGAGTTCAAACGGCTCGGCGTGATCGGCGACTGGGATCAGCCGTATCTCACCATGAGTTACGGCTACGAGGCGACCATTGCCCGCGAGTTCAACAAATTTCTGCTTTCCGGCGCCGTTGTGCGGAGCAAGAAGCCGGTCTACTGGTGCTCGACCTGTGTCACCGCGCTGGCTGAGGCCGAAGTCGAATACCATGACCATACGTCGCCCTCCATCTATGTGAAATTTCCGGTCAACAGTGATCTGAGCGATATTGACGCCCGGCTGGCCGGCGTTACGCTGTCTGTCGTGATCTGGACGACTACGCCGTGGACGTTGCCGGCCAATATGGCGGTGGCGTTTCACCCTGAGTTCGAGTATGCCGCGGTCCGGGTTGGCGATGAGCTCCTGATTCTGGCCAAGGAACTGGTCGAACGGGTCATGACCGAGTGGGGTGCTGAATCCTGGGAGATTGTCTGCACCTTTTCGGCAACCGCACTGGAGAACCGCACCTGCCGCCACCCGTTTGTCGAGCGTGACTCGCTGCTGGTGCTTGCCGACTATGTAACGCTTGATGCCGGTACCGGTTGTGTGCACACCGCTCCCGGCCACGGCGCCGACGACTACCAGACCGGCTTGCGCTATGGTCTTGAGATCCTCTCACCGCTTGATGACAACGGGTTTTTCACCAGTGAGGCCGGCATCTATCAGGGGCAGCGGGTGCCGGCGGTGAACGAGCGGATCATCGACGACCTGGCCGCCGCCGGATCACTGGTTCATCGAGCGTCGATCCGGCATAGTTACCCGCATTGCTGGCGCTGCAAGGAACCGGTCATTTACCGGGCGACGCCGCAGTGGTTCATCGCCATGGAGTACAACGGCCTGCGCGCCAAGGCGCTCGATCAGATCCGTCAGGTGGTCTGGACGCCCGGGTGGGGGATGCAGCGCATCTATGCGATGATTGAAAACCGTCCCGACTGGTGCCTGTCGCGCCAGCGGGCCTGGGGGGTGCCGATCACGGTCATCAGTTGCCGCGATTGCGGGACCATCGTCAACGACGAGGCGGTTGCAGCCCGGATCGACGAGTTGTTCCAGCGCGAAGGGGCCGACGCCTGGTTCAGCCATGAGACCGAGGATTTTCTGCCGGCCGGCATGCGCTGTCCATCCTGTGCTTCGACCTCGTTTTCCCGGGAAACCGATATCCTTGATGTCTGGTTCGATTCCGGGGTCAGCTATGCCGCCGTCTGCGAGCAACACGCCGACCTGGCCGCGCCGGCCGATCTCTACCTGGAGGGCAGCGATCAGCATCGCGGCTGGTTTCACAGCGCGCTGCTGACCTCGGTGGGCACCCGGGGGACGGCGCCGTACAAAGGGGTTCTGACCCACGGTTATGTCGTCGACGGGCAGGGCAAAAAGATGTCCAAGTCGGTGGGTAATGTGGTCGCGCCGCAGGAGGTTATCGAGCAGTACGGCGCCGAGATCCTGCGGCTCTGGGTGGCGAGTGAAGATTACCGGGACGATGTGAAGGTCTCCGACGATATCCTCAAGCAGGTGACCGAGGCCTATCGCAAGATCCGCAACACCATCCGCTATCTGCTCGGCAACCTCTCCGATTTTCAGCCGCAGCGCGATGCGGTTGCCACAACCGAACTGGACGAATTGGACCGCTGGGCGCTGGCCCGGTATGAAGAGCTGAAGGCAAAGGTCGTCACCGCCTATGAACGCTACGAATTTCATGCCGTCTACCATGCCCTGAACTATTTCTGCGGCACCACGTTGAGCGCTTTTTACCTCGACATCATCAAGGATCGGCTCTACGTGTCCGGCACCGATTCACGGCAGCGGCGCGGGGCGCAGACCGTGCTGTTCGAGATTGCCGAAGGAGTGCTGCGACTCATGTCGCCGATTCTTTGTTTCACCGCCGCCGAGGCCTGGGATGCACTCAAGGGGCGCGACCGGCAGGACGACCTGAGCGGGGGAATCTTCTTTACCGATTTTCCCGAGCGCAACCCGGCAAATGTGCTTGATGAAGCAACCGAGCAGCGTTGGAAAATGCTGGTGAAGATCCGCTCAGATATCACGCGCGCCCTGGAAAAGGCGCGGGCGGCGAAGAGCATCGGCCATCCGCTGGAGGCTGAGGTGCTTGTTGCCGGCGATGCGGATCTGGCCGACTTCCTCGAACAGCAGCAGCCGATCCTGCAGGAAATCGCCATGGTTTCGACCCTGCGGGTTGTCTTGCCGGACGCAATTCCGGCAGCGGCGATGACCATCGAGCCGGAAGTGGACGGGCTGCGGGTGGCGGTGCAATCGGCCGCCGGAGAAAAATGTGAACGCTGCTGGATCCGGTCGACGAGCGTCGGCACCTTCACCGATCATCCGAGCATCTGCGGCCGGTGTCATGACGTGGTCCAGGCGTTGCATCTGCAGGAACAATCGTAGCAGTGCGCGCGTATTTTCTGATATTTTTCGTTATCCTGGCCGCCGATCAACTGACCAAGTTTCTGGTTGTCGCGCACCTGTCGCTCTACGAGGCGCGGGAGATCATCCCCGGCCTGTTCAATCTGGTTCATGTGACCAATAAGGGCGCCGCCTTCTCGTTATTTGCCGGTGTCGAATCCCCGCTTCGTCATTACTTTTTCGTCTCTGTCAACACCTTGGCCGCCCTGGGGCTGACCATTGCGGCGTGGAAGGTCGGGCCGTCCCGCCGCTTGTATCGTTGGTCGTTTGCGTTGATCGCCGGCGGGGCGATCGGCAATCTGGTCGATCGGCTTTTGCACGGAGCTGTCATTGATTTTCTTGATTTTTATATCGGCGTGTATCATTGGCCGGCTTTTAATGTAGCCGACTCGGCGATCTGCGTCGGTGTGGGACTGATGTTGTTTGCCAATCTGCAGGAAATCCGGCATGAAAAAAGGAGCCAATCATGAAGTGTGCGGTGTTGTTTCCCGGCCAGGGCTCGCAATATGTGGGCATGGGCACGGAGTTTGTCGAGAGTCGGCTCGCGTGTGCGGCAATCATGGCAACCGCCGAGACGGTCTGCGATTTCCCGTTGCGCTCTATCTGTCAGGAAGGCCCGCTTGAGGCGTTGACCCGGTCGACGGTCCTGCAACCGGCCATTACCGTTACCAATCTGATCTGCCTGCAGGCGCTGCTTGCCGACCTGCCGCCGGGTGTATCCATTTCCGGTTATGCCGGCCACAGCCTCGGCGAATATTCGGCGCTCTGCGGTGCCGGCGTGATCAGCATCAAAGATGCGGTACGCCTGGTTGAACGACGCGGGTTCTTCATGGAGCGAGAAGGAAATCGCCATCCCGGCGGCATGCGTGCGGTGCTCGGGCTGGACATCGCGGCCGTGGAGTCGGCAGTGGCATCCTATCGGGGGCCGGGGGTGGTCACGGTTGCCAATCACAACACCCCGCAGCAGATAGTCATCTCCGGCAGCGAGGAGGCCTTGAACCAGGTGGCGACCGCGGTTGAAGAGCAGGGCGCCAAGGTGATAGCGCTCAACGTCAGTGTCGCCAATCACAGCCCGCTGGTCGCCGACGCGGTGCCGGACTTTGCCGCCGTCCTCAATGCTGTGGATTTCGCGTCGCCGCAGGTGCCGGTTTATTTCAACGTTACTGCCCGTACCGAAGAAGACCCGGCGCGGATCAAGGAAATGATGGTCCAGCAGATCGTCTCGCGGGTACGGTGGTGCGATATCATCCTGCGCATGCTCGATGACGGGATCGACACCTTTATCGAGGTTGGTCCGAAATCGGTACTTAAAGGGATGATGAAAAAAATCGTCCCGAAAGGCCGGTCGGTTACAACGCTGCAATTCGATACTCCCGCCGGGCTCGACGAGTGCCTGGCCAAACTGGCGGCCTGAATGTCGGGCTGTTTGCTTACCGTAAAAGCATGAAGATGAAGAAGATGTGCCTGAACTGCCGGTTCTATCGGCTGATTGATCTTGCCTCCGGACGTTGCCGGGTTGACCGGGAGCAGCTCGTTGCCGCAGATTTGCCGATTACCCTGCACGAGTATTGTTGCGATCGCTGGCGCGATGCGGGGCAGCACTACCATATCCGCCGTGGCTGGCTCCGCAGCCAGGCCGCGAAGGACCATGCCTGATTGATGCCCGATGCGAGGGCGATCGCTGATGTGCAGGAGCGCTGCCCGGTCCGGTGGCGGCATGAAAAATTCGACATTTCGTTCAAGATCGAGCCGCAAGTATCTGCTTGACGGTCGGCCGGTCGGCCGGCCCTTTGCCAACGTGATGGAAGCGGACGATGCCCCGGTCATCGATCAGCACGTCACCGCCGCGCTGGGTGACGTCTCCCGTTGATGGTTTCGGCAGTACCCCGCGCGCCAGCTGGCGCAGATAAGCCCACCAGGTTGCCGGCCCCCAGATGTCCCAAAAGCCGGCGCAATCAAAGCCGTAGCCTCGATACAAGGTTCGCTGTTCATCAATAAGCAGCGGCCAGGCCAGGTCGCGTTCCCGGGCAAATGCTGCCGCCTGCTCCGACGGCTGAAACGTCACCGTCACGATTGCAATCTGCGCAGCGGCGAACTCGCGGCGGTGCTGCCACACCTGTGACAGATGGTGGTGACAGGGCAGTCAACCGAGGTGACGCAAAAAAATGAGCAGCAGCCACCTGCCGGCAAACATCCCATCGGTGTAGACGTTCCCATCGCTGCCCGGCAGGTGGAATGGCTTTGCCGGCTGTCCTGCTCGGTGCGTATCGGTCATGTATAAATACTGATATGGATGAGCATGTCGGTATCGCCAAGGTGCCCTGACTGGGTTTGTGTAGAGCGCAGAGGTTTTATTTCTCGTGCAGGCTGCTATTGTTCTCTGAACCTGCTCTCTGGTCAAGCTTTTCCTGGGTGAGCCGAGTCATGCTTGAGGGAGCTTGACAGCACAACAAGGCCCGGATAGAGTACCGCTTCGTTGATGTACGGCCTGGGGGAGTCTGCGGACTGAGAATTTCACCTGTGTGAAATGACCCTTTGAACCTGATCCGGATTATACCGGCGGAGGGAAAGGACCGAGCGTGTGCAGTCTCTCTTTGCTTCGCTTCCGGTTTCGCTCCCTGCGAAAATTCTCACCGGAGCAAATCATGAATAAGACAACGATGGAATCGGCCCGTTCCGGCCGTATCACTGACAGCATGGCGACGGCGGCAAAAGATGCCGGGATTCCCGCCGCGATTCTCAGAGAACGAATTGCTTCGGGGACGGCGATAGTCTGCCATAACAGCTTTCACAGAGGTGGCCGGCCCCTTGCCATCGGCAAAGGTATCCGTACCAGAATCAACGCGAACATCGGCACCAGCAAGGACGACACGAGCATTGATCGGGAACTCGCAAAGGCACGAGCGGCCCAGGCGGCAGGGGCCGATGCGCTGATGGATTTGTCGACCGGTGGCCCGATCGATGCCATTCGGCGGGCGATCATTGCGGAAACCGATCTCTGTATCGGCAGCGTGCCACTTTATCAGGCTGCGTGCGATACGGTGGTCAAACGCGGGAAGGCCATTGTCGACATGAGCGTTGATGATATTTTTGCCGGGATTGAACGGCACCTTGCGGATGGGGTCGATTTTATAACCGTGCATTGCGGTGTTACCAGGGCGACCTTGGATCATATGGACCGGGAAGGGCGGGTTATGGACGTTGTCTCTCGTGGCGGCTCGTTTACCTGTGCGTGGATGGCACATAATCAGGCGGAAAACCCCCTGTTCGAATACTTTGATCGGTTGTTGGAGTTGGTGCGGCCGTACGATGCCACCTTGTCGCTCGGTGATGGCTTTCGTCCGGGCTGTCTCGCTGATGCCACTGACCGAGCGCAGATCCACGAGCTGCTTATCCTGGGAGAGCTCACCCAGCGTGCCTGGGCTGCCGGCGTTCAGGTGATGATTGAGGGGCCGGGGCACATGCCCATTGATCAGATTCAGGCCAATATTACCTTGCAGAAACGCATCTGCCATGGTGCGCCGTTTTACGTACTCGGGCCATTAGTAACAGATGTCGCGCCGGGCTATGACCATATCTCCAGCGCCATCGGCGGCGCGATAGCCGGCAGCGCCGGGGCTGATTTTCTCTGTTATGTGACTCCAAGCGAACATCTCTGCCTGCCGACGGTAGAGGATGTCCATGACGGTGTGATGGCTGCCAGGCTCGCCGGTCATGCCGCCGATATCGTGAAAAACATTCCGGGTGCCTGGGAATGGGATGTTGCGATGTCCCAGGCTCGCCGAGCTCTCGACTGGGAAAAACAGTTCGCTCTCTCGCTTGATCCGGCGCTCGCCCGGAAAAGGCGCTGTGCCACCGTGGCTGCCGATTCCCACGGGGCGTGCACCATGTGCGGCGATTATTGCGCATACAAGGTGATGGACTCACGCAGGCGTGCCGGTTGACCACGGTACTGCAGGCCGCATCTGAATCCGTGTTTTCAGGCATTCCTGTCCTGCATTGCGGGTTTTCACCTTCAGTGGCGTGATCGTGTATAACGGCCCTGTCCAAGGCTCAAGCCGTTATCCTTTGCACCAAGTGCATCCACACGGCGGTTCTTCCTTGACAACCGGCGGGCTGATTGGTTAACCATTGTCGTCAAGATGGTTAACCAATAGGCTCGACGATGAAGCAAAAAATTCTGGAGATGCTCCAACAGGCGGACGGGCCGCTGTCCGGACCGGAGATCAGTAAACGGTTATCGGTGTCCCGGGTGGCGGTGTGGAAGCATATCGACCAGTTGCGCCGCAGCGGCCTGGAGATTGCTTCGACCGGGCGCGGCTACCGGCTCGTGACCACGCCGGACACGCCGCTGCCGTATCTGTTCGGGGCTCGGGCGGCCCGCATCCATTATTATCCTGAGCTCGATTCGACGATGAACACGGCTACCACCCTGGCCCGAGAAGGCTGCCCGGATGGCACGGTGGTGATAGCCGGCCGGCAGCATCAGGGAAGGGGACGGCTGCAGCGGCAATGGCAATCGGCGGAAGGCGGCCTCTACTTCTCGCTGATCCTGCGACCGGGTTTGCCGGCACGGGTCTGCCCGGTGGTCAATCTGGCCGTCGCCGTTGCGCTGGCGCAGAGCCTGCAGCATTGCTGCGGTATCGACGTCCGGGTCAAGTGGCCCAACGACATCCTCGCCGATGGGCACAAGATCGCCGGTATCCTGGCGCAGATGGAAGTTGAAGCCGAGCAGGTCATCTTTCTCAATATCGGTATCGGCGTCAACCTCAACAATATGCCGGAGGTTACCGACCAACCGGCGGTTTCGGTGCGGCAATTGATCGGGCGGCCGGTGGATCGGGTCCGTTTCCTCTCTGATTTTCTTGATCGCATTGAAGGGCGCATGACCGCGTTTTTCCCGGCGACGACGATCGCCGATTGGAAACAACGAAGCAGTACCCTCGGCCGCCAGGTCCGTATCGTTACCATGCGCGACAGCTATGAAGGCCTGGCAGTCGATCTCGATGAGGATGGCGGATTGGTACTGAAGGCGGCCGACGGATCGCACCGTACGGTCTTTTTCGGCGACTGTTTTCACGATGATAGCCGCCCGGCTGCCCCGCCGGAAATCTCCTGCACCCCATCCCCTGAACAGGAAACATCATGACCGGAAACCCCACGGACCTGCGCAAGCTCGTTCTTGCATCACTGATGGCGGCACTGATTGCCGTCGGCGGCTATATCGTTATCCCGATCGGCCCGGTGCCGATCGTCCTGCAGAACCTTTTCGTGTTGGTTGCCGCCCTGCTGCTGGGCAGCCGCTGGGCCGCCGCCTGCGTTGCCGTTTATCTGCTGGCCGGGGCCTGCGGTCTGCCGGTGTTTGCCGGCGGCGGGGCTGGGCTCGGGCATCTGTTCGGCCCTCGTGGGGGATATCTTTTCGGTTTCCTCGCCGCTGCCTGGGTGGTCGGGCGGATCTCTGAGGCGGGTAGACAACGGCCGCTGATCGAGGTGGGCGGCATGGTGATCGGCAGTCTGGTTATCTACGCAATCGGGGTGCCCTGGCTGCAGAAGCTGCTCGGCCTGAGTTTCAGCAAGGCTTTGCTGGTGGGCATGTACCCCTTTCTGGTCGGCGATCTGCTAAAAATTGTTGCGGCGTTTATCATCGTCAAAAGCGTGCGGCCGCTGTTGCAGACTGCAGGAAAACCGCAGCCAGGCCTGGGACCGGCCGGTCCGGTGCGCTAAGCGGAGCCGGCACCGATGGCCATTATCGAGATAGCCGGCCTGCATCACCGCTATGCAGATGGGCGGGAGAGCCTGGCGGGCATCGACCTGAGAATCGAGCGCGGCGCCTTCGTCGTTCTGGCGGGCGCAAACGGCGCCGGCAAAAGCACCTTGCTGCGGCATCTCAACGGCCTGCTGCTGCCCTCAGCGGGACAGGTTACCATTGACGGCGTGCCGGTGGCCGACGATCCGCTCCGGGCCCGGCGGCTGGTTGGCATGGTCTTTCAGGATGCCGACAGCCAGATCGTCGGTGAAACGGTCTGGGACGATGTCGCTTTCGGTCCGGAAAATCTCAATCTGGGGCCTGAGGTGGTCGAACAGCGTGTCAGCGCAGCCCTGGAAGTGACCGGTCTGACCGAGCTTCGTCATCATAGTCCGCACCTGTTGTCCGGCGGGGAAAAACGTCGGTTGGCCATTGCCGGCGTGCTGGCGATGCAGCCGGCGATCATTGTGCTCGATGAACCGTTCGCCAATCTCGACTATCCGGGGGTGCGTCAGGTCCTCTCCCGGATCGTCGCCCTGCACGCCGCCGGCACAACGATCATTGTCTGCGTCCATGATCTGGAGAAGGTGCTGGCCCACGCCCAGCGGTTGATCATGCTGCAGGGCGGCCGCGTCGTTGCCGACGGCGTTCCCGAAACCGTGGTTGTGCAGGCCGAGGACTGGGGGGTGCGGGTACCGACGGCTATCAAGCTGGGGGGCAGGGTGGCGTCGTGGCTGCAGTAGTCTTCGGCTACCGGCATGGCACCAGCTTCTTGCATGGTCTCGATGCCCGCGTCAAGCTGGCGGCGCTGGCCTTGATCGGCCTGGCCAGCTTGCGCACCGGGCCGACGGGGCTGGTGCTGGTGCTGGTCCTCGTTCTGCTGCTGATTGTTCGCCTGAGGCTCCCGATCGGCCGTTGGCTGGCAGGACTGCAATGGTTCCTGCTGCTGCTGCCGGCCATCGTCATCGTTCGTGCCTTGACGGCGGCCGGCGATCCGCTGATCGTCATCGCCGCAGTGCCATTGAGTAAAACCGGGGTCGAGGAAGGGCTGCTGCTCGCCGGCCGGCTGCTGCTGCTCACCCTGGGCGGTCTGTTGCTGGCCGCCACCACCCGGCCGGCGCAGATCCGTGCCGCAGTCGCCTGGCTGCTTCGACCGGTGCCGTTTGTGCCGCACCAGCAGGTGGCGACGATGATCGGCCTGTTGGTGCGCTTCATCCCGGTCATCCTCACGCAGGCCACCGAGCAGGGCGACGCGTTGCGGGCCCGGGCGATCGATAATCGCCGCAATCCGCTGCGCCGCATGAGCTATCTGTGCCTGCCGCTCGTCCGGCGCACCTTTGTAACCGCCGACCGACTGGCGATGGCCATGGAGGCCCGTTGTTACGGCAGCGGCGAATGCACCGGCCCATCAGGACGGATGAGCCGCTTCGACGGGGCTGCCCTGGGCGGCATCATCATGTTCTGTATACTGTTGGTCACTATTTTCTGAACCTATCGACCCACCCCATCACCGGACACAGCAACCCCGTTGTTGGCAGAACCGAGAAGCCGGTGAAATTGACCGACAGGTTTCAGCGAGTTCGGTTCCGATTCGTTGTGCCGTTTTTATATTTTGTGATCAATTGATCCAGCCTGTTTGCAAAGGCCTGTTTATCACGCGGCCCAAAAGCCGACGGTCCACCCGCGTCTACCCCGCTCGACCTCAGGTTATCGAGAAAATCTCTGGTGCTTAACCGTTCTTTGATGTTTTCTTCTGTATACACTTCCCCTCGCGGGTTAATGGCAATCCCTCCTTTTTCTACAACCCGTGCAGCTAACGGTATATCACCGGTAATAACAAGATCACCAGGTGCAAGCCTCCTCACAATCTCATTGTCGGCAACATCCAGCCCGTGTGGAACCTGCAGAAACGTTACAAATGAAGATTGTGGTACACGGAAATGGTTGTTGGCGACCAAAGTCAATGGTATGTGGGCCCTTGCTGCCGCCTTGTATAAAATATCTTTAATCACTACCGGACATGCGTCCGCATCTACCCATATTTTCATGACAAAGCATGTGGTTCGTCTCACCGGACCCGCGTTGTCTGCGGGGTCACTGTGCAGGCGGCGGTTATGATTTAGGGGGGCCTTGAAAAATTGCCATTTTCTCCCAATCTCATTGTTGTGTGATCACATTTTATCCTCGGAATATCATGTATATGCCTGCGGTAAAATACTCTTGCATGCCGGCAAAGAAAGGCCGAGTCATCTTTCCCGAGAACACCTCGCTTTGGAGTGGCAGTGAACGGGAGAGGGGCATGGCATTTGGTTTTTCAAGCCATGTCTGATCATAGGAGAATTGCAGCAAACCACTATCGTCTTGTTTGAGGCTTCCGATTTTATCGGTGTTCAGATAAACAATCAGGTTGTTCATGGCTTTTCGCCTTGGCCGGTGTCAACGCCAGGACTAACAACCTGAAGTTTGAGCCCCAGAGCGTAAATGACCTGCAGGATCTTTCCGATTTGACAAGTCGGCTTGCCCTTCTCAAGATCAATAATGAAGCGCAGACCCGTCCCACAGGTCATCGCCAGGTCCTTTTGGGTGACTTTCAACTGTCTGCGTCTAGCGCGGATAGCAGCGCCAAGTTGCTCTGGATTGATAGTAGTCATGTTACCGATCGGGAATATGTCGAGCCGCGAAATGCCTGTCAAGCAAAATATTACCGAACGGTAACCTTGCGCACCCACGCAACCCTTTTTGGAAGAAAAATTACTGATCGGGAATAGTATCTCCCTGTATGCCGAATGGCGAATTCAGCGGTTTGTCCTCTGCAATGCTTGTTTGCGGTAAAATTTTGAAGGCCGCCGGAAAGATATGTATGCAGCACGCTGGACACGAGATCTGAGCCCTTCGAGCATGCCCCCTTCAAGCAAATATCGGGGACTTCACAGCAGAGAAGAGGTACATTGTCGTCAATGAGCCCGCGCCTGTAATCAACACCTGGTGACCTGGGTGAATGACAACCGAAAATTGACCACCTCTGACCAGCAGTGATCATGACACCTCCTCTTTCTTGCGCGTACGATGAAGAAGACCAAAGCCGGCAACCGCCCCGATAAGAAGGCACCGAAATCCGACAAAGTGACGGTTGAGCAGAGCGGTCCGCTGCTCACCAGCCTCATTGAGGCCTTTCCGCAGAAGAGCCGTAGTCTGTTGAAAGCCGTGTTGCGAGATCGACAGGTCCTGGTCGACGATCAACCGATAACGCAGTTCGATCATCCGCTCAAGGCAGGCCAAACCCTGGACGTTTTCTGGGAGAAGACTTCTCCCAGGCACCGCCCCCATGGTCTCAAAATTGTTTTTGAGGATGAGGACCTGATCGTGGTCGAGAAACCGGCCGGGCTCCTGACGGTCGCTACGGACAAGGAAAAGCGCAAAACCGCCTATGCCCTCTTGAGGGACTATGTGAAGGCGGAACATCAGGATAACAAGATTTTTATCGTCCACCGAATTGACCGGGAGACTTCCGGCCTCCT
>CAZSOA010000046.1:0-21091 GCA_964608305.1 uncultured Desulfofustis sp. | reverse complement strand
CGTTGGTCGCCACCACGCCGATGGTGATATTACCGCTGAACAGGTCGGCCGGCCGGGTGGCCGCACCAATCATCACTTCTTCGGTATCGGCGAGCCGCAGTCGATCCTCGGTAAGCAAACCGGCCACGGTCGTACCGGTCGACGGATCGATCACATCACCAAGGCAATTGACCGCAACCAGCGCGCCAATCCGCACATCGCCCACTGCCAGACCTGCCGTCCCGATGCCGCTCTTCATGGCGCGTGCCAGGCCACAGATCTTGCCTACCGTCGCTCCGGTACCTGCCCCGACACTGCCCTGACGGACCGGGGCGGACGAAGCGTTTCTACAGGCGGCATACCCCATCTCCGCATCCGGCCTGACCCGATGGTCGCCAAAACTCAAGTCGAACAAAGCGGCGCCGCAGACAATGGGGACCCTGGTCACCCGGACATCGAACCCGACTCCCTCTTCCTCCAAGGAGCGCATAACTCCGGCAGCGGCATCGAGCCCAAAGGCACTGCCACCGGCCAGCACTACGGCATGGATCCGCTCCACCAGATTTTCCGGCCGCAGCAGGTCGGTCTCCCGGGTACCCGGCGCTCCCCCTCGCACATCAACGCCGGCGACAGCGCCCTGCTCACAGATCACCACCGTGCATCCGGTAGCGGCCTGCCGGTTATCGGCGTGGCCAATCTGAAGCCCACCGACCTCGGCAAAATCGATCACTCTCATCGTTCCTTGCTCCTCTTGTGCAGCAATAGCGATTGGTTCTCTCGGCCAGTACCAGCAAAACAACAGGGGCCTTGAATAGTTCGAAATTTCGTCCGAGATCGAGGCATGCAAGAGTATTGTACCGCAGGCATATACATACTATTCCGAGGATACAATGTAATCGCGCAACGATGAGATGGGGCGAAATAGCAATTTTTCAAGGTTCCCAATAATGTAGCCGATATCCCGGGAAAGAACGATGTGAAATTCATCTTCTTCTTGCCAAACCGGTGCCGCTTTGTTAGCAATGATCAAACAAATCGGGAACCGTTCTCACTGCCCGCCCAGTGCCGGAGTCGGCCCGCCTTCGACTGTTGACGAGAGTCGCATAACGACCGTATGTCATGACCGTTTTTGGTGTGCATGAACACTCATTGCTTGCTTCCTCCTCGATCCTCCCTCCATCATGCAGGTATTCGTTTCCGACCCGGCACCGGCCGCTTCCCGGTCCTGATCACCTGCTGGCTGTTGCTCCTGATAACCAGTCCCGCTGCCGGCACCATCGAGCTTGATTCGCTGAGCGCAGCACTGAACGAGCAATTGGCCTGTCTGCGCCTTGACCTGGTCGCCATGGACCGGCAACAACCGGTCATCGCCCAGCGAGATTTCTGCCTGGCTGCCATCTACCACGGAACCGAGACACAGCCGCTCTGGGTCTCTCCGGACGGACCAGGTGACACTGCCGCGGTTATTATCGATCGCTTACGCCGCTCCTACCGGGACGGTCTTGATCCGGAAGAATATGAGGTTGCCCTGCTCGAATCACTCTGGTCGTCCCGAGCGGTCGAGGACCTTGCCCGCCTGGATCTGTTGCTGAGCTATAATCTGGCAAAGTACATCCATGATATCAGTTTTGGCCAACTGCGGCTGCAGCAGGCCGACCCCGCCTTGTTTGCCGCGGCCGGCGATGCCACGTTCGATCCCGCGCGAGCGATCCAAATCGCCCAAACAGTGCCGGATCTCGGAGCTTATCTGGATTCTCTGCCGCCCCAGCATCACTATTACACCCGACTCAAAGAGGCATTGGAACAGTATCGGCTCTTGGCACTCAACGCCCAATGGCCGGCGATTCCGGCCGGAGCATTGATCAGGCCGGGCGACAGCGATGAGCGTCTGGATGCCATTTTCACCCGCCTGATCGCCACCGAACCGATCGATGATCCCAGCACCATCGACACCACCGTCTACGGCGATCGATTTGTCACCGCTGTCCGCACCTTCCAACAGACCCACGGCCTGGACACCGACGGAGTCATCGGCCCGAAAACCCTGATCTGGCTCAACAAGACCCCGGCGGAACTGGCAGCGATCATCCGGGCCAACCTGGCACGATGGCGCCTCCAGGATCATCGCTTGAGCGACACCTATCTGATGGTCAACATCGCCGCGTTCCGCGTCAAGGCAGTGCGGAACAATCAATTGATTCATGATCTGCCGGTCATCGTCGGAAAATTCCAGCACCAGACCCCGGTTTTCTCAGATTCCATCGTCTATCTCGAGTTCAATCCCTATTGGAACATCACCCCGAATATTGCCCGCAACGAAGACCTGCCGGCGCTGCGCAAAAACCCGTATCACCTTGTCGAACGCAATATCCGCTTATTTTCGAGCTGGCAGCCCAACGCCAGCGAACTTGACTCCACAGCCATCGACTGGCACAACGTCACCCGGGCGCAGATGTCGCGTTATCTCCTGCGCCAGGATCCGGGGCCATGGAATGCTCTTGGCCGGGTGAAGTTCGTTTTTCCGAATCACCATTCGGTCTACCTGCATGACACCCCCGCCCGGGACCTTTTCCAGCAATCCTCGCGGTCATTCAGCCATGGCTGCATCCGCGTCAGCCAACCCCTGGTCCTCGCCCTGTTCTGCCTCGAATTGAACAACGACGGCTGGACCATGGCGGCAATCGAGCGGATCGTTGCCAGCGGAGAACGAAAAGCCATCTCCCTGCGACAACGCCTGCCGATTCATCTCACCTATCAGACCGCCTGGGTTGACAACAACGGTGTTATCCATTTTAATGACGACATTTATCAACGTGACGTCACGTTACTGAACATTATCGAGTCCAGATCCGACAACCCGAACTGACAAGGATCCCATGCAGCGACCTGCCTCCGGCCTCCGGCTTACCCGCCGCAACTTCCTGGTTGCCACGGCGCAGCTGACCTGCGCAGCACTGCTCAGCACATCTTCCATCGGCCTGGCAGCCACAGCCAAGCAGCATCCCCTGTCCTTCTATCATACGCACACCGGAGAGCGACTACGACTGGATTTTCACCCAGCGACCTGTACGACGAAAACAATCCAGAAAATCAATACCTTCTTCCGCGACCATCGGACCGGAGCGGTCTTTCCCATCGACCTGCGACTGCTGGAAATGCTCTGCCGTATTCAACAGATCAGCGGCAGCACCGGTACCTTCGAGGTCATCTCCGGTTATCGCTCACCAATAACCAACCAGCAGCTACGCAAAAAAAGCTCCGGCGTTGCCCAGAAAAGCCTGCATCTGGAAGGCCAGGCGCTTGATATCCGCCTTACCGATCTGCGCACCAAAAAACTCCGGGACATCGCCCAATCGCTGCACGCCGGCGGTGTCGGCTACTACGCAAAATCCAACTTCGTCCATCTCGATACCGGCCGTGTCCGGTTCTGGTAGCACCCCTGGGCCATCCGTCGTCCACCCGCGTCGTCCGTCACTGCGCAGCAATGCATAATTGCCTTCTCAAGGTCCTGACCATGGCCTATAATGGGAGCAAGCAGGTATCGATCCGACGTCTCGGCGCCGATCGGTAACAGCGGCGGCAACCGCGCAACCTCTCACGGAATCGCTATGACGGACAACCCGTTCTTTCACCTCCGCAAATTTCTTGTCCCCGAAATTGTCTATGGCACCGGCGCCCTTGAACTGGCGGGGCGGCATGCCCGTAATCTCGGCGCCTCCCGGGTATTTTTAGTCTCAGACGCAGGTACCGTCGCCAGCGGCTGGACGGGGCGGGTTGCCGATAGTCTTCAGGAAGCGGGTCTTGATGCCATCACCTTCACCGACATCTCGCCGAATCCGCGTGACCATGAGACGATGACCGGTGCCGAACACTACCGCGATAAAAATTGTGATCTGATCGTAGCAGTGGGCGGCGGCAGCCCGATGGACTGCGCGAAAGGGATCGGTATTGTGGTGACCAATGGTGGCCATATCACCGATTACGAAGGCGTTGATGAGGTTCCCCGGCCCGTTCCGCCGCTGGTCTTTATCCCGACCACGGCGGGTACGTCGGCAGACATTTCACAATTTGCCATCATCAACGACACCCGGCGCCGGGTCAAGATTGCCATCGTCAGCAAGATGGTGATCCCCGACCTCGCCCTCGTCGATCCACAGACAACCACCACCATGCCGGCGGAGTTGACGGCAGCCACCGGTATGGACGCCCTCTGTCACGCCGTTGAGGCGGCTGTTTCGACGGCCTCGTCACCACTTACCGATATGGCGGCGCACACCGCCGTATCGTTGATTTTTGATAATCTTGAAGGGGCCTGCCGCGAACCGACACATATGGCCTACCGCGAAAACATGATGATGGCCAGCCTGATGGCCGGTCTGGCGTTTTCCAACGCCAGCCTCGGTATCGTCCACGCCATGGCCCACAGCCTTGGCGGTGCGCTCGATCTGCCCCACGGCGAATGCAACGCGCTGCTCCTCGAGCAGGCCATCGCCTTCAACTACCCGGCGGCAACCGTACAATACGATCGCCTCGCTCGACTCATCGGCATTTCGCTCACCGGCCGCTCGTCGACGGAGCGAGCCGAAGCGCTTGCCGGCCGCATCCGGGATTTACGGCACGCCGTTGGCATTACCGATGGTTTACACCGCCGCGGTGTCAGTGAAGCGAACCTGCAGCACCTGGCAGCCATGGCTGCTCAGGACCCCTGTCTGGCCACCAACCCCCGGCAAGCGACAGCGGACGACATAGCGGATCTCTACCGGCAGACCCTTTAATCGACAACCCGCAACCGGATAAAGATCGTATCCATGGCAACCGATCCTGAACATCCACACTACCGATCGGCCCGAGAAAAGTTTCTCGGCCTCAGCCTCGAGTCGACCCGAAAAAGCTATTACCCACAACTTCGAGAACAGCTTGATGCGTCAAGAGAGAATGAACAACGACTGCAATTGCTTATCGATTCATTGCCGGCGCTGATCTCATACGTGACGGTTGACCAGCGGTTTGCCCTGGTCAACCGTCAGTACGAAACACTCTTTCGCCAAAGCCGCAACAAGATCGTCGGGAAAACCGTGCGCAACCTCCTCGGGGACGACAACTACGCCCGGATGCGCCCGCATATTGAAACGGTTCTCGCCGGTGATCCGGCCTATTTCGAGTCGTCGCTCGCCTTGCCGGATTCGCGCGAGATATGGCTGGAGAGCAGCTATATCCCCCTGTTTGACAAAACTGGACGAGTTGACGGATTCTATACCCTCTGCCGGGATCTGACCGAAAAAAAGCATGCCGCCGAAGAGCGGGCCCGCCTCGAGGAAAAACTTCGCGAGGCTGACAAATTCAAAGCGATCGGCACGTTGGCGGGCGGCATCGCCCATGACTTCAACAACTTGCTGATGGGCATCCAAGGCCGGGCTTCATTGCTGGCAATCGACATGAAGACAACCGATCCGCTGCAAGAACATGTCCGGGCCATCGAAGAGTATGTCCGCAGCGCCGCCAACCTCACCAAGCAACTCCTCGGCCTGGCTCGCGGCGGCAAATATGAAACGAAACCGATCGGCCTCAATGATCTGGTCGCAAAAACGGCAGCAATGTTCGGCAGAACGAGAAAAGAGCTGATCATCCACAACACACGGCACCCCGCCTCACCGGTGATCGAAGCAGACCGAAGTCAATTGGAACAGGTTTTGCTCAATATGCTGGTGAACGCCTGGCATGCCATGCCGGACGGCGGGGAGATTTACCTGGACACGGCTGTGGTTGCATTAAACGGAGCGCTCAGCGTCGCGCACGATCTGGCTCCGGGAAGATTTGCCCGGATCTCGATAACCGATACCGGCTGCGGCATGGACGAGGCAACCAGACAACAGGTATTCAATCCATTCTTCACCACCAAGGACAAGCAACGCGGCACCGGTCTCGGGCTTGCCTCCGCGTACGGCATTGTCAAAAACCACGGCGGCACGATCACCGTCTATAGCGAAGTCGGACACGGCACCACCTTCAACGTCTACCTGCCCCTATCCGATAAGGCCGAGTCTCCTGAACCAACGGAATCGGCGGCATCCCTGCACCGGGGTACCGGTTCGATCCTACTGGTCGACGACGAGACGATCATTCTCGATGTCGGCAAGGCCATGCTTGAAGCGCTCGGGTATCAGCCAATCACCGCGCACGGCGGCAGGCAGGCGCTGGAGTTGCTTGAGCAGCCGCAGGCGGCTATCGATCTGGTGATCGTCGATCTGATCATGCCGGGTATGGACGGCGGCAAGGTCTTCGATGCAATCCGGGATCGCCATCCCGACCTGCCGGTTATCCTGGCCAGCGGTTACAGTCTCAATGGTCAGGCATCTGCAATCATGGCCCGCGGATGTGACGGCTTCATTCAGAAACCGTTCGATATGCAGGAACTGTCGCGGGTTATTCGCAGCATCCTGATCGGCCCACGCCACCTGCCGTCAACCGCTCCCTGAACGACAATCCGGAAATTGCTGAGCGTATCGATGAACAACGATTTTTCCGTGTATCGTTACCGCCGGATTTTGCTGGAACCGAACGGTTACCGCCGGACCGGTACATACCGCTGCAAAACTGTTGCAGTCACTCCCATGGCACGATAGGATAGGGCCTTCCGAAATCACCAGCCACCGCCACCGTCAGGAACCACATTCATCAAGACAGGAGAAGCGTATCATGCCTGAGCTTTGTCGCCATCGATTCCGGCCACCGGCACATGTCCTGGTTTATCTCCTGGTGGTCCCCCTGCTCTTGTTTACCGTGATCCCCCCGGCCCTGGCTGAAACAATGCGTATCCCGATGAGCCTCGAGTTATCGCTCTTGCGGACTCTGATCGTTGATCAGGCGTATCATGAACCGGGTGAGCGTGCAAAAGTTGTGGTCATGAGCCAGGGATGCAACGAGATCTGGCTTGGTTCACCGCAGCTCTCTGAAGCAAGCGGCCTGCTGCTGTTCAGCACCAGTATCTCGGTACACTGGGGAACTCCCCTTGCCGGTGCCTGCCTGGCTCCCCTCATCTGGGAAGGATCGCTGGTGCTGCAACAGCGCCCGCTCGTCAACAACTCCTGGCAGCTCCGTTTTCAAACGCTGGACTCCACCCTGCTCGATCGACACAACCAACCCGCTCCCTTGGTCGGCCTGCTCTGGAACCTCATCAAAGATCATGTCCATGCCTATCTGAGCAGAATCGCCATCAACCTCGCCCCACCGGTGGATAATCTGAAGCAATTCATGCTCAGCCAGTCAACCGACGAGAGCGGTCTGACGACCGAACGAGTGCTCGCCGCCATGCGCCCCGACCGACCGGTCCTGTCGGCCTCCGAGATCCGTATCGACATTATCGCCGACGCCGAACCATTGCGCCGGGCCCCTGAACCGGACGAAACGATGACCCTGAGTGTGGCCGATCGGCAACGAATTATCCAGCTCTGGCAGAGTTGGGACGCCATGCTGATCCACCTCATCAGCCAGCTCTCCGACAAGCCGCTCACGGAAGAGGACCGACAACTGCTGCTTGATGCAATGCTCACTGTCCGCTACGAATTCAACGATGCACTGCTGGCCGATCGGCTGACCAATGCCTTTGTCAGAGACCAGTTCATCCAGACCTGGACAATCCTGAAACCGCTGTTCCGAAGGCATCTCGATACGTCATCAACCAACAGCATCCTCGGCTACCTGAGTTTTTTCACCGCGGCCGACGCGCTGACCGCCCTCGACCAGCTCGGCCCGCTGCTCGGTGTCGAAATCAGCCGCGCCGGGCTGTATCGGTTGGCCTTTATGCTCAGCGAGGATCCACTTGATGAAAGTGACGCCGTCAACCCCCAATTACGGCGCATCCTCGGCTTTGACGACCTTTTGACCGTCCCGCAACCTCCTGTCGAACCAGCTGAAAAAAGCACCCCGCAGCCAACACCCCAGCTGCCGTTGCCGGACGATTCTACCCTGAACGCCCCCTTGAAACCCGCGCACGCCGTGGTCTCGTCGGTGACTGCCTGGCTGACGCCGAGTCTGGCGAATGCCGCGCCAAGCATTGACGAAGTGCGGAGCTGGACCGCCGGCTTGACGCCGGCCGACCGGTTGCTGCCACGGGTTCGCCAAGTAATCGAGCAGGCCTCGCTGCCGCAAAGAAGCCGACTGGCTGTCAAGGGCATCGACAATGACTGGTTCCTCCGGATGATGTACGCCACTGCCTGGCAGGAGAGCTGTTTTCGCCAGTTCGTTGTCAAGGACAATAAAATCACCTTTCTGCTTTCCTACAACAACACCTCGGTCGGCCTGATGCAGATCAATGAAAAAGTCTGGCGAGGTATTTATAATACTCAAGAATTACGATGGAATATTGCATATAACACCACCGCCGGCGCGGAGATTCTCGCCCTGTATCTACAACGTTACATCAACCAGGAGCCTGCCGCGGCCACGCTTACCGAAGAAGCGGGCCGCCGCTACCTGGCCTCCTGGCTCTATGCGCTCTACAACGGCGGCCCCGGCCAGTTGAAAAAATTCCCCAGCCGACATGCCGGCGACACCCTCTACCGCAGTGATGAGCTGTTCCGTGAGAAATACGATCGAGTCGCCGGGGGCTCCTGGCTGACCGCCGTCGACTGCCTGCCGGTCCGTTAATTGCCCCTCGTCTCCACCTTTTCGCACGCCTCCCGACAATCATCACACCCCGGCAATTACCCCGATAACGGGACGTCATAACGAAGCATGCTAATCATCCGCGTGCGACTCGGTGTCACAGCCTGCGACTACGTTTTCAAGACCCCCTCAAGTTCCGGCAGGTCGAAGCAGCAGGGCAGAAGGGGCGCGGACCGGACGTCCGCACCCGGCCATCGGCTTGACGACTGTGCTATCCAGGCTTTCCGCGGCTAATCCTGATAACCGGAAGGAGCTTATCTGTCGGCATCGGCACTACTCCCCGATGTATTAATATTCCGTTTCATTTTCGTTCATATATGGTATAATCACCGTTTGTGGACAGAGGAGCTTACGCAGGAAAGAGACTTTCGTGACAGCGAGCCTCCCGGAAATGGTCGTTGCTCTTTGTTGCAGTTGCTATTCCTGCATGAGCATTGGGGCTATCGGCGTACCGTTCGTTCTTTTCCTTACCACCGGATTTATGCACCATTAACTCCAACCGCCTTTGCCGCTGGACAGCGAACGGACCGCCCCACCACGGACGGTCCCGACAGGCGGCAACTCGGCGCCCGTATTCTACCGGCGTCTTATTCCCCATGAACAGAGCAAATATCCTTACGTGTATCGCCGTTGCCGTCGTCTCCATTTGCTGTTGGGCGGCGCTCAACCGCTCGGAGATTGAACCAGCCTGGCCGGATCGCATCCAGGGGTTCTCATTTTCACCATTGCGACCGGGAAACGACCCGGCCAAAGAGGTGTTGCCGACCGTTACCGAAATCGACGCCGACCTGCAGCTTCTCGCAGGCAAGACCAATGCGATCCGCACCTATTCGGTAGCCGACGTGCAGTCAGAAATTCCGGCACTGGCACGGCGCTACGGCATCAATGTCACCCTTGGCGTCTGGCTCGACAGCGACCTCGAGCAAAACGAGAAACAGATCGAGACAGTCATCCGGCTCGCCCGGGAACAGTATAACAATGTCATTCGCGTTATCGTCGGCAACGAGGTGCTGCTCAGGGGTGATCTGAGCAACGACCAGCTGCACGCCTATCTGGATCGGGTCCGTGATGCGCTGGAGATCCCGGTCAGTACCGCCGAGCCATGGCATATCTGGGAACAGCACCGCAACCTGGCTGATCATGTGGATTTCATCGCCGCCCATATCCTGCCTTACTGGGAGGGGATACATCTCGATAAGGCCGTCGATCATGTCATCGAACGACACGATCTGCTCGCCAGGACTTTCCCCAGCAAAGATATCGTCATTGCCGAGGTCGGCTGGCCGAGCAACGGCCGCATCCGTCAGGAAGCGGTGGCGTCAACCGCCAACCAGGCAACCTTTCTGCGCCGGTTTCTCGACCAGGCCGAGGAACTCGGTTATGTCTATTATGTGCTCGAAGCCTTTGATCAGCCGTGGAAACAAAGCCTTGAGGGTGCTGTCGGTGCCTATTGGGGGGTGTACAATGCCGACCGGCAGGCCAAGTTTCCGTTCACATCGCCGATTGTCAGTATCCCTCAATGGCATATCCTCGCCGGTATTTCCGCGCTGATTGCGGTTATTGTTCTGGCCCTGCTGCTGATCGACAGCAGGGTTTTGCACAAACGGGGCCGGGGTTTTCTCGCATCCGTGGCATTCAGCGCCGCCAGCGGCGCCGTCTGGATCGTTTACAGTTACAGTCAGCAGTATATGACCGGCGCGACGCTGATCATCGGCGGCCTGATGATCGTCGGCCTGACCGGCGTGGTGCTCGTCCTGCTCGCCGAGGCGCACGAGTGGGCCGAATCGCTCTGGGGGGCGACGGGCCGGATAGTCACTCCGCCGGCGACGGTCCCCGACGAGCAATTGCCGAAGGTGTCCATTCATGTCCCGGCCTACAATGAACCGCCGGCGATGATGATCGAGACCTTAACGGCCTTGGCCAATCTGGACTACCCGAATTTTGAAGTCATCGTCATGGATAACAATACCCGAGACGCGGCGGTCTGGGAGCCGGTTGCAGCTCACTGCCGTCTGCTCGGGGATCGGTTCCGTTTTTTCCACGAAGACCGGCTGGAGGGCTTCAAGGCCGGGGCCCTGAACTATGCATTGGCGCACACCGCAGCCGATGCCTCGATTATCGCGGTGATCGACAGCGATTACGTGGTCAACCGCACCTGGTTGCGTGACCTGGTGCCTCATTTCAGCAAGCCGTCGGTGGCGATCGTTCAGGCACCTCAGGATTACCGTGACGATCAGGAGAATCTGTTCAAGGCCATGTGCTACGCCGAGTATCGCGGCTTCTTCTGCATTGGCATGGTCACCCGTAACGAGCGCAACGCCATCATTCAGCACGGAACCATGACCATGGTCCGCCGGTCGGCACTGACCACGGTCGGTGGCTGGGCATCCTGGTGCATCACCGAGGATGCCGAACTCGGGTTGCGCATTTTCGCCGAGGGATATGAAGCGCTCTATGTTCCGCAGAGTTACGGAAAAGGCTTGATGCCTGATAATTTCATCGATTTTAAGAAACAACGGCACCGCTGGGCCTACGGCGCTATTCAGATTCTTCGTCATCATGCCCGTAATCTGCTGCGCTCCGGTCACAGCCGCCTGACCTGCGGCCAGCGCTACCATTTCGTGGCCGGCTGGCTGCCATGGCTGGCCGACGGGATCAACCTGCTCTTCACGCTGGCCGCGCTGAGCTGGTCGGTGGCGATGATTCATGCCCCCTTTCGTTTCGAACCGCCGCTGATCATCATCTCGCTTATCCCGATCTCTTTTTTCGTTTTTAAATTGGCGAAGATGATCTACGTCTACCAGCACCGCGCCAATGCTACCCTGCTGCAGACACTCGCCGCAGCACTCGCCGGCCTCTCGTTGACCCATACCATCGCCAAGGCCGTGTTGTTCGGCTTGGTCAGCAAGCACCTGCCGTTTTTCCGCACCCCGAAGAAAGCAACAGGCTCCACCCTTGGTTCCGCCCTGCAGGCAGCCCGTGAAGAAGGGATCGTGGCCATTGCGCTGCTGCTTGCCGTTCATGGCCTGCTGGCCCGGCACGGAACCGGTTCTCCCGACCTGATCTTCTGGGTTATGGTGCTGCTCATTCAGTCGGTACCCTATCTGGCCGCCGTCCTCATGTCGTTCATTTCCGCCGGCAGGGACCTGCCCGCACGGTTGATCACCGACCTCACCGTGCCGGAGAACACCAGATTCGGCACGGATAAGCGAGAGGTTCAGGCTCCCGCCTACGCGCCACTGCACCGGCGGACGACCCGCAAAGTCTGAGCGATGGCTGGAGCGATCGTGTACCATGCAACAGGGTAGTCGTCCCATCACCGTCAGGACCGTTACCGCCTGCCTGATGATCATCCTGCTGGCGACGCCATTTCTCGTACCGATCATCTGGCGGCTCTGCCAATCCGGCCTCAATGAACCGGCCGGCCTGCTTTCCGATCTGGCCATCGGTTGGTGCCTGTTTGCGGTGGCCTGGTGGCTGCCACGCCTGCCACGGGCCGTTCTGCTGGTATGCTTCGCGGTCTTTCAAATTATCGCCTTCGAACTCCACGGAGCCGTTCATCGTCTACCCAGCTGGCAGGACGCCCGCTATCTGTTCGACACCACCTTTCTGATGGGCAGTCTCGATGGGTTTCACCTGAGCAGGCCGCTATTCGTCACGTTGCTGTCACTCAGTGGCGTTACCGCCCTGCTCCTGCCATTGCGCCGCTGTCGGCCAACAACCGCAATCGCAATCCTCGCCTCCGGTCTGCTGCTTTTTGTAGCCCACAGCAGGGTCGCCCGAATCTCCGGCAGTATCGAAATAGCCGGCCGATACCAGGCATTGCACTGGCTTGTCAGCGATGCCGTCGCCGGCCTGCGCCGGACGCTGCCCGCTGATCAGCAGCCGATGCCGCTCCCCGCCGGGCTGGTGCGTGCCGATCTCGATGGCACCACGCTGCTGCCCGCAGACCAGACCACCCGGCAACAAACCAATGTACTGCTGGTGGTTCTTGAAGGGATTCCCGGCCTCTACCTCGAGGAGATCGCCACCCGGATGGGCGTATCCGCCGCTGCATCGACCATGCCCAAGCTTGCCGCAGCAACCGGCGATGCGATGCTGATTCCTGATTTCGTCGTTCATAGCCATCAGACGATTCGTGGGCTCTACGCCATCCATTGCGGTGATTTCAGCAAATTCAGCTTTGCCACGCCCAAGGCCTTCGAATTGGAAGCCATGCCGGAACGGGCCCGCCAGTGTTTACCGGCACAATTGGCCGAGCACGGCTGGGAAACCCATTATCTGCAAGGCGCCCCGTTGCCGTTCATGAACAAGGATCGGGCCATGCCGGTTATGGGCTTTGCCGAGGTACACGGGCTCGAGTGGTTCGACGAGCGGACGACGACCGATTTCATCTGGGGCACTTCCGACACCGACTTCTTCCGCGGCGCCACCCGGTATGTCCGTTCGCTGCAACAAAGCGAGCGACCGTGGTTTCTCTCCTTATTGACGGTGGGAACCCACCAGCCGTATGCAGTCACCGAGGCGGCAGCCAAGCAATACGGCTCCCGCCGTGCTGCGGCAGTTGCCTTGCTCGATGAGGCCGTCGGCAGATTCCTCGATGACCTCCGGCACAATGGCGTTCTGGACGATACCCTGGTCATCATCACCTCCGATGAATCCCACGGCGCTGCCGGGGCCGACTGGTACACCAGTTGGGGTCTGGCGCTGATCATTGCCCCGGAGCGCCAGGCCCTGCCACGCATCAAGGACGGCACCTATGGACTGGTCGACCTGGAGGTTTCCATCCTCGACTATCTTCACCTGCCGGTTCCGCCCGACATCGTTGGCAGGAGTATGCTCCGGGATTATGACCGGGGTCGGGAGATGATCTCATTCACCGGCGGACTGCTCCGCTGGCAAACCGCCGACAATCACCTCTACGAATGCGGTCGCAGTTCCACCTGCCGGGTTGTCGAAGGTGCCGGCATCATTGGTTTCCGCCCGGAACCGCCGACTGAAGAACCGGTTGCCGCGCAACGGTTTGCGCTGGCCGGACGACTCGATGCCAATCTGGCCGGCGGCCCGCTACGCACGCTCCATTTTGCCGACGGCCAGATCCGTCGTCTGCCGCCGGTCGCCGTCAACGACTGGACGGACAACCTGATCGGCGCCCAATATCTTGATTTCCCGGCTCAATCACAGGTGGAAGTCGATATTGCGTTGCAGGCCGTAGCCGCTCCCCCCAGCGGGATCCAGCTCCGCCTCGTTCTGCGGCAATTCGAACAGGAGGTCTCCGCCATCACCCCCCCTGACTTTCCGATACTCTACGATGGGCAGGCGCACCAAATGAGCTTCAGATTCACCAACGAAGAGGCCCGCCAGGCATTTTCGTTTCACCTGCTCGGCGCCGCCCCCGACACCGAGATCCGCATTGACCGGTTTGCGGTTACCATCGACCGGGATGGATAGGACCACACCCGCCGATCCGACTTCGTCATTGCCCGAGCGGCAAAAAGCGGCTACCGTGACCGAAACGGTTCAAATAATCATTTCGCGACGATAGATGCCTACACCGTAGCCATGGCCCGATTCCTGCAGCACCGCCCCTACGACCCACCGCCTGCGGCACCGATGACGCGCCCGGCGCCGGTCTTCTTTGATCGTCACGACTACCAATTGCTGGACATCGTCAACGACGTTCTGGCCCGCGACAGTGAATCGCAGACGCTGCGCTCGCTGCTCGGCGAGCATATGCACCCCCAAGGCATCAAGGAACTGGCAGCGCCGCGCGGATTACGCATCGCCTATGCGATTGCCAGCCTGCTTGGGGCCTTTGCGCAAGGAACGGCCAATGACCGGATCAAGGCCTTACGTTCACTGCGCGACGAGGTGTTTCTCTGGTCATCGGTGTTTTACCGCATCAACACCGCACGGGTGATGCTGCAGATCATGAAAGAACTCGTCCGCAGCCGCAACGACCAGCTCCGCCAACTGGAACTGGCGCATGATTTCCGCATGGCCGCCACCGGCAACCCCCGGGTGGTGCGGGCGCAGCTCGCAAAATACCATCTGCTGGAGATGCCCGAGACATGGAATCAATTCTCTTTTGACGATCGCGTTCACGACGCCTATACCAAGGGCCGGAAGTCACCGACCCACCTGGTTATGGACGCCTGGATCAAGGGGATCCGGCACCTCACCGTGGTCTATTACAACCACGTCGACAGCACGGTGATCGAAGAACTTATCGAGGCCAGCACGATCCTCGACATCCGTGTCCAGGTGGGCATCGAGCTATCTGCTCGGTTTCGCGACAAATACATCCGCTTTACCTGGGAGCCGCACGGTTTCAGCCACAACCAGGCCTTTCTTACCTTTCTCAACGAAGACGCAATGGCCGCCCTGATGGAGCAGGGGCGGCAGGTATCGCTGTACCAGCAGCGCCACATCTTCGCGCTTCTTAAGGTCTTCAACAGCCGTCATATCCAGGAGATTAAAAAGGAATTGGAGATCGAGCTGAAGCCGTTGACGGCAAACGAGTTCATCGCCTTTGTCGGCGAGGGGCAACCGTCACTGCTGCATCTGGCCCGATATATCCACCAGACCATGTCCCCTCTGGTCGCCGGAGCACTCGCCGATCTATCCACCAAGCTCAAGAGCGCATCCGATAACACCGAAGCGCTCGAACGCCGCTTGAACCGATTGCAGGCCATCGGCGTCGACACCATCATCGAACACTACCTGACCCCGTGCCGGAACCCCGAAGTACCCGATCCCACCCGGCTCAGTGATGACGACGACGTCCCGGAACTGCTGCGTCTTGGCCCGAAAGAGTTACTCAACCGCCTGCAGACCCTGCATACGAGTTCACGGTTCACCCTGAATCTGAGCAACCTCAGCGTACAGGACACCCTGGAACTCCTTTATCGATGCCAGGGGATGATCACCCATATCGAGTCCTACAACCTCAAGGACGCCGCACACGGTATCGCCTCGGACACCGCCGATTGCCGCCAGACAAGCGGCCGGGCGGTCGATCTGATCAGCCCCGATCGATACTACCGACTCATCGGCCAATTGCAGAAAGCGCTGAACGATGACAACGTCATCGGTCTGAAAAACACGATTCGGGAAATCATCTGGGATCTTGAGGAGCAGCGGCTGCGCCTGAAAACAAACATCGACCGGCTCTCTCCCGGAAAACCGGCCCGCGACCGCCTGGACAACGACTATCGACGCCTGCTGGAGCGCAAAAGTGACCTGATCGAGATCCTCTACGACCTTGAGACGTTTCATAATTTCTATCGCAAACGAACGCTTGGTTCACGCATCGGTTCCAGTTCCACCGGCCAGGCCGAACATCAGCACGGCATGGGCCTGGTGGTGCTCGATACGATACCCGAGCGCGCCAGAAGGACCGCCCGCCAGGAGATCGGCGCCCAGCGACGATCACTTATTCCAGTCACCGCCCGGCTCACGAAAAATCTCCATCAGCGCTGCCAACCGGAACTCAAACCCGGTGAGCGGCGGGTGAGCCGATTCTTCGGCGGTGATTGTGAGAGCTGGCAGGACTGGTCGCTGGACGAATGCATCATCCATCCGGGAAAACCCGGCAATATCGCCACCCTTGGCGGCTCCGGCCGAATCGCCGGGCAAACCGGCACGAGCAGCACCAGACGGTCAGGCACAACGGTGACTCGCCCCTGGTTCTGCCTCAACACCAACCTGAAAAATTCTCTGAAGGTGCTGTTCGGCTTCATCCCGGCGTTTTTGACGTTCTGGCTGACCAAGGATTGGTGGCTGCTGGCCTGGTTTGGAGCGGTCATCTGGTTTGGTATCACCGGGCTACGCAATATCCTGCAGTCGGTCCTCGGCGGCGGCGGTCTGCGGCGCTCGCCGCTGCTGCCATGGAATTCGCTGGTCAGCTGGAGCCGGATCGCCGATTCGCTGCTCTATACCGGATTTTCGGTGCCGCTCCTTGATTTCCTGGTCAAAACCGTGCTCCTCGACCAGGGCTTTGGCATCAATACCACCACCAATCCGATCCTGCTCTACGCCGTGATGGGACTGGCCAACGGTATCTACATATCCGGGCACAACACCTTCCGCGGTCTCCCGAAAAGCGCCGCCGTCGGTAATTTTTTCCGCTCACTGCTCGCCATTCCGCTGGCCATTCTGCTGAACATGGTCATCGGCCAATTCATGTTCCTGGCCGGCGTGGTCGATGTCTCCGGCGAACTGCAGAAATGGGCGGCGATCATCTCCAAACTGGCATCCGACTGCGTCGCCGCCGTGATCGAAGGACTGGCCGACCGGCAGGTCAATATCCGTGCCCGGCTCGCCGCCTATCGGTCAAAAATTTCCCAGTTGTTCGCCGTTTATTCGCGGCTCGATCTGATGTATCCGGAAGAGGATGTGCTCGATATCCTGCAATCGCCGAAGATGATGCTCGAGACCCTCAACTATGAGGCACGGGAACAAGGAGCACTGATCATCGTCAACGCGCTGGACCTGATGTATTTCTGGATGTATCAGCCCCGTGCGCGCAAGGCCCTGGGACGAATCGTCCAGGATATGTCGCGGGAGGAATGGTTGATCTTTTATCGCTCCCAGCTGGTGCTGCGCCGTTATCAGGAAATCAGTCAGTTCTTCGTCGACGGCCTGATCGGTAAAAATTTCAGCAAGGCCCTTTCCTTTTATCTCGACCGGTATGACAGCTACCTGCAGGATCTGGAAAAACTCGGTACCAAAGGAGTGCGATCCTGATCCTCAGCCCGGTCTTCCGGCAGTTCGAGCCGCAGGGCAACAGAAAGGCGCATCGAACAGTGCCACCGCCCGTACCGGTGACCCGTCACCATCTTTGATGGCAAGGGGAAAGCAATGAAAAAGGCATGACCGCTGCGGCAGGGCCGCCAGATTCGTCAGGTTCTCAATAATAACCAGACCGGCGGTAAGCAGCAACCGGTGGATCGGCAGATCATCTGCGTCCAGCGGATCGACCGACAACGCATCCACCCCGATACCGCGCAGACCGCTGCCGGTCAACAGTCGGGCCGCCGCTTCGTTTAATACCGGAAACCCCTCCAGATACCGGGGTCTGCCCCAATGACGACTCCAACCGGTATGGAGCAACACAAAATCATGGTCAGGCAACTCGCTGCGATACGGCTGCAGGCGTGCTTCATCGATCTCGCCGCGCTCAAGATCGGTGCAATCGATCACCAGTGCCCGACCGGCGAAGGAGGTGAGCGGCATCCGATCAAGCGTCGCCCCATCGTGCAGCAGGTGAGCCGGAGCATCGACATGCGTCCCGACGTGTGACTGCAGCACCAGCCGTTTCTCCCGGAACCCGTCCCGCTCAATGGTTGCCGTAGCGGTGAAGGTCGGCGGCTCGGTACCCGGATAAACCGGCATCGCGGGGGTCAACGGATGACTGAGATCGATGATGAACATCATGCGTTCACGCGGTTTTCATTACCTTTCTGATGCTTAGGCCAACCCACGAGCGGAGCATGGTTAGCACCGCATCACCGCAGGGCGGTCGAGGAACGGACATGGTTGAATCTCTGCTCGCCACCGGAGCCGAAAGGATTTATAGTCCGGCTGCCGGTCTGCGGCAACGAAACAACCTCGGCACCTTGCCCCGCAAAACCACAGGAACGTTCCATGTCCACCAATCTGAAGATTCTGTTCGCCCTGACCCTCGTCCACTTTATCGGCGATTTCTATAGTTCGTTCATCAATCCGCTTTTCCCGCTTTTTGTCGCAAAACTTGATCTGTCACTGGCCGAAGTCGGGATCATCGCCGGAACCATCAGGATCATGGCCTTCATCGTTCAGCCATCGGTCGGTTATCTGGCCGATCGGTACCAGAACCGGGTCTTTATCTTCTCCGGATTACTCCTGGCCGTCGTCTTTATTCCCCTTGCCGGACTTGCCCCGAATTTCTGGGTACTGCTGTTCTGCGTGGCTCTCGGCTCCATCGGCTCGGCCATGTTCCATCCATCGGTCACCGGGATGGTACCGGTCTACGCCGGCAGGCATGCCGGCTTCTCGATGTCGATCTTCAATACCGGCGGAACCCTGGCGTTTGGCCTCGGACCATTGTTCATCACCTGGTTCGTCGCCGGTTTCGGCTTGACGGCAATGCCGGTAACCATGCTTCTCGGGCTTGTGGTGGTCGGCTACCTGCTCACCGTCATCCCGCAACCGCAGAGTGAAGGGCTGCGTAGTTTCGGCTTTCTCGGCGCCATCAGAGAAAGCCTCGGCGACGCGTGGAAACCGGTTTCTCTGATCTGGCTGGTCATGTTTTTACGGGCCGTCGTCGGCCAGGCATTTCTGACGTTCATGCCGGTCTACTTCGTCCAGCAGGGCTTCAGCGTCGTTGCCGCCGGCGGCATCTATTCCCTGTTCCTGCTGGCCGGCACCGCCAGCGGTCTGTTGTCCGGACATATCTCCGACCGGATCGGCTTCAAGCCGGTGTTGTTCTGCTCGTTTCTGCTGATGCCGCCGACGCTGTGGCTGCTCCTGCAACTCTCCGGCAGCTGGGTCTATGGTGGTGCCGTTCTTGCCGGTGCGTTCGTACTCGCACCATTGCCGCTGGGGGTGACCATGGCCCAGACCCTCGCCCCGAAAGGGCGATCAATGGTGGCTAGCCTGATGATGGGCCTGGCCTACGGGCTCGGCGGCACCACCACGCCGTTGATCGGCAGGTTCGCGGACATCCATGGCATCGAACCGGTCCTTGCCGCGATGACCGGTGTGCCGCTGCTGGCCGTGGCGGTGATCACCCTGCTGCCGCGGACTCGCGCCAACGGATAACCGTTTGTGCAATCATCCGGACTGCCTCGATTCGAGCGCCTTGCGGACACCGATGGCCAGGTCTTTTCTGGAAAACGGTTTCTGGATAAACTGTACCCCCTCGTCCAGAACGCCGCGGTGAGCAATGACATCGGCGGTGTAACCGGACATGAACAGCAACGCCGCATCCGGGCAGCGTGCGTGAACCTGATCGGCGAGATCGCGGCCGTTCATATCCGGCATCACCACATCGGTAATCAGCACCGCTAATTCCCCGGCGTTCCGCTCGGCCAACGCCAATGCCTCCATCGTGGTCCCCGCCGTAAGTACCCGATAGTCGAGCGATTCAAGGATACGCTGAGTCAATTTCATGATGGCCGGCTCATCTTCGACGACCAGTACCATTTCTCCGTTACCGACCGGGTCTGCCTCCGGTTCCTGCGGTTCCGCCGGCACCGATTTCCCGGAGCAGCGCGGCAGATAGATTTTGATAACCGTACCCTTTCCCGGCTCGCTATAGATATTGATGAAGCCCTCATTCTGTTTGACGATACCGTAGACCGTCGCAAGACCAAGGCCGGTTCCACGACCGGCATCCTTGGTGGTGAAAAACGGTTCGAAGATATGGGCCAGCGTGTCGCGGTGCATGCCACAACCATCGTCGGTTACGGCAAGGAGCACGAATTCCCCGGGCAGGAAGCCGGGATGATCATCGCAATAATCCTGGTCAAACCGCACCCGTTTTGTCTCGATGGTGATCTTACCGACATCGTCGATGGCATCACGACTATTGATGCAGAGATTGGCAAGGATCTGATCAAGCTGCGCCGGATCCATCCTGACCGGCCACAGATCAGCACCGGGCAGCCACGCCAGATCGATATCCTCGCCGATCAGACGGCGCAGTACGGTGAGCATTCGTTCCACCGTATCGTTGAGATCGAGCACCTCCGGTACGATCGCCTCCTTCCGGGCAAACGCCAGGAGTTGCCGGGTAATGTCCCGAGAGCGTTGTGCCGCTGCCAGGATTTCCCGGAGATCACCGTGCAGCGGATCGGTGGTGCCGACTTTGGTCAAACCCAACTCGGCATACCCGATGATGACGCTGAGCATATTGTTGTAATCATGAGCCACGCCGCCGGCCAACCGGCCGATTGACTCGAGTTTCTGAGCCTGCAACAGCTGGGTCTCGATGGATTTGGTTTCGGTAACATCGATAACGATACCCTGAAAATGGGTGACCACGCTCTCGGCATTACGCCGTACATGGGTTCGGTCGTCCACCCACTTGATCGTACCGTTGCGGGCGACGATTCGATACGGATCGTGCCGATACTCATCCTTCCCCTGCTCCATGCAGAATCGCTCCACCTCTTCGGCGACCCGCTGCCGATCCTCCGGATGAATAATCTCTGCATAACCGATTTGTCCTGAGGTGAATTCCTCCACCGAATAGCCGAACAGATCTTCAACGTTTTCCGATACAAATTCCACCGGCAACCCCGGTTTATGCTGTCGGAGAAACGCCACAGCCGGGCTCATATTGATGATCTGGTAGGCCTCCTGCAACTGCCGCTCGGCCCGCTTGCGTTCCTCGATCTCACGCTCGGCTTCCTGCATTTTCTGCTCGAGTTTGCGCACCAGACGCTGGTTGTACAAGACGAGC
>CAZSOA010000045.1:0-21119 GCA_964608305.1 uncultured Desulfofustis sp. | reverse complement strand
TATGAAGGAAAGCTAAGCAGCAGCCAGAGGTAGGCGGCGAGCAGGGCGGCGACCCAGATCACCATATGGCCGGTGGGCCGGGTGACCGAGCTGCGGCCGGCCGGGTAGTGCAACCGGGTCAGGTAGATAACCAGGTGCTGGATCTTCTTGAGCACCGCGGTGCGCAGTTCGGAATCGGCGGCGCGCACCGTCCGGGAGACGGTCCGGACGAGGCGTTTGCCCAGGCGCCGGTAGAACCACTCGGCGTCGACGTTGATCGCCCGGACCTCTTTGGGATAGAGCCCCTGCAGGTTCAGCCAGACAAACGCGAGCATCGCAAAGAACAAGAGCTGGGTCTGGGCGAGCACGTGGGTCACGTCGTACGGGTCGAAGTCGGTGGCATACGGCAGCAGCTGGTAGAGCGGTTTCGGGTAGATGCCGATCCCGAGGCAGAGCACCGCGGCAATGCTCATCGCCAGCAGCATGTTGCGCGGCGGCTCGGTCGTCCTGATCCCGGAATCGTGGGCAAAAAAGGCAAAGTACGGGATCTGGATACCGGCATGCTTCAAGACGCCGGCAGAGGCGAGCAGCAGCACCAGCCAGATCCAGTCGTAGCCCTCCTTGAGCGCCGCCGCCATGATCATCGACTTGGCGACAAAGCCGCTGAACAGCGGAAAGGCCGAGATCGACGCGGCGCCGATGATACACAGCACCGCCGTCTTCGGCATGGTCTTATACAGCCCGCCCAGATCGGTGGCCAGGCTCTTGCCGGTCATATGCAGCACCGCGCCCATCGACATGAACAGCAGCGCCTTGTAGATGATGTGCACGAAGGCATGGGCCGCCGCGCCGTTGACCGCAAGCGTCGTGCCGATGCCGATGCCGCAGACCATGAAGCCGAGCTGGTTGATCAGGGAGTAGGAGAGCACCCGCCGCAGATCGTTCTGGATGACCGCGTAGAAGATCGGGAAACAGGCCATCGTCGCGCCGATATAGATGAGCGGCTCGGTGCCCGGATAACCGCGGGCGAGCATGTAGATCGCGGTCTTCGTGGTAAAGGCGCTGAGAAAGACGGTGCCGGTCGGGGTCGCTTCCGGGTAGGCGTCGGTGAGCCAGGTGTGCAAAAACGGGAAGGCCGCCTTGATGCCGAACGCCAGCAGGATCAACACCCCGCCGAGATGATCGATGCCGATGAAGTCAAAGTGCAGCGAGCCGGTCTGGCGGACATGGACGAGCACCCCGGCGAGCAGGATGACGCCGGAGAGGATCTGGATGAGCAGGTAGCGCATCCCGGCCCGGTAGGCGGACTCGGTGCGCCGGGCCCAGACGAGAAACACCGAGGTCACCGCGAGCAGTTCCCAGAAGATGAACAGGCTCAGCAGATCGCCCGCAAACACCGCGCCGAGCGCACTGCCGGCATAGAGCAGCCCGGCCACGTGCTGCATCGTGTCTTCTTCGTGCAACGCAAAGAGCACCGAGATAAAGGCGGCGATATGAAAGACGTAGCCGAAGATCGCACTGAGCCGATCGACCCGGTACGGCAGCAGCTCGTAGCCGAGGAACTGCAGCGGCACGGCGACGGCCGGTTCAAGCAGGAACAGGTGGATGCCGCTGACGGCGATGATCGTCAGCATCAGCGCCGAGCGCAGCTTGCCCCGGGTCACCAGCGCCAGCAGCGCGGCGATGAAGAACGGGACAAAGGCGGGGATCTCACTTGCCCACATGATTCTCTCCCGACGGCTCGTTCACGGCTTGACTCGTGGTCTCGTCAGCGTCATCATCGTCGTAATAATGCTCGTCGCGCTCCACCAGCGTGCGCAGCACCTTGGAGCCGAGCACGATCCCGGTGCAGCCGATAAAGCCGTAGATCGCATAGAACCCGAGCAACCGTTCCCAGTGGTGGATGGTGTGCCGGTGGACGATGAAATCAAGCAGCAGCAGCACCCCGCAGCTGATGTAGAGGGTCAGCAGCACCAGCTTGACGTTGCGCGGATTATCAAAGAGGTAGCGACGGTTATCGGCCATAGGGGACTCCCGCAGCGGTAAGGAACGCGACGGCCAACTGGTAGAGCGGCCGGCTGTAGAAGAACACCACCAGGCAGCCGAGCGCGGTCACCGACAGGGCGAGCAGCGACGGCCACGGCGCTTCCTTATACGCGGTGCCATGGGCCGCCTGTTCTTCTGCGGTGCAGAAGAAGGCCCGGATCGGGATCGGCAGCAGGTAGGCGATGTTGAGCAGCGAGCTGAGCATCAGCACCATCATGATCAGCCAGTACTCCCGGTCGATGGCGCCGATCATCAGGTACCACTTGCTCCAGGTGCCGCCGCACGGCGGCAGGCCGATGATGCTCAGGCTGCCGATGAAAAAGGCGATCATCGTGATCGGCATGCGCCGGCCGATGCCCGGCAGCTGGCTGACCTCGGTCTTGTGCGCGGCGACCATGATCGCCCCGGCGCAGAAGAACAGCGTGATCTTGCCGAGCGCGTGCATCGCGATGTGCATCGCCCCGCCGAGCGCTCCGGCCCCGGTGGCGAGCAGGGTGCCCACCGTGATATAGCTGAGCTGACTGACGGTGGAATAGGCGAGCCGCGCCTTGAGGTTGTCCTGGCGCATCGCCGTCAGCGAGGCGAGGATTACCGTGGCCGCAGCCAGGTAGAGCAGCGCGTCGGTGGTGGGCAGCTCGGCGAGCAGGTCAAGCCCGAAGACGTAGACGCCGATCTTGAGTACCGAGAACACGCCGGCCTTGACCACCGCCACCGCGTGCAGCAGCGCGCTGACCGGGGTCGGCGCCACCATTGCCGCCGGCAGCCAGCGGTGAAACGGCATGATCGCCGCCTTGCCGATCCCGAAGATATAGAGCGGCAGCAGGATCGCCGCGGCCCGGGCGCTGTGCTCGTCAAACAGGCCGCCGGCGGCAAAATCGATGCGACCGGTGACAAACCAGGTGCCGATGATGGCCAGCAGCAGAAACAGGATCGAGGTGGTGAGCAGGATGCCCAGGTAGACCCGGCCGCCTTTCTTCGCCTTGATCGTGCCGCTATGGGTGACCAGCGGATAGGTGGACAGGGTCAGGACTTCGTAGCAGATGAACAGGGTCAGCAGGTTGCCGGCAAAGGCGATGCCCATGGTCGAGGCGATGGCCACCGCGAAGCAGGCGTAGAACCGGGTCTGTTTCTCCTCCTTGTGGCCGCGCATGTAGCCGATGGCATAGATCGTCGTCACCAGCCACAGATAGCCGGCCACCAGTGCGAAGAGCATGCCGAGCGGTTCGATGGCAAAGTGCAGGTGCATCCCGGCGAACAGCTCCGGGCCGGCGAGCACCGCCGTAACGCCGCTGCCGGTGAGTTGGTAGAGGGTGGTGACGATACCGATCAGGATGAGTGCCGCGGTGATGCTCACCGCCTCGCGCAGGTTCGGCCAGGCGCCGGCGGCGATGATGCCCGCCACCGCCACCAGCGGCACGATCATGCTCAGCAGCAGCAATGTCTCCGGGGACCAGCTCATCACGGCAGTCCTCCGCCCAGGCCAAACAGCGCTCCGGCTGCAAGCTTGCTGACGCCCACCGTAAAGCTGGTGTCGATCCCGAAGTAGATATTGGCGGCCACCAGCAGCCAGATCGGCACGAGCTGGCTCAGCGGCGCCTCCTTGATGTCGTCGATAATGATCCGCGGCGGCATGAAGTAGATCCATTCAACGATCCGCCAGACGTAGATCAGCGCCAGCAGCGAGCTGAGCAGCACGAGCACGGTGACCAGCCACCAGCCCCGTTCAAGCAGGGCGACCACCAGGTACCATTTACTGACAAAGCCCACCGTCAGCGGCACGCCCACCAGGCTCAGGCCGCCGATGACGATCGCCGCCATGGTCCACGGCATCTTCCTGCCGAGCCCGGCAAAATGGGTCAGCTGCGCGCTGTTGATCCGGTAGACCACGCCGCCGATCGCCATGAACAGCGCGGCTTTCATCAGGGCGTGGTTGAACAGGTGAAGCAGGGTCGCGGTCAGCCCGAGCCCGGTGCCGATGGCCAACCCGAGGATCATGTAGCCGATCTGGGCGACACTCGAGTAGGCGAACAGCCTCTTGATGTTGAGCTGGTAGATCGCCGAGATCGACGCCGCGAAGATACCGGCCAGCGCAAGTACCAGGAAGATCTCCTTGAGCGGCAGCACGGTCATCACGAAGTCGATGCCGAACATCGAGAACACGCAGCGGATCAGCAGGTAGACCGCCACCTTGGTCGACGACGCCGCCATGAAGGTGGTGGCCACCGACGGTGCGAACGCATACGCGTTGGGCAGCCACAGGTGCAGCGGGAACAGCGCCAGTTTCAGGCAGACGCCGACGATAAAAAAGCCAAAAGCGCTCAGCACCGTCCGCGTGGAACTCACTTCCGGCAGTCGTTCGGCCAGGTCGTACATGTTGAGCGTGCCGGTCATCATGTACATCAGGCCGACACCGATGATGATAAAGGTCGCGCCGATGGTGCCCATGATCAGGTACTGGTACGCCGCGGTCAATGCCCGCCGGTCGGTGCCGAGTGCAATCAGCGTGTACGAGGACAGCGACGAGATCTCGAGAAAGACGAAGACGTTGAACGCATCGGCCGTGGAGAGGATGCCGAGCAGGCCGGTGAGGCAGAGCAGGTAGGCGGTATAGAAGTAGGCGTGGCGGTTCTCCGGCAGTTCCCGGCGGACGCTGGTCTGGGCCGCCACCAGCGAGATGGCGCCCATCGAGCTGACCAGGATGAGCAGGTAGCTGTTGAGGTGGTCGATCCGGTATTCAATCCCCCACGGCGGCGCCCAGCCGCCCAGCTCGTAGCTGATCGTGCCGTATTGCAGCACCTGCAGCAGCAGCAGGCAGCTGGCGCCGAACGAGGCGATGCTGACCGCCAGCGCCAGCAGTGCCGAGGCGCGCGGGTGGCGCACCAGCAGGCACAGCGGGGCGCCCAGCAGCGGGATCAGAACCGGCAGTATCGGCGCGTGCTGTATCACTCTTCGAAGCTCTTGATGCTTAACATATGGTTCTTCTTGAAGCCGTACGCCTCAAGCTGACATTCCATCTGGTCCTGTACATCCTGGGCCTGGATCTCGGTCTCCTCGATCGACCCGTAGGCCTCGTTGATCCGGACCACCAGCGCCAGGCCGAGCGCCGTCGTGGCGATGCCGACGACGATCGCGGTCAGGATCAGCACGTGCGGCAGCGGGTTGGAGTAGAGCTGGTAGCGATCGTCGAGGATCGGCGCCGTCGCCCCGGCGATCTTGCCCATGCTGATATAGAGGAAGAATACCGCGGTCTGGAAGATGGTCAGCCCGATCAGTTTCTTCACCAGGTTCTCGTGGGCGATGACGATATAAAAGCCGATCAGCATCAGCATGACGACGATCCAGTAGTTGTAGTGGCTGATCAGGATCATCGCGTATCAGCTCTCGTCGTAGCGGTGCTTGACGGTCCGCCAGGTGAACTTGAAGAAGATCGTCGTCATCACCGCCGCCACGGTGATGCCCACCCCGAGTTCGACGAGCAGGATGCCCAGGTGCTGGCCGTGCACCGGGTCATGGCTGTTGAGCATGTTGTAGTCCAGGAAGTTGCCGCCCAGCAGCATGCAGGTCACCCCGACCCCGGCATAGATCAGCACGCCGATGGCGGTCAGCGCCTGCATCACCTCGCGCCGGTAGACCCGGCGGGCGGTACTCAGGCCGAACAGCATGGTATACAAGATGATGCCCGCGGCGAAGATCACCCCGGCCTGGAAGCCGCCGCCCGGGCTGTAGTCGCCGTGAAACTGGACGTAGAGTGCGAACAGCAGGATCAGCGGCAGCATCATCTTCGTCACCACCCGCAGGATCACCTGCTGGTGCATGTCCGACGGGATCCGTTTGGTTTCCTGGTCCTTGGTCTGCCGGGAGACCCGCAGCAGGGCCATCACCCCGAGCCCGGCGGTGAACACGACCAGCACCTCGCCCAGCGTATCGTAGCCGCGGTAGCTGGCGAGCACGGCGGTGACGACGTTGGGCACGTCGATTTCCGCCGGCGATTCGTGCAGGTAGCGCGGCGCCACGTGCTGGTGCACCGGTGCGTCGGCCGCACCGAACGGCGGCATGTCAAAGGTGCCGTAGATCAGCAGCGCCCCGGTCACCAGCACCACGCCCAGTGCCAGCGTCGGCCGGTAGCGGCGCGGCTGTTCGTAGCGGCCGACCAGTTTGAGCGAGGCAAGCAGCAGCAGCGTCGAGATACCCGCCCCCACCGCCGCCTCGGTGAACGCCACGTCCACCGCGTCCAGGGTCAGAAACAGGCTCGCCGACAGCAGGCTGTAGATACCGCCGAGCATGACCACGGCAAACAGGTCCTTGAGCCGGACGATGGCGATCGCCGTGGCCGCCAGAAAGCTCATGATGACGATGTCGATCAGCGTTTCGATGGCTGCTCCTCCGTCGCTTCGGCGGCGACCTGCGGGCGCAGGCCGCTCTTGAGTGCCGCCTTGGCCATGGCGTGGCTCGCCGTCGTGCCGGCCAGCAGCGAGAACAACAGGATCATCACCAGTTTGGCGAGCACCAGGCTCCAGCCCGCCTGCAGCATCAGCCCGCACAGGATCAATCCGGCGCCGAGCGTATCGGTCAGACTCGCCGCGTGGATCCGGGAAAAGAACTCGGGAAAGCGCAGCAGCCCCACCCCGCCGGTCAGGCAGAAAAAGCCGCCGGTTACCAGCAGGGCCCAGCTCAGCAGGTCAAGCAGGATGGCCATTACGGCTGCTCCTCCCCGCGCGGGCGTTGGCCGGCGTATTCAAAAAAACGCAGCACGCCGATGATGCTGATGAAGTTGATCAGCGCGTAGGTGATGGCGATATCGAGAAAGTCCGGGCGGCCGCTGACAAAGCCGATGGTGGCGATCAGCAGCACCGTCTTGGTGCCGAAGTTGTTGACCGCCAGGATCCGGTCGTACAGGGTCGGGCCCTTAAACGCCCGGATCAGCGCCATGCCCATGACCACCAGCAGGGTGAGTGCGGTCAGCGCAAACATCAGCGTTCCACCGCGCAGACGCGGCGATCCATCTCACCGCTGAGCACCCCGGCCGCCGATTCCTCGGTCAGGGCGTGGACCGTCAGCCGGTCGCCTTCCAGGTCGACCGTCACCGTGCCCGGCGTCAGCGTGATCGAGTTGGCGTAGATCACCTTGCCGATGTCGCTCTTCTGGTGCGCGGTCACCGTGATCAGCCGCGGGCTGATCGATTCCGGGCCCTTCCAGACGTTGCCCGCCACCGCGATGTTGGCGATCACCATCTCTTTGATCAGCCACAGCCAGTAGAGCGGGATCGTAAAGGTCAGATTGAGCGGCTGCGATTCGCCGTCCACCAGGTCCATCCGCTCGCACAGCACCACCACCAGCAGCACCGAGACAACCATGAAAAACAGCAGCAGCGACGTGTAGATCCCGCTATTGATCAACCAGAAACCGATCAACATCGTCGATAGGGCCAGGACGTGCCACATGCGCTGGTTCTCTCCTTTATTGTTCCTCAGGTTGGCCGGTCGCACGACCGGTACAATCAGGATCACACCCCCCTCCAAAGGCGCGAACGTCCATTACCTACCACCTCAATTATTCTGGTGTCAAGGGGAACCGAATTTGATGGATTGATTTTTCGTTGGCAACGATGCGGAGGCGAGCAGTGAAAAAAACAAAATCAACGGATTGGTCTGCAGGCGTGGAGCGCGCGTTGTCTGAAAGAAACGATGGTATCGACTCGCAAAGGAGCCGATACCATCGCGGCGGGTGTCGGAGAAATCAATTCACCAATACCGGCATACCAAGCAATGGCCAGACCAGCAGAACGGCCAGGGCGACCAGGGCCATGAGCAGGATACTGGCAGGGATGCCATAGGCGAAAAATTCACCACTGGTAAACTGCTTCGAGTTATAGGCAATCGCATTCGGCGCGGCACCGACCAGCAGCAGGAACGGCATACCGGCGGTGACCAGGGCGGCAAACACGATGACTTCGGGGGCCACGCCGAGGTACGGGGCGACGACGAGGGCCACCGGCACGGAGATAGCGATCGCGGCGACGTTCATGATGAAGTTGGTCATCAGCATGACGAAGAAAGCGATGGCAAGAACAAAGATAAACCAGTGGGCATCCTTGAAGAAGCCGAGCCAGTTGATGGCCAGCCATTCGGCGGCACCGGTCTGCCAGAGGCAAAAACCCATGCTCATCGCCCCGGCAAAGAGCAGGATGATATTCCACGGGACGTCCTCGAGATCCCTGATATCGAGGATGCCGAGAATAAAGAACAGAATGGTGGAGACGAGTAGGATGGCCGCCTTGTTGAACGGCTGCAGGGCGGGGATGAAGGATTGCAGGGAAAGAAAGAAAATAACGCCGAATATAATGATGCAGGCGAGTACTTCATGTCGGGTAAACGGTCCCATCTCGGCACTCAATTGCCGTGCTTTATCACGCAGGCCGGGGATAACGGCTTTTTCCGGTTTGCAGAAGATCATGAAAAAGCCCCAGAGGACAAAGACCATCAGCCAGCCGATCGGGAACATATAGTAGGACAGTTCGAAAAACGAAATGGTCTTGCCGGTGATCTCCTGGTAGAAACCGAGCGCGACGATACCACGGGCCGCACCGAGCAGCGTGATAATACTGCCGGCGCCGGCAACGAAGGCCATACCGATAAACAGCCCCTTGCCGAATTTGGTCGGTTTGTCTTCGTCGCTGTACAGCGCGTAGATGGACAGCAGCAGCGGGTACATGGTAGCCGCCACGGCGGTATGGGCCATCAGGTGGGTCAGCAGAGCGGTGACGACGAAACAGCCGAGATAGATCATCGAGGTCCGCTCACCGACGATAATCAGCATCTTGTAGGCGAGACGTTTGGTGATGCCGACCTTGGTGAACACCGCACCGATGATCAGCGAGCCGAAGATGAACAGGACCGACGGGTCCATAAAGTCTTTGAACGCCGTGGCCGCCGGGCGGATGAAAAACAGGGCCTGGACGACGCCGATGGCCAGGCCGGTGATGCCGATCGGCAGCACTTCAAAGACCCACCAGGTCCCGGCAAGCAGGAACAGGGCAAGCGCCGCCTTACCTTCGGGGGACAGGTTGAAGACCTTGCCCATCGGGTCGACCGCGTCGGGCCATGGCGGTGAGTAGTAGACAATGGCAAATAGGCCAATGCCGAGGAACAGGAAAAACAGCCGTTTGTAATCCGTCTTTTTTGTCGCTGACTGTGCGGCACTCACACCGGGACCTCCTTGTTGGTTACCTGATAGTTTTTCAAATATTTAAAAATAAAAAATTATTTCGATGGTCGAGCAGGGTATTTTGTTTAGTCGTCAATTTTGCACTCTTTGATAATGTTGCAAATAGCCTCATAGACGTCGGCAAGCAACAGCAACCCGACAATCTCATTGTTCTCGATAACAAACAGCGAGTGGTGATGCGTGGAGGCGAACAGATGCAGGGCATTGTCCAGACGATCGGTAATGATGACTGATTGGGTCTCACCCGGAGCATCAATCATGCTGTCGACTTTCATGTTGAATGCTTTGCGGCACAAGTCATGCAGCGGCTCCTGCCAGAGTCGAAAATCTTCTTTCATTGCGGCAAAGGCCTGGGGGACGCCGAAGCGGATATTGTCGCCAAGGCTGTCGATCTTATTGTATTTCGGCTCGAGTGCGCGAATGGCATCCATCGGGGAGAGTTTCCCGATCACCGAGCCGGCATCATCTTCGACAAGCAGGATACACTGCCGCATTTTTCCGCTGCGATAATCCGCATGGGCCTTTTCCATGGCCTGAATAGCTTCCTGGAAGGTCGCCTGAGCGGAAATCCGGGGAAAACGGTCCGCCGGGCACATCAACTCTCGAATAAATAAGGTATCCACGTTTATTCTCCTTTCGGCCGCTTGACCAGCTTTCGGCAGGTGGCAAGCCCTGTAATAGTGGAAATAATCTTGAGGTCGTCGCCCGGTTTAAGCTCGACGCCTCCTATAATGAGTCGGGATAAAGGAGTCGGCAGGTTTGCCAAAAGAGTCATTGGGTGAAGCACCGCACTGAGCAGTGTCAACTGAAATGAATCATCATAAACACGATTAAAATCAGCAACCTGAACGACAGATGGTTACGTCGTGGCAGCTCCGTCGGCCGCTATTCGGCCTTCGTTGCAGTACCGCAAACCTCATGAAACGTCAAGATAAAAGACCGGAACAGCAGCAACGAACGGCCGGCATGGTGATTGGAAAAGGTCGTTTTTTCAATGCTATGCGATCTTTTTTCCGGCCGTCGTCTCGGAAGTGCCTACGTGTTGCGAAATGGGTACGGACAACAGGGGGATCGGGACCCTGTTATCCGTACCGGGGGATGAGTGGAGTCTTACCAGCTTTTGCTGGCCATGATATCGCGGATGGCTTCTTCGTTTTTCTTTTCGGTGATCACCATCTTCGTAGCTTGTGCCGATTTGATTTTTTCAGCCAGGACTTTCAGGTCGGTCGGCTTTTCCAGTAAATCGAGCGCCCCGAGTTTCATCGCTTCGATACCTTTCTGAACGGTTGCATGTCCGGTCAGCAGAATGACCTGGACGTCGGGACGTTTTTCCTTGAGTCGCCGCAGCGTCTCGATGCCGTCCATCTCGGGCATCTGCAGATCGAGGACGACAACGTCATAGGAACCATCAAGCACCTTCTGCAGGCCATCTTTGGCGGATGACGCGGTTGACACGTGCATATTCCGCGCCTCCATACGTTCCGCCATGGTGCTCAGGAAATCCTCCTCGTCATCGATCAATAATATCTTTTCGCTCATCGCTAGCCTCTTAGTGGTTGTGTTGGTCTCGATTATTCAGGTAACGGTTTTAGGATAAGAGATAATTCGTGGTTATCTGCAGCAAATTGAACGGTCGCTCCAAGCAGCCTCGCCATGGGTTGAGGTATAATGCCGGTCACCGATTTTTGATGGCTTGCTGCATCGCCGCTGATGCCTTTGATGAGCAGTATACATCCGGTCTCGTTTTTTTCCAGCAGCAGTTGCAGCTCCGTGCCCGTCTCGGTGCGCTCGACGGCGCTTCGAAGGCAGAGCCAGATACACTGTTCCAGCAAAAATCGATCGGTGTGCAGGACAATCTGTTCGGCTGGCTCCATAACCGACAGCGAAACGCTACGCAGGGCGGCCGGTCGTTCCGCCAGTTGCACCATCAGGGCGGCAACCTGGTAGATGTCCACGGGGGCATGATCGTGGTCGGTACTGTGGGCAAAGGTGTTCAGGTTTTTCATGATGCGATCGCCGCGCTGAATCTGCTTGGTCATGTTCCGGCAGGCTCGCTTCATGCGTTCCGGATCGATGGGCCGACCGTTTTCGGCGAACTCGGCAAGATCTTCAAGCAGGCCGATATTCTCATTGATAATCGCCAAAACGTTTTTCATTTCGTGCGAGATCGAAGCCGAAACGGTTCCGAAAAACCGCACGGCCTCTCTATCCGGAAATTGCTGAACACCTTCCATGATCTGCCTCTATTGATTCATTGCCTCGTGAATTTTTCCGACCAGGGTGTCGATGCTGACCGGTTTGATCAGGTAATAGGCCGATTCCATCGAACCGGCCAGATAATCGGCCTCTGAGCCGTGGCCTGTCAGGAAAATGAACTTCATGGTCGGTATCTTTTCGGCAATCCGCTTTTTTAATTGCAGGCCGCTGGCGCCGGGCATTTTCATATCGAGAATGGCCAGATCGTAGCTGTTTTGCCCGAGCAGTGAGAATGCATCATCCACATTGAGTGCATAGTCGGCGTCGATGCCGCGATAAGAGAGCCGCTCCGCGAGCGTTGCGACAAACTCCTTTTCATCGTCTACCAGTAAGATACGCATGATTATTCCCGCGCTGATGTGGGCGGAGACAGCGGCAGGGAAACGGTAAACGTCGTGCCTTTGCCGAGTTCGCTGGCTACACCGACCTTCCCGCCAAGTTCCTGGACAAGACCATACGTGATGGAAAGACCGAGTCCGGTGCCTCCACTCCTTGTTTTTGTTGAATAAAACGGTTCAAATATTCTGCTCACTTCGTCTTGTGACATGCCGCAACCGTTATCGGTAATGGTAATCATAACGAAGCCGTTTTCCCGTTTCGCGGCGATCGCAAGTTTCCCGTCGGTTTCCATGGCGGCAAAGGCGTTGTTGATAATATTGAGAAAAATCTGCTGGAGCTTGCCGCGATCGCTCTGGAAAGAGGGAATCTGCTCGTCAATAGCAAGCGTTATCGCGATATTGCGAAATTCAGCCTCTTTCTTGAGAAATCCAAGAACTTCATCAATGATCGTAACGACGTTGACCTCGTCGATCCGGCTATCCATGTGCCGGGCGAAGCCGAGCAGCCGGTGAGTGATACGGCCGCACCGCTCGACGGAGGAGAGGATCGCCTCCACCGGGTCGATAATCTTGCGATCATTTTGGTACATTTTTGTGTAGACGAACAGATCTTTGATCAATCCGGCCTTCTCATTAATGATTGCCAGCGGATTGTTGATCTCATGGGCGATGCCGGCGGCGAGACGGCCGATCGAAGCCAGCTTGTTGGAATACTCCATTTCATGGAGGACGGCCAGTCGTCGTTGATCGAGCAAGTACATGTTGTTGACCAGATAGGTCGAGGTGCCGAGGATAACGAGAACGATGATGACAATGCTGACAACGAGAAAACCGATCAATTGGATTCTTGTCGCCTTCCATGATCTGATGAGTTCTTCATTTTTTTTGGCAACAATCAGGATATAGGGGGTGTCCGGAATATAGGCGGAGCAGACAAGTGATCGACCTTGATCAAGGTCGACGTCGGCAATTTCGGTGCGCTCTGAAAAGGGGGGAACGGCAAACGAGACTTTTTCGAAGATCTTGAACGTGTATTGACCCGGCGATTGGATAATGCCTTCGCGGTTGATCAAAAAGGCTTCACCACGCCCGCTGAGATCATAATTGGTCAGTAACTCGTTGAAACGCAGCGTGTCGAATGCAGTGCGCAAGATATAGAAGCGGCCATCGGGCAGTTCATGTTTGACGGCAATGACCAGATGGGGAACATTCCTGAAGCCGAGGAAGACATCGCTGATATGAAATCCGTGGTCGACGACATCCTGGAACCACGGCTGATCGCGGTAATTCCGGCCGGCCAGGTTGAACGGGCCGACATAGCTGATCTGGTAACCGTCCTGGCCGATCAGGCCGAGGTCGGCAAATCCGCTGAAACTGTGTTGCAGGTTGTTCAGAATCCGCGCAAGCCGTTGATCATCAGTGAGGTCTTCGATGCTGTTGTCGCGGACAATGAATGACAACGCGGCCAACCGTTCGTGGAAGAAAAAGGAGATGGAATGACGAAGGTTGGATGCGACCCGCAGCGTCCGAAGTCGGTTTTCCGATTCGATGGCCTCTTTGGAGTACTTGTAGTCAACTGCCGTAATCAGAATCAATGGCAGCAGGGTGACGATCAAGGTCAGCAGGATGGCCAGCTTCCAGATTCGGGGAAAATTGAACATCTGCCGGTACGGGCCGCTCGCAGCGCTGTCGTAGCGGAGAAAATCCGGCAGCATCCGCCGTATGATCGTCTTCAGGTATGCCATCGTGTCCGGCCTATCAAGAGCTTTCGGCGACCTCGATCAGGTGTAATCCTTAAGGCGTCGAATGGCGTGTTTTTGCTTTTTCGTTGGCTTGCATCAAGGTGTCACTGAGCAGCTTAATGTCCACCGGTTTCTGGAGGAAGGCAAACGCCCCCAGTCCCATGCAGGTTTCCCGATCTTTCTCTGTCCCATGGCCGGTCAAGACGATGACTTCGATGTCCGGATTGGTCTGTTTTACGCGCCGGAGCACTTCAATGCCGTCAATGCCCGGCATGTTCAGGTCGAGGATCATCACCTCGGGCTCGTCTTCTTTGATCATGTCGAGCGCGCTTTCACCGTCGTAGGCAATGGCCGAGCCCATATCCCGCATCAGTAAGCGTTCGGACAAGGTCTGGACAAAATCCCGCTCGTCATCGACGAGCAGAATCTTTGACGGTGTCTCGAAGTTGTAGCGCCGATAGATATCAGGCTGATAATACGACTCGCCGACCTTGGTTTGCACCGACGTGACGCCTTCCATCGGGCTGACGATGGAGACCAGTTCCTCTTCAAGATGGGAAAGCATCAGCACGTTTTTGTTGATGGTGAGCGTGACGGCACCCTTAGCGGCTTCGACGTGCACGTCGTGCCCTTCGTGGGCGAGCTTCGCGCCGACCCGGGCCGCGAGCAGGAAATCGTCTAGAGCCGCCTCGGTCCGCCCGGTCTTGGCGACAACATCACTTTCCGCTTGCTGCAGGATCAGGTTTACCGCATCATCGACCGACGTTTTATCCATGGGCAGCAAAATATCGTAGAGTTCCGGCGCCCACGGGTCGCTTCCTTTGTTGATCGCCTGGAGCCAGGCATGAAAATCCTCTTCCTCTTTTCGTATATGCTGGCGGGCTTGTTTCTCAGAAAGAGCGGCAGATGTCGTGGCGGTTTTGATTCGGTATGCGACATCGGCCACCAGGCAAACGCGCAGCACATGATTGATCCGCCGGGGAATCAGCAGGCTCGCCGCGCCGGAGATCAGCAGTTGGTCTTCTCGCAGGATTTCCGCAAGGGTTAGGCGCAGGTGCGCGATGGCCCGTTCTTTTTCGTGAGTAAAACGGTTGAAGATCGAGGTCTTTGCCGACAGGGCGTTTTTGATTTTGTCGTCGCGCATGCCCGAACTGGCTGCAGTTCTTACGATAATTTGTTCTTCGGAAAGATGGTTCAGTGCCCCTTTCTCGCATACCTGCTTGACTACCTCGTTGCCGTTACAGAACGAAGCTTCGACGATGGTAATGATTGACATACGTATCTCTCCTTAAGTGGCCCGGCTAGGCGATATAACAGACATTGGTCAGCGGGCAGCGGCTTTCGCCCGAGCCTTTGTGGCTGGTTTCATGAACCTCGCAGATCGCTTTTTCCATGGTCGGGTAGATATGGTCCCGGCCGATCTTTTCGATCAGATGCGTTCGTTCGAAAACAGCCAGTACCGTCTCGTTGACGCCGCTGAACGATATGTCTACTCCGGCGCTTCGGACATTGTCAATAATCAGTGACAGGACCTCTTCGCCGGAGGCGTCGATATCGTTCATGCCGTTGGCGACGATGACGATGTGTTTGAGATTCGTTTTATGCAACATCCGATCATTGATCTGATCTTCGAGATAGCTGGCGTTGGCAAAAAACAGCGGTCCTTCGAAGCGGATCATATCAACATACCGGCATTCCTGCAGGCCGTGGACGACCGAGCTGCGGAATGAGTCGTCCTCGCCGCGGGACAGGGAAGCCACCTGCGGACGCATGCTCTTGAACAGGTAGACGGCGATGGATAGGCCGACGCCGATCATGATCCCTTTGTCCAGGTGCGGGGCAAAGGCCAGGGTCATGACGAAGGTGATGATTGAGATGATACCGTCGTGGGTTTTGGCCTTCCATGCATGAATAAAGCCGGAGGCGTTGATCAGGCCGATGACCGCCATGATGATGATAGCGGCTAGAACCGACTGTGGAAGATGAAAGAGCAGCGGGGTGAAGAACAGGAGAACGATGGCCACCGATATGCTCGTGAACAGGCTCGACAGGCCGGTGACTGCGCCGGACTGCAGATTGACTGCAGATCGGGAGAAGGAACCGGATACCGGATAGGAACTGGTGAATGAACCGAGGATGTTGGCAAGGCCCTGGCCGATCAACTCCTGGTTTGGATCGAGGCGCTGGCCGGTTTTCGCGGCCATCGCTTTGGCGATGGATATCGCCTCCATGAAACCGAGCAATGAGATGATGATGGCGCTGGAAAGAAGTTGTAAGGCGATTTTCAGATCGAGAATGGGTAGCGAAAATGACGGTAGTCCTTTGGGAATGGCGCCGACCACCTCACCGCCACCGACCATGCGCAGTCCGGCAGGGTCGAGGCTGCGGTTGCCGACTTTTATGCGCCAGGTTCGACCGTCGGTGTCGCCGTCGGCGTCGACAGCAGCATGTTCACTGTCCGAAAATGTCAGCCGGCCATCGGGTTGTTTGGTGGCGATCAGCAAGTGGCTGCGCAACTGACTGCGCTGCTCGCCGGCATGATGTTTCAGGTTATCGATCTTAAATCGAATCACCTGCAATTCATTTTGGGCCTCGAGCAGTGCAACCCGATCGCCGCCGGCGCGGATATCGTCGAGGTGCTTGTTGGCTTCGGTTTGTCTGACTTCAAGCTCATGTTGGTCATGCAACGTCGCGTTATAGGCTTCGATAAGTTCCCGAATGGAGTTGTCACGAATGGTGGAGATATCGGCGGTGATGTCGTGGCGGAAGCCGATTGCCCAGGAAATAAGAGTCGTGATCACCACGGCGATCAAAACCCCGGGCATTTTCGGTGCAAATTTTTTCAGCCCGAACATCAGCGCAAAAGCCCCGGCACCGAGGAAGAAGGTCGGCCAGTGGGTAAAATGAATCGCGGCCTTGCATACCTCGATGATGGTTTCGTAATGATGTTCCGCCGAATCGACGGATACACCGAACAGCTTACTGAGTTGTGAGGTGGCAATAATGATCGCCCCGGCATTGGTAAAACCGTTAACCACCGGATGGGAAAGGAAATTGACGACAAGACCGAGCCGTAATGCGCCGAGTAGGAATTGAAAGCTGCCGACCATCAACGCCAGGAGCAGGGCGTAGGCGATATAGCCATCGCTGCCGGCGGTGGCGAGGGGGGCGAGTGAGGCCGCGGTCATCAGCGAGACGACGGCCACCGGTCCGGTGGCCAATTGACGGCTGGAGCCGAATAGTGCCGCGATCATCGGTGGCAGAAATGCCGCATACAGACCATAGTATGGCGGCAAGCCGGCCAACTGGGCATAGGCCATCGATTGCGGGATCAGGACGAGGGCCACCGTCAGCCCGGCCAGCAGGTCCTGTCGAAGCGCCGCCCCGTTGTAGTCTTTCAGCCAGAGGAGGAAAGGAAACACGTTTTTGAGCATCTGTCTCACCTGAAACTAATGATTAGCCAAAACGTTGCCGCACATGGCAACGAGATCTTGATAAAGTGAGCCGGCATCGTAAAGGTTGATGCTGTCGAGTCGTCGAATGCCGTCAACCATCGCAAAAATGATCAGCGCCGTCTTTTTTTGGGGCAGGTCCCGGATGGATCCGTCGCGCTGCCCGATTTTCAGGGCGTCTTCGAATATGTTGATGAGGCAGTTGTAGGTATCCTGCAAGTACTGCCGACTGACGGTGTTTTCGGCGGCGTGTTCATGGGTGGAGTAGCGATCAAGCAAGACAAACCATTGTTTTTTTGTCTCGGATACGTGCAGCAGGAAGGCCACCGCCCCAAGCAGTCGATCCAGTCCGTTTTGGAATTGCTGCTGGTTGGAATATTCGGCGAACTCGGCGAGGATCCCGGTTTTAACGCTCTCGAGCACTGAAACGAACAGCTCTTCCTTGGTCTTGAAGTGGTAAAAGATGGCGGCGCCGGATATCTCGGCAAGAGCGGCGACCTCGGTCATTGAGGTGTTGGTGAAACCTTTGGCGGAGAATAGATACGTTGCCGCTTCCAGGATTGAATTTTTTTTGGATATGCGTGGCATAGGTCTTTGGTTTACTGAAACTGACTGATTGATCAGTTAGTATTATATCGACCGATATTCGTCAAGGAAAAAAAGCACGTCTGAAAAAAGCATCGATAACGGTTACTACGGTGTCGAGGTTGGGGGGTGGAACAAAGCGGGTCTCAGTTCCGGCTTGTATTTCCTGCAGATTTCTCCTATGGTTGATGCGGCAACTATATGAATTGGTGTCATTATTAAAAATCTCAGGAGGTCATGTGGAAAATATCCTTGTCAAGGACCTGATGGTCCCCATCTCAGCCTATGCCACCGTGCCGATCGGCACGCCAATGATTGAGGCCATGCGGGTTCTGGAAAAAGCTCAGGAAGCTTATACGAAAAGCAAGTATCAGCACCGAGCAATTCTTGTGCTTGATGAAAACGGTGTCGTCGCCGGCAAAATTGGCCAGTTACGCGTCTTGAGGGCGGTCGAAAGTGAGTTCGGCTTCGATGATGATATCAGCGAGCTGAAGGCATTTCATTTCAGTGAACAACATATCGCCCTGATGCGGGACCAGTCTCGGATTGATTCAACGGTGCTCAGCAGAGAGAGCTTGCAGCGGATCGCGCAAAAAAAAGTTGAAACCATCATGCAACAGCCGACACCCGGCGAGTATGTCGATGAAGACAGTCATATCGAGATAGCTATCCATAAACTGGTCAGCGGGACACATGTCAGTCTGCTCGTCACCAAAGACGATACCATTACCGGCGTCCTGCGCATTGCCGATGTGTTTGCCGCCGTCTATCATGAGTTACAGACCATCACTGGTCAGCAGCAGACCTGATGCGGGCGCGTCCGGATCGTCTTTGTGCCGGTGAATCTTTTTGAAATAACAGGATGCTATTATGAAAAAACTTGAAACGCTGTTTAACCGGATCGTCCAGAACGTAGACATTAAGCTGCGGAAACTTGACTTTGATGTCAACCCGTTTGCCGTTGAATTGCTACCGCCTGACCAGTTGAGCAAATTCTATGCCTTTTATGGTATTACCCAGGACCACCCGCTGGATCTCAGCTTTGAGAATTCAGCATTGGCCGGCAGTTATTTTCTCGGGAAATGCCGGGTGAAAAACTCCCTGCTCTACAAGAGTGATATTCGCGGCGACGAGTTAAAACGGAAAGGGAAAACGATCAACTTCGAAAAATTCGAGCAGGTTCTCACCAGTGACGAATGCATTGACATCACTGATAGTGCCTTGGTCAAAACGCTTGTGCACAATTATTCACATGATCCGGAGAGCCCCGAAGAGTTTTTCATCAAAAAAACGCTGGCCATGGATTATGCCAATATACACGGTGCCCCGGCCAACGGTTGTTTCCTCGGACCGTTTGCCACCGTCGACCTGACCACCATGCGTAACAGCGTGATTGGTGCCTATTCCTATGTGCAAGCCGGTGAAATCAATCACCTGAGTGTTCCGCCCGGCACCATCTGGGTCAACAGTCCGGGCAATTTCAATTTTCTCTATACCCATCCGAAAGACAAACTGGAACATTATGTCTCGCTGTCCCCCGATCATGTTCCATGGGGGGTGCTGATCGACTTCATTGAGGAGCATAAGGTCGAATTTCAACGGGTGTTCGATGCCGCAAACCTCAAGGAGTTTGAAAATATCCCGGAAACTGCCTCAGTGGATCGGTATGCCGTCATCTTGCCGAAGATCAGGATCGGAGAAAATGTACTCGTTTCGCAACGGGCGTTTCTGAAAAACTCATCGCTCGGCAAAGGAGCCAATGCCCAGGAAAACTGTTTCATCATCAACTCGACCCTGAAGGGCTATAACGTTACCGCCCATGGGGCAAAAATCATCGAGGCGGTGCTCGAACCCAATGTATTTGTCGGGTTTAACAGTTTCCTCCGGGGCAAGCCGGCTGCTGGTCTGAAGATCAGTCGTGGTTGTGTGATTATGCCCCATACCATCATTGACATTGAGCAATCTCTCGAAGTTCCACCGCACCATCTGGTCTGGGGGCTGATAAATAACCAGGCGGATCTGGTCGCCAACTCCATGCCGCTTGATGAACTGGCCAGGGTTCGAGGCTCAGAGATCCGGGGGCGGATGCATTTTGAAGGCGACGGTGGGGCGTTCGTCAAAGCATTCATCGACCGCATTCACCATATTCTCGAGGTTAACGGAGCCTTTTACGATGGTACTGCCAATGCCGGGCATGCCCAGCGGAATCAGCGCCTGTCCCTCAACACTATACAGCCGTTCCAATTTGGAGAGATGCAGGGGATGTATCCGTCTATCCGGATTCAACCTTAATCGACGACGTTGCCTGAGGTGGCTGCAGCAGCACTGTGGTAGATAAACTGCAGCCACTACTCATTGATGGTCGAGATAGTCCCAGGCCAGATGCAGCGCAACGTTGTAATCCGTCTGCAGGCCGTCGGTGCCGAGCAAGTCGGCATAGCCCATGGCCAGCATTTGGCTCCTGATGCCAACTGCTTCGCGGACGACAAGGATCGGTTTTATCTTTTCACTTTTCAGTCGATCGATCATTTCACTTAACGCGAACAGACCGGAGAGGTCGATAAACGGGACATCAAGGCAGTTGATGATGACCACTTTGGTGCCGATCAATCTGCTGACCGCTTGCTGCATCTTTGCAGTGGTACCGAAAAAGAATGCGCCGGTGACGGTCAATGTCCTGATTTGATATCCGGTTTCTTCTTCGAGGCTTTTTTCCAGATCGCGCTGCCATTCCTGGTGAGCAATTCCCAACACCTGGACATGCGATTGTTTTGCCAGTCGGTAGGTGATCATCAGTGACGCGAGCGTGACTCCGACACCGACGGCGACGATCAGATCGACAAAGACCGTGATGGTAAAGACGCTGAGCATGACCATCAGGTCCGGGCGCGGTATCCGCCTGATCAGCCGCAGCAGCCGGTAATCAAGGATGTCAATCCCTACTTTTATCAGGATGCCGGCCAGTACCGGCAATGGAATCAGTGCTGCATAAGGGCCCAGGCCGAGCAGAACGAGCAGTAAAAACAGGGCATGGATAACGCCGGAGATGCGGGTCGTCCCACCGGTCTTGATATTGACCACGGTGCGCATGGTCGCCCCGGCACCGGGCAGGCCGGCAATCAGTGCCGCCGCCATGTTGCCAAGCCCCTGGCCGATTAGTTCGCGGTTTGAGTCGTGCCGGGTCTTGGTCATCGAGTCGGCGACCACAGAGGTGAGCAACGAGTCGATCGTCCCGAGCACGGCCAGTGCCAGCGCCAGCGGCACAACCTTGGGCAGAAGTTCCAGCGGGAAAAGCGGCAGGGTCAAATCGGGCAGTCCCGAGGGGATATCACCAATGGTTGCCACCGTGCCCGGCAGTACGAGGGCGAGACCAGTGCCGGCCAGCAGGGCGATCAGCGGCGACGGAAAGATCCGGGTGATATGGGACGGGGTGAAAAAGACAATGGCCATGGTCAGCAGGGCCAGGGCGTCCAGGCGGGCGAGCAGGGGGCGAAGGG